>CAYHNT010000005.1:0-50562 GCA_964358055.1 uncultured archaeon | reverse complement strand
GTGCAATGACTTCCTTTGGAAACTTCATGTTGATGCGAATTTCGGCCATCTCGGAAAGACATTCGCCACAATGTACGGGGTCTCCGACCGTGGCGTGCTCTTCCAAGATAATGGTCTTGAGTCCCTTCTTGGCACAGTGAATTCCAGCGCTTCCCCCTGCGGGACCAGCACCGACAATGGCGACATCATAAAGCGTGTTTGGATCCAAGGACATAAAATCAACTGCTTCAGGAAAAGAACTTAAATCGCCATGGTGGGAAGGGGAATAGGCGGCCTTATAGGCCGTTCTTTTCCGCTTTAATTAGATTTTTCCAGCATGTCTTTCTTTGGCTTCGTAGATCATCATATTGTTGACCTTTTGCTCAGGATTGTTCCAGTTCAGGTTTTTCATGAAGACCTCAATATAGGCCTTGCGATTGGTGCCATAATCCAGGAAGTACGCATGCTCATACACGTCCAAAATGAGAATCGTAGAGCATCCCCAGATTCCTCCGTGGTTGTGCACATCGCAAATGTAATTGTGCAGCTTCATGTCTTCCCAATCGTACGCGAGCACAACCCATCCGCGCGCGCATAACCCAAGGGCTTTGAATTCAGCTTCCCATTTTTCATAGGAGCCAAAATCCTGCTCAATCATTTTCAATAAATTTCCACTCGGCTTTCCGCCTTGTCCGCCTAACGCAGCGAAGTATCCCTCGTGCAAGCGCACCCCATTCACAGCGAATCCTTCTTCGAGTTTAAGTTCGCGCAAATCAGAATGGGTTCCATTTGCTTTGGTTAAATCAACCGTTTTGAGTTTTTCTCTTATCTCATCCGTTTTCTTCACATACCCCACGTATAACACATCGTGGTGCTCGGCGAGTTGTTTCTCGGACAATCCTTGCAATGCTTTGTAGGTCAAGGGCTTTGGTTCAGACATGGTGTATCATCTCCTATTATGAATACCCAACACCCAATCCAAAATGGCTTTAAACGAAACTCATTCCTTGAGAAAAAGAATAATATACCCTGCAGTAAACTCGTGATGGTGCAAGGTTTGTACGGCCGGTTCCACTAACACCTTGCATCCGTTTAACGTGGAGATATCGGACAACTCTTTCAGGTATTTTTCTTCCCGTTCATTCATTTCCCCTACAAATTGGATTTTGTTTTCTACCATCTCACGCATACGGACCCACAAATAGGCCCTTCCACCCGGAGTAAGTGCGCGGGCGAACTTTGGAAGGAGCGTAGAAAATCCTCCCATTTCGTGAAGCGCACGAAACGAAACAATCACGTGACAATCATGAGGAAAAGGAACCTCATGCACGTCCCCTTGAATAAACTCATCAATCATTTTCTCATCACGCAAAGGAAGCAGATCAATTCCAAGCGTGCGCACCACACTCCCTACGTGTTGTTTCAATTCATGCAATGCTTGCCCGTTTCCACACCCCACATCCAACACGCGACACTTTCCGTTTCGCTTCACGTATCCTGCTGCTATTTTTTGAAGCGTGGCTTCTTCTCCCATGTTGTGAAGAAATGTATTGTACTCGTTGAGCGTGTTGTCGCGGAGAATAACGCCTTGTGCGTAATGTTCCACGTATTTTTGGGAAGGAGACGAAACCATGAGAAGAAAAAAGAACTTGATACTTTTATTAGAGCAGGGCCTTTTGCTGCTGAAGTAAGGTTTCTTTGAGCTGATTAATGGGAATTCTTCCCGTGAAGCCTGTTTTTTCGTCGTGGAAATAGAGAATGGTGGGTTCGTCGTATTGCCAGCAGAGCAAAATATCTCGGCTTTCCAATCGTGAATAAAAATCAACCAATCCCTGTGAAACATCTTTCACGTAGCATCCCATTCTTCCTAGTGCTTCGAGTTCAGCGAAATATTTGAATGATAATTCATGGTAGCGCTTGTTGATATTGACTGCTAACATGTGCGTGTTCCAATCGAACCCGGCAGCCCCTTGGACCTTTACTCCAGAGAGTGCGGTGAGCTCGTCGTGGATCCCCATGAGCTTGGTCATGTGGTTCTTTACTTTAGGAAGGAGTGCCTCCGCCTCGTTGAGCGTAAAATACCGGTGAGCCATGCCTAGGCTTGTTCATCTTTTCTTTTTAATAGTTCTTGCTTAGCGCGAGAATTTTTGCACCAATGCCAATGCTCGTTTATAGGCGGGGCGTGATTGAATTTTTTGTTTAAGAGAAATGTTAATCGCAGAAGGTCGTGTCAAGTGTTCGGGTTTCATTAACTGCTCCACTTCTTCAGACAAAACTAATCCCCCACGCGTGAGAATAGTGGTGAGCGGTTGTCCAGATGAAATTGCTTTCTTCACCATGTACGCAGTTACATCGTATCCCAAATAGGGATTGAGTGCGGTGGCGGCTGCGTTTCCTTTTTCTAATAAAACAGTCATTTGGTTCGTGGGTTTTATTTTTCGTAAGCATTTTTCCCTAAACATGCTCAATGCATTGGTGAGTGTTTGTTGGGACTCGAACAAATTACTTCCCATCACGGGCGTCATGACGTTGAGTTCCAATTGGGTGGATTCTACACTCAAACGAATAGTCTCATGGTTCCCTTGCACCTGTAAGCACACCATTTTGAGTGCCTCTAAAATGCTGGGATTAATTTTTCCAGGCATGATGCTACTACCAGGTTCCACTTCAGGCAAACGAACCTCTCCAATCCCTCCATAGGGATCCGATCCTAAGAGGATCCAATCATTAGCCCAAATCAATAGCTCGCTTGCCAATTCAGAGAGTGCGTTTGAGTAATGGGAAAACACACTCATATGGCTTGTATGAAACATCTTACGATGGCTTGGGAAGAAAGGTAGTTTTGTTTTCTGCTTTAGGCGCTTCACAACGGCTATGTCGTATCCGGGAACCGTAGTGATTCCTGTTCCAACCGCAGTTCCTCCTAATTGGAGTTCGTAAAGGGATGTTTTGGCTTCTCGAATGCGTGTCAATCCTTCCCTGAGGGACTGTGCATACGTGTAGAGTTCCTGTCCAAACGTCACAGGAACAGCAGTTTGCATGTGTGTTCTTCCCGTTTTAGTCCGTTGGGCGTATTTCTTGGATAATTCTTCCGCCACATGAATGGTTTGGATTAATTCCTTCTCTAGTTTCTCCGAAAGAGCAAGGCAGGTTAAACGTAACGCAGTGGGAATCACATCATTGGTGGATTGCATCATGTTAACATGGTTGTTTGGATGAATGCGTGCATATTTTCCTTTTCGTTCCCCTAAAATTTCAAGCGCACGATTCGTAATCACTTCATTCATCGTCATGTTAAGTGGAGTTCCTGCCCCTGCCTCAAATACGTCCAAGTCGAAAAGCGAATCGAACTTTCCATTCATGGTTTCCTGTGACGCGCGTACAATGGCGTTTCCTACTTTGGGTTCGATTCGTTTCGCGTGCACGTGTTCTTGTGCCGCGACGTATTTGAGTAATGCAAGTTGGTGATAAAATACGGGAGGAAACCTCCGTGTTGAGAGTGAAAAGTTCTCTTTCGCACGAGAATAGAATATTCCCGTGTACGCGTCGCGTGGAACTGTTTTGCTCCCTAGTGCATCCATTTCTTTCCTCGTTGAGCGTGTTTTCTTCATGGGGATCGTTTCCGACTGTTCTCTTTAGCCTTCTTGGCTTTTTGAATGTCGCGCATTTCACTTATTTTATCCCCAGGAAATATGTTTCTAGGACACAGGTTGGCCTTTTCGAGGGAATAGTGTACGGGTAATGAGGATGCAAGCGCGAGTATTCGAGAGGAATCCCCATCACGGCTGTCAAAGGTGTAACGGTAGGCCTTTACGAACGCCGCAGGGCCCAATTCTCCCAATTTAGACGATTCCGTGTGGGCGTTGCATATTCCGCATAGAATACATTGTGGGGCATCTTTCATCGCGCTCACATCATTGATTCCCATTTTGTGGTTTCGTCTTTCTTCTCCCTTTCTCGTGACCAGCCATGGCTTGACTTTCAATAGTTCCTTGAAAAATATCGACTCATCACACACCAGGTCCTTGATGACGTTTTCCTTGTTCAACGGATCAACACGTAAATTGTTATTCGCATCCAGCACATCCGTTACTTGTGTGACGCATCCGAGTACGGGTTTTCCATTCACCGTCACTCCACATGAACCGCATCCACCGTAGCCGCAGCTTCCCCTAAATGTCAAACTTCCATCTTGGGTATGTTTGAGTCGCGTGAGTAGGTCCAACACACTCTCCCCTTCGTGGGGAATAGCCTTGTATTCGTGTGTGCGCGGAACAAAATCCATTTGGGGATTGAATCGTGACACGCGGATGTTCCAATGAGGAGTGGGTTCTGGAATTGTCTTGGAAACGATGCGTGCTTTCGCTGTTTTAGTTGTGCGTTTCTTTTTCGTTCGCACTGCTTTCACTTTTTTATTTTTGGCCATACTAGTAGTGCCTCGCTTCCGGAGAATAGCCCTTGATGACAACAGGCTTGTATGAAAGACGAACATTATCCCCGTGTTTGGTTGCAAGAGTGTGATTCAACCATTTTGCATCGTCTCGCTGTGGATAATCCGTGCGCGCGTGGCTTCCGCGTGTTTCATTTCGTGCAAGTGCGCTGGCAAGAATGGCTTGGCTGAACGCTAATAGGTTTTGACACTCCAATGCGGCAATCAAATCCGTGTTAAACGTATTCGATTTGTCATCCACGTGTATTTGTTGAGACTCAAGGGAGAGTTTTTTCCACGCGTGCAAGGCATTGGTGAGTCCTTGCTTGCTTCGGTACACCCCACAGTCCTGCATCATTACGCCTTGGAGCTTTTCCTGAATGACATGGGATTTATTTCCACTCGTATGAGCTAAAATTCCCGCAATTCGCTTTCGCGCGTGTTCCATGTCCAATGAATCGTCGTGCTTTGGACTCGTTGAGCGTGTACGTACATACTCTGCCATTTTTTGTCCCGCAATGCGACCAAACACAATGGTTTCGAGCAAGGAGTTTCCACCTAAACGATTTGCGCCGTGCACGGAGACACAGGAAACTTCCCCTGCAGCATACAATCCTTTGATGGGCGTGTTATGCGCGTCAATCGTTACGCGTCCATGAATGTCCACGGGAATTCCACCCATACTATAGTGGGCAGTTGGAACAATGGGAATCAGTTCCTTCACGCAATCAATTCCTAATTGTTCATGCACCGTTTTTCGTATTTCGGGAATGCGCTCCATGATTATTTTTTCACCTAAGTGACGAACATCCAATAACACATGGTCCTTTTTGTTCCCGGCCCCTCTTCCTTGAGAGATTTCCGTCGAGATAGCACGCGCCACCACATCGCGTGAGGCGAGTTCCATTTTTTGGGGGGCGTATTTTTGCATGAAGCGCTCGTTTTTTCCATTAAGCAGGTACGCGCCTTCTCCCCTCGAGGCTTCCGACACCAAAAATCCCTTCCCGTACATTCCTGAGGGATGAAACTGTACAAATTCCATGTCCATTAGAGGAAGGCCTGCATTAAACGCAAGCGCCAACCCGTCTCCCGTGCATATGCGGGCATTGCTCGTAACGGAGAAAGCCCTTCCGTATCCCCCGGTGGCCAGTAACACGGCCTTGGCGTGGGCGGCAATCAGTTTTCCTTTTTCAACGTCCCATAGAATGGCCCCGCGGCAGTGTTGGTTGTCCATCATCAATGCAAGTGCGTAATATTCGGGGTAAACGGTAGGATTGGCTTTCATCAGTTGATCGTACATGGTGTGCAAAAGCATGTGTCCGGTTCGATCCGATGCATAGCATGTGCGGGCAGTCGTTTGCCCGCCGAACGGGCGTTGGGCAATGTTTCCCTTATTTGTGCGTGAAAAAACAACGCCCCAGCTTTCGAGTTCCATGATACGCGAAGGGGCATCCTTGCATAACATCTCGACCGCATCCTGATCTGCGAGAAAATCGCTCCCATACACGGTGTCCTTGAAATGTTGCTTCCAATTATCATCTTTGGAAAGCGCCGCGTTGATTCCGCCTGCCGCTGCAACGGAATGGGAACGTACGGGATGGACTTTGGAAACCAATCCCACATCCATGTTTTGCTTGCGCGCCTCAATCGCCGCGCGCTGCCCTGCAAGTCCTGCGCCAATGATGAGAATGTCGTGAGAAATGGCAGCCATGCAATCGACAAAATTGGGGGCAATTTAATACTACTGGGAAGCGGCTTCATTGTAGAGTGCCAACCATTCCTTCGCAATGGCCTTCTTTCCATACGGTTTGACCCATTTCTGGGCACTCGTGACAAGCTTCTTTCGCAATGCTGAATTTTTCATTACCTTCTCTATTTTTTCCGCACAATCCTGGGCATCACCAGGAGTAAACAACAATCCCCGTTCATTTTTACCTAATGCAACGGGAATGGCACGCGCATCTGCTCCTACTACACACAATCCGGCCGCCATTCCTTCCAACACGTACAACCCTTGCGTCTCCATGGGAGAGGGAGCCACTAATATGGAGTGTTGTTTCACTGCATGAGCTAATGGAGCACCGCGCAATGGACCCCAAAATCGGACGTTCTTTTCGATTCCCAATTCTCGCGTGAGTTTCTTCAGACTTTCTTCTGCGGGACCGGAGCCAATGATGCTCATTTCAAGGGAAGGATACTTTTGGGTGAGCATATATAATGCTTCTAATGCCACATCGATGCGTTTTTCGAACGAAACACGACCAAAGTAGAGAAGATTAGATTTCTTTTTTGTGCTTGAAGATTTTCCATTTGAAAATAAATCATAGTCAATCGCATTCGTGAGCACTTTCACGTGAGAAAAACCATGGGCTTGAAGTTCGTCGGCTAACACTTTCGTGGGAGTGGTAATCACATCACATTTTCGATACACATGCTGAGTGTATTTCCAGGTGAGCTGTTTCATGATAGGGTTGTGCTTGAGCTTGGGAATGGGAACGTATTCCAGAAACTCTGAAAGGAGTGTGTGAAATGTTCCGATGACCGGGATTCCTTGCTGCTTCGCATACTTGATTCCTTTTTGAGCGACAAAGAAGGGAGTATGTACGTGTACAACGTCTGCGTTAAACTCTTTGAACTTTTTTTTAGCGGAAGGAGGGACCAAATAGGCCATTAAGTAATCCGTGTACGTGGGCAAAGGTTCTGCAGGGAGCCAAATGATTTCCGTGTTAGGAATAGAGGGTGGTTTCTCAGGAAAACGCTTAGGTTTAGGTGCTAAAATTAGAAACTCATGACCTTGCGAGGCAAGCTCAGTGCACGTATTCAGGATACTGGTGGTGACCCCGTTAATTTGGGGCCAAAATGAATCCGTGAAAATGGCGATACGCATACTGGTGTGAGCCGGGCATTGTTTTTAATCCCCAATTACTCCCGAATGTCTTCGTATTTTGTAGAGGCCTTTCCTGTTGCGTGATAACGCACCCCATTGAACAAGTGAAATCCAACGTAGCGTAAGTATCCCCATTTTTTGACTCTTCGTGCGGAGACAAATTGGTGTAAGTATTTTTCATAATGTAAATCTCCATGCTCCTTGGCACGCTTCCCTAAATCCAAATCCTCACACGTAATGTAATCCGTGTTGAATCCTCCAATTTGTTCAAACACTTTCTTTCGAATAGCAATGTTGCTCCCGATGGGGTTGTGCATGCGCAAAATGCTCATGATGCGTAAAAACTTGGGCATGAAAAAAGTAGAGAGCCACTGTTCGCGCTTTGATACGTCTGAATAGAATACGGGACCATAAATCATCGAGACATGAGGATTCTTTTCGAATGTTTCCTTGATGTGTCGAACCCAATCATTAGGGGCTTTTGAATCAGCATCTGTAAACGCAATTATTTTTCCCCGTGCGAGCTTCGCCCCTGCTTGGCGTTCGAATGCAATGCTTCGCTGCTTCTCTACTACGATTTCGTCTGCCAACGGTTTAGCTAATTTTACCGTGTTATCATCCGAGTTTCCATCCGCCACAATGATCTCATAGTTTCCTTTGAAATCCTGATCGCGCAGGGCCTTCAAGCACCCTACAATGTTCTTTTCCTCATTAAGCGTGCATACGATAATAGAAACGTCAACAGGTTTAGAAGAAGCCATACTCTGATGAATAGGAGTGAAAATAAAAAGCGCGTGGTGCGTTTCGAATTACGCGAACAAGAGCTTCACGTAGAACATGGGTGAGATGAAGCTCTTTCTCGCTTCCTCATTGACCAGCATTCCTGATATCGTGTCGCGGACTTCTTTGCTCTTGGAGGCTTTTCCTATTACAAGGTTCAATAGCCACTTGTGTCGTCCCATCTTTTGAAGTAACAAGCTCGTCTTCAATTCGGGACCGATTTCCTTCCACAACTCTTCGTCGTACCATTTCATGAACTCTGGAGTAAAGTTATTCGCTTTGTAGGCGCGATCAATGGCCTCGGAGGCGTATTTTCCACTGGTCATGGCATTCCCAATTCCTTCTCCGGAGAAAGGATCAACTAAGCATGCGGCGTCTCCAATCAACAACCATCCTTTTCCGTGTAGTGTGCGTTTGAATGAACCGAAAGGGAGGGTCCATCCTTTGACGTCACCTAATTTTTCGGCATTCTTGAATCGTTCTTTGAATAAGGGATGCTCTGCAATCACTTTTTCGGTCTCTGCAACCAAATTCATGTTGCGTGCCTGTCGATCTTTAGAAACCATTCCAAGTCCAACATTGGCCATTCCATTTTCTAATGGGAAAATCCAAAAGTATCCAGGCATGACGCTATCCACGAAGTGAATCTCAATATTGGGTGTTATGCCTTCGACGTTTTTGTAATATACGCGTGTGGCCATGCATAAGTGATCGTCTGGAATTTTTTCTGCATTCACTTTGTTGGCAATAATGGATGTTGCACCGTCTGCTCCGATGACAAACTTGGAGCGGAACTCCATGGGTTGCTTGGCCACCATGTCCATTCCTTTGATTCCTACAACCGTTTCGTTTTCCCAAATCAAATCCGTTACTTGGAATTGTTCCTTCACGTCCACTTTCTTCTTGGCGTGTGAAAATAAGAAATTGTCAAACACTAATCTTCGACAAACATATCCGCGGGCTTTGGTTTCACCCGATGCTTCTTTCACAGGGAAAGGAATCTCGAGCATTTTTCCTTCAGGTGAGGAGAAAATCAATCCGTATACTTTGGCGTTATCTAATGTTTCCATTTCGTGCTCAATTCCAAGCTCCTTGAGCATCCCTACGCTCTTTCCTGATACGGCGTCCCCGCATATCTTGTCTCGGGGATACTTGGCCTTTTCCAACAACAGGACCTTGTATCCTTTTTTCTCCAAAAACATACTCGTGGAGGCCCCGCCGGGTCCACCTCCCACAATAATGACGTCATACGTGCCGTTGGGCGTGTTCGAGGGAGTGCTTTCTTCGTTCATATGACAAAATCGGCCTCAAAAAGAGATTTAAAGGGCGTGGTTGGATGGGTCCAAAACTGTTATGTGTACTACTGGGCCTTTAACTCATGAATCTTGGCATTCATCATGCTTTCGAGGTCCTGCAATTGGCGAATCTGGGCCATATTGGTGACAAAGGTAATGGACACTCCTTTCTTTCCCTGTCGGGCTGTGCGTCCAATACGATGAATATAGGTCTCGTTTTCTTCCGGGAAATCAAAATTAATCACATGCGAAATGTCCTCGATGTGGATTCCACGCGCCGCAATGTTGGTGGCCAATAATAAAGAGTATTTTCCCTGCTCGAATGCGTGCAAGTTGTGCTGCCGTTGTCCCTGGGACATGTCTCCGTGTATTTTTCCCACTGAAATACGCTGTCGCTCTAATTGTCGTTCTAACCAATCCACTGTTCGCTTAGTTGAGCAAAAAACAATTCCTTTTTGCACATTAAAATGTTGAATCAAACCTAATAACATGGTGACGCGTTCGCGTGGATCCACGCTCAAATAGTATTGGGTAACCCCCTCAACGGTGAGTGTGTCTTCGCTCAAATTAATTTCAGCATATTCGCGCAAATACTTGGTGGCCAATTTTTTTATCTCAGGAGGCATGGTGGCCGAGAACAAGAGAATTTGTCGTTGCGCAGGGAGGTGGGAGAAAATCGTTTCAATGTCGTCCTTGAATCCCATGTCCAACATTTTGTCGGCCTCATCTAATACTGCAATTTTGATGTGGCGCAAATCTAACAATCCCTGGCGCATGAAATCCATTAATCGACCAGGTGTTCCTACTACAATGGGAGGTGAGTCGCGCAACGCACTGGCCTGTCCACTCATGGAGGCGCCACCGAAGATAGCAACTACACGCGCATTGTTGTGCGTACCAATATTTTCTAATTCATCACGCACTTGCAATGCCAATTCGCGCGTGGGGACTACAATGATGGATTGGGGCCCCGGATGTCCCTGTTGAACGTGCATGAAAATAGGTATTCCAAACGCAGCGGTTTTTCCCGTACCTGTTTTAGCTTGTCCTAAAACGTTTTTCTTTTCGAGAATTAGTGGAATGGTTTCTGCTTGAATGGGAGTGGGGTGAATGTATCCTGCTTCGTGTAGACCTTTGATAATGCTGGGTGAAAGACCCATGTCGGAAAATCGTAACTCGTTGATGGTTTCTTTTTGGGCATGAGCTTTCTTCTCTTCAATAGAAGGAGAATGTTCTTCGTGCGCATGTACTTCATGCGTCTTTTCTGAAATGGCAGGAACCTCTCCCGTATGAGGTTGGGCTAATGGAACCTTAGGAGCGGGTCGTGCGCGGGGAGCAGTGGTTCCCTTTTTTCCTTTGCTTCGGACAGGGGCCTTTTTCGTTACGGTCATAACTAATTTTCAGGGGATGGAATCATAAAGGATACTGTGGAGAAACTAACCCTTTTTGCGTACTACCTGCCCTTCTTTTTTTTCTTGGTTTGTGCTTTATGTGCTCGCTTAAGGGGTTTCTTTTTGGCACTCTTTTTGGGTACGGATTTTTTCTTAGGAGTAGGTTTTGCTTTAGAAGTGGGTCTTTTTTCAGTAATTAAGTATGCTGGAGTGGTGTGTCCTGCGGCGGTGCGGAGAATGTGTACATAGTCTTCCACTTCCAATGCCCCCGTAACAGGGAGATAATTGATGATATACGTGGGCACGCCTCGCACCCCATTTTGTTTCGCGTTGTGCGTGTGTTCCACAATTGAGTGATGGTGTTGTTCGTGCTGGATAAACGAAAGAAATGCTGCAGAATCAAATCCTAGTTTGAGTGCAATGCGTCGCAATACGGCGAAAGAAGAAATATCCTGAGTGTGCTCGAAAATAGCCTCAAACACTTCATCCATGTATTGTTTTTCTTTCCCTTTTTGTTGAGCATACAGGAACCCAATCAATGCGCGCTTAGAACTTCCTTCATACTTTGGATGAAAGATGAGTAATTTTTCTTTTACTCCTAATTCGTGCAAATGATGATACGTTTGATCTAGGTGTTCGCGTCCAAGGATATGTTCGCGTTCCACGCGGTGATTCGAATCGTGGGCATACAGTTCGAAAGGTATCCATTTTACGTGCGCAGAAACTTTTGCGCGAGAAAGTGCTTTCATTAAACGCGTGCGAGCTAAGTAGCTCCACGGGCACATGAAATCGAAATATGCCGTGATATGTACGGAAGAGTTCTTCATGCAGGTAAAAATGAATGGGCGTTTTTAATTCCAGCAACTGATGCTTATGTATAAGTGAAGCTCTGTTTTTCTATGCTTCCCTAAACATCATGTCCATGAAAATAAGTCAAATCCCTCCACATCTTCGTCCACGCGAGCGTGCATGGAAGAATGGAGTGGCTTCTCTTTCGGATGCAGAATTAATGGCCATCATTTTACGTTCAGGAAAGAAAGGAAAGAACGCGATTGAATTGTCACATGACCTATTGCATGCGTGCGAGGGAAACATGAGCGAGTTGTTTCAATGGGACGGAATAAAATTGATGAGAAAAGGAATAGGAAAAGTACAAGCGATTACGCTTCTGTCTGCTTTTGAATTAGGCGGACGATTAACTCACACGAATGGAGAAACCGTTACACTGGAGCAGGCATTAATGGAAGTGGAGAATCAAATCAGACATGCCTCCAAGGAGTCTTTTTTCCTTATTTGTTTGAACATGCGAAACAAATGCATTGGTCCACCTATTCGTATTGGAGAAGGGACCAAATATCAGGTATCAGTGGATCCGAGAGAAGTGTTGAATAAGGCGATTCAGCGAGAAGCGGGAAGATTAGTGTTGATTCACAATCACCCTTCCTCCGACGCACGCCCAAGTCCTCAAGATATTTTGTTAACCAAGCAAATTATCGAGGGCAGCGCGTGGATGGATATTGAATTATACGATCACGTGATTGTAACAAAAAAAGAATGTTTCAGTATGCGCGAAAATGGATACTTGAAGCGATAAAGATTCATGCGCGTAAGAAAAAAAAGTAAGCTCACGCGAAACTGGGCGTGCACACGTTTTGTTTGCACGCACAACCCGTGGGATTGGGAGCGGTATCCCCTGCTACTGCACACAGTTCAGGGTCATCCGTAACTGAATACAATATGTTTTCCACACTCTGTTCATTCATACATCCCACTAATTCTTTTCCGCAGAAATTTCCAATAGGTGCAATTACACAATCGGCGTTTGTTTGACATTGTGTTGGAGAGAGTAATGGATAAATTTGGCTCTTTTCAATGATGAACGATGGGGTGAGTGTTTGGAATCCGTACGGAGTCAAATGTACTTCGCTCCATGCGGGAACACTGACTAAAATGGCTAATCCTGCATCGGTTCCGCAGCTTCCCGTTGTTGAGGGATTGATTTTGTGGACAGTGGGTTTCTCATACGATGGAATTCCCATTCCCGATAACCATTCGATGGTCCGTTCCGATACTTCTTCTTCGCTTCCCACAATCAAATCAGGTTGTCCCCAGGGTTGTGCGTCGCAGAATTTTGTTTTGTAAAGCAATTGAGTAGATTGTGTGTCCGTTGTTTCAGTAAATAGTTTAATTTGTGACGGACCTGCGTGAGAAAATCCGATGTCGGATAAAATATCAACGCTTTCCGAATCTAACACGCCCACTCCATATTTATCCGTGGAGAGTTTGAGGCATTCCTGGCTCAGGCTCACTCCGCGCACGAGTGCTAAGTAGGAAACATCCACTCCTTTTCCTTCCAGCCATTTTTGCATCAATGCAAAGTCTTTCTCAATGGTTCGCACTACTTCTTTGTCGACGTTCCATATATTGTTGTAGCATTGGTTGGGCGTGAATACGAACCATTCGGCATCGGCAAATTGTGGTGTTTCAATTGGCCAAGGATAGGTTCCTTCCAATGTGAAATCAATATTCTGTGCAGCGGCTTGGTCTGCAGCTTCAATAATGATTCGATATTTCTCTCCCGAATGGCAGTTACAGGCTAAGCACACGGCTTGATTGGGATCCGATGGAATAGCGGATGCGTGTAACACATCCACTCCATTTATTTCGGCCCATGCTTCAAATGCGGCCAAATCTTGTTCCTGAGTGAATGCTACTTCGGGGTTTTGCCAGGGGTTCGAGAGGCATTGCTTCAATGAGTAAATCATCGAGATGGTATTTCCGTCGCTTGCTTTTTTAGTAGAAAATGCATTGGAAACAAGAGTAGTCAGAGTGGTACATCCCGCTTGTGAAAGAGGTTGTCCAGGCGTACAATTCACTCCATACACGAGTGTCGCTTCATAGGTTCCATTGGTGGTGAGGTTTCCTTTGAATGAAACGGTTTTTCCTCCTTCAAGTGTGGAGGGAATTCCTTCCCAAATACACACGTTTCCGGGTTGTGGAATTTTTCCTTGTGCAGTTAGTTTTTGCAACACGTAGGCGTTGCATCCTCCGAAATAAATGGTTTCGGTTGACGCGTTGACTAAAGTAAGTGTGTACTCCGTATCGGTATGTTCGACATACACAAACGGTTCACTCATGGATTCGAATCCGTGTGCGTTCAATAATGCAATGCTGGCGGCATTCGTTGAGTGCACTAACAAATAATCTCCTCGCGGACAATTCAATGCGTCGCATGTAATTTCATCGTGAGGAACAAACACAATTGCATCGGATGTGATGCCTAAACTTGACAGCCACGCCTGTGCGCGTTCAAGTTCGGTGGGTGTTTTGACAAACACACTATCATTAACCTGCCATGGATTGGTGGGTGCTTGAATAGGCGCGTAATAATACCAGTTTCCTGCGGAAGGCGCATCATTGGGGCCACCATTTCCTGGGGGAATGTTTCCGTCTCCAGGTAAGGAAGGGGTCACACATCCGAGTAGGAGTGTGAGGATGAATACTATTCCAATGGTCATCGTGCGTGCGTTCATGGAGTTAATTGTCCTCATTTGAGTTTTTAAGGCAAGAGTTTTCCTTACGGTTTTTCGCTGGGCTTCCATTTGAATGAAGGGTCGAGTTTTTGTGCGGCCGCGGATAGAATGGATTTGAGTGCGGGAAACTTTACTCGGTGGATGGCACTCGTGAAGTCTAGCCACTCGTAGGCAATGTGCTCGGCTGAGAGTTCTACTTCCCCGCTTTTGCTTTCCGCGAGAAAGTATAACACGTGTCGTTCCACTTTCTTGGTTCCACGATACATCGGGTAAATGTTTACTTTTTTGAAATGAGGAACAAACACTAAATTTTTTATTCCGGTTTCCTCAAACGCTTCTCTTCGTGCCGTTTGTTCATCCGTTTCTCCTTTCTCTACTTGTCCTCCTGGGGCCGTCCAGTTTTTCGAGTAGGTATTTTTGAGTAATAAGAATTTTTTCCCACGATAAACGAGTGCGACGCATGCTTTTTCGATAGGAAGCTTGTCCTTCTTTTTTGGGGCGTTTTTCGCCGTGGGTTTGGTGGAGGGAGGCATAGTGTTGGGGAGGAATGTCAGGGATTTAATGCCTGCGTTTGGGGACTAAAACCTTGCACGTTGAGCGTAAAAAATAGCGCTTTTATAAACCGCGAGTTTTTGCTTGGGTTATTCGACCAATAGTGGTCTTTGGAGGAGTGAACATGATTGATTTTGTGGAAGCCGTCAAGCGTCCCTGGAAAACAGACGCGGTGACGATTATTTTGGGGATATTATTTACGGTCTTTGCGCCCCTACGACCATTATTGCATGGCCTAGGCGTTGAATCGTCTCGTCGTACGCAGGCCAATAATTCGACCATGCCTCATTTTTCTGATTTCATAGACATGTATTTGTCCGGACTGATTGTGTTGGTGGTTTCAATCATTTACTTTATCCCCGCACTCCTGGTTTTGGTTGCGGGTACGGTTACATCGGTTCCTTACTTGGTTAGTATTTTTCAGAACCTCGCACAGAATCCTGTTTTAGCCATTCAGAGCTTCACTGCGTTGTTAGTGAATGGTGCTTTGTTTGGTGCGGTGGCATTATTTTTGGCCTTCTTGGGTGCCGTGATGGTGCCGGTAGGGGTTCAGTTGTATGCGCACGATAAGAAGATTGGTTCCGCGTTCCAGTTTTCCAAAGTGTGGGTGGTTGTTTCCACTGCACACTATTGGGTCTCTTGGTTACTCATGATGGCCTATGGGGTAGTACTAGTTGGATTAGTGGCTATCTTCTCCATCCCCGAGTTCAACACCCTCTCGGCATTGTTCTTCGGTGCTGCAGGTTACACGTGGTGGATGACCTGGTATATTTTGTTCGGAGAAACAGTAAAAGAAAGTGGTGTGTTAAGTGGACACGTACATCATCCGCATACCGTTCACGGAACACGTAGTAAGGGTATTCAGAAGAAAAAGAGAAAAGGAAAATAGAAAAAATAGGTTTTCATTCGGGGACTATTTTTTCCCCGAATGAGTTAATTTATTTTTGAAAAAAAATATTACTTTTCTTCTTCAGATGTACTTTCCATATCTTCCGATTCTTCGCTTGTGTTTTCTTCTTCGGTTGCTGCGGGCTCTTCGCTGGTGGCTTCTCCTACCACTTCACCGAATGATACTTTTCCGCGTACCGCAGTAATACGTATTTTGACGCGTTGTCCCTGCTGTGTTTTTGGAACCACGATGACGAATCCTTGGATTTTGGCAATCCCGTCTCCTTTTTCTCCTATTCCTTCGATCGTGACATCGTAGGTGTCCCCTTCCTTTACGGGAACGGGTCCAAATTGTCTGCGCGGACGGGCGTTGAAATTGTCTGAATTCATCATAGGTATTCCTCCAATGGATTGGCTATAATTGAAATTTTACTCAAAACTTCGGAAAAGTGTAATGAAGAAACAGGGTAATGGGTATACGATTCAATTTGCTTCATGGTAAATACGGTCAAAGTGCTACTACTATACTCGTTCGTCGGAATTAAAAAACCTGCTTTTTTGGTTTTTTTAGGATTGGAATCGCTTTTTAGGAGGCGCAGGCTCTGGTGTTTTGGTGTGGGGAATGACGTAGATGTAGGCATACACCGCCATGGCGATTAACAATAACAACAACGAGAACAGCAACGTGACGCTGGTGTTGGGTTCTATTACTTCAATCGTAGCGCTTTGACAGTGCGTGGTGAGTGAGGGATCGTCTCGCGGGGATAAGTAACATCCTAAGGTGTAAATTCCGGGTTCTGTAAATGTAACCGTGAATGATTCCGTTACTGCCTTTGATGGGGATATCTCCTGAATGTGAGTTGAGGAAGGATTCACGCTTCCATTGGGAAAAATAGTATAGGTGGCAACCAAATCATACACGGGGACAATGCCATCATTCTGAGCCACCCATTCCACGTGCAAGGGTTCGTTTACATTGGCTTGTACTTGTGGCACTAAGAATGCTCCGCGCACGTTAAACTCGGGGGCTTCTACGAGCAAAAAGGGTCGTGTGGATTCTTTGACGACGATTTCTCCGAAAATATTGGTGTACGTGAGCACGGCAGGAGGGAGTAAGATAGATACTGCGCGTAAGGGCTTGATGCTATACGTGAGTGTCTTGGTTTCTCCGGGGAGAATGATCCCGGTGAATCCTGTTTCTCCTTTCAATAATGGTACATAGTCGAGTTCGTATTTTCGATAATCAATTACCACATCTGCGGCTTCTCCTCCGTGGTTCTTGACAATGACTTGGATAGAGATCTCGTCTCCCAACACGGGTTCGCTTCCCGCGATGATGGTTTGGAATGATTCGAGTGTGTCGAATCGCGGTTGTTGATACAGTCCGAGTTTGGTGGAGCTTTGCACGGTGATACGTTGTGACTCCGGTGCGGTGCTTGCACAAATGCGCATTTCGGTTGAAGCGGATTGGTTTTCGGTGGGGATTAGCACGTGGATGTTTCCATTATCAAACAAATCGTCTGTGTGAATGGTTTGAATAAGCTCGTCATTGGCCCATACGCTTACGTTTGAATCATCGTCTCCTTGGGGGAGAGTCGTAATGTTGAGCGTGAGTACGGTGTCGTTTCCTGCAACCGTGTAATCGTCAAAGGGTTCAAAGTTGAACGTGTCGCATTGCGTTTGGGAAGGCCCTGAAATGTTGATTGAGGTGAACCCTAGTTCTGTGAGTGTTTTTTCACTCAGTACGAGTGCGTTTACGCTGGGTAGTAGTGCGATGCTTACGAGAATGAGAATGAGTATGTTCTTGTTCACGAATTGTCCCCCTTATTTTGGTGCTTAACCAGTGCATGATTGTAGGGATCCGCCCTTTTTTAGGTCGATGGGTCAAAACGTTAAGCGTCGGTGTTCGAGGATAGTGGTTGCGGAGTGCGTTTCCACTGTAGTTGGTTTCTTCGCAATACACATTTTCCATAATTTTGAGTTCGGAATAGTCTCTTTTTCGTAGTCGACGCTCTAACACGGAAGGGTCGCATCGCGTGAGGATGATTCCATTCACGGGGAGGGAAATGTCACAGCTCAAGTGCCCCTCAATGAGCAGGCTATGTTTAGCGTTTTTGATTTCGTGAAGGAGGGCCTTGCGTAGGACCGGGAGCTCCACCTCATACTCCTTCAATGACTTGTCCCATGTCCCAATTCTTTTTTTTTGAATCAGTGTTTTTTCTGAGATAACCTTCGCGTTGAGTTTGGAGGCAAGTTGTTTGGCCAATGTGGTCTTTCCGGTTCCGGGGACACCGGAAATAAGAATTATGTATTTTTTGAGGACATGCTTTAGTGGCATAGGAGTTGGTGTATTTTAGTGTTCAAAAATCTGCGCTCGGTAAGAAAAAAATAGGTACGCGGCAGCAGGGGGTGCCTACCGCGAACCTTTGGAAGGGGGATGGAGTAAGGGGTGAGAGGGTGCGAATTCGTGAAACATAGGGGGATTTCAGGAATTCGGAAGTGTACCTCTCCCAACCTTTTTTGCCCACGCGAGGACCGAGTCTTCCACGCGAATCCATTCTTTGGAGTCCACGCGCTCAGTGTACGCCTCTTTGGATATCTCCTGTTCAAACATATAGGGGGGATTGAGTGAAGCCATCCAAAAAACCTCGCGCACTTTCTAACCGAATCGAGTATAAATACTTTTCGGCAAAAGGAGTCGAATTAGAGCTTTTTTTCAATTAAGGTGGTATTTGGCTACTCAGCAAGGTAAAAGAAGCTCAATTTAGCCTTATTTTCTTATGTGGAATCATAAAACAGGACAAAAGAGTATTGGCCTTCAACATAAGTGCAAAAAATGTCAAAAAACACGTTATGTTATGCCTTGTTTGGAGGCAACACTATTTGGGGCGAAAAGACACATCGTTATGTAATTTGTCCTTTTTGGTGGCAGGATTAGAGGAATTAGGGGAAGTAATGGGGTTTCATAGCGAAAAAGGAGTAACATAACGAATTTGTACCATGAAAGAAAAGAATACGTAGTGTTAATTTTTTTAGCGCAAACGGAGCGTGTCTAAGTTTCGTATGGCCATGGAGGGGATTCCAAATTTTTGGGTGATGAATTTGGCAAAAGCGACCGTCTTGACTCGGTTTCCATGATCCACTACGACGCGTTTGGGTTTGGGGTTGATGTTGCGGAGGTAGTTGACAAGTTGAAGCCGGTCAGAGTGCCCTGAATAACCTTCTAAGCTTTCTACGCGCATGTTAATGGTTAGTTCTTTGGTTCTTCCTTTTTCATCGGCTACGGGGATGTTTTTGATTCCGGCTTGGAGTTTTCTTCCCAAGCTTCCATCTCCCTGGTACCCGGTGAACACCAGGGCGTTTTTCTCGTTTCCTGCCATTCGGTAAAAATAATCGAGACTGGCTCCCCCATTGAGCATTCCGCTGGAGGCCAAAATTATGGCTTTTCCTTCTTCCAAAATAGTATCGCGTTCCTTGTAAGTAGCCATGTGGAATGCCGGGCTGGTAAAAGGCGAGTCGTTGGAAAGGATTCTTCGCTGCACGGCTTGTTTCAAATAATCAGGGTAGGCGGTGTGAATGGCGCTGGCTTCGCGTGTGAGTCCGTCCACGTAGATCTTGGCACCAGGTAACAGTCCTTTTCTGAAAAAGTCCTCTACAACTAAGGTAACTTCCTGTCCTCTTCCAATGGCAAACACGGGAATGAGTACGTTTCCTCCCTTGGCGTGGGTTTCGGTGATAATGTCGAGCATCTTTTGGTCATCCTGCTCACGTGAAGGTTGAATGTCGTTCTCTCCTCCGTAGGTGGATTCCAAAATAAGTGTCTCCACGCGAGGATAATGGAGGTCGAGCGGGTCGAACAAACGAGTGAATCCGTATTTCATGTCCGCACTGTACACTAAATTATGCCCCCCGTCTCCCACGTTGATGTGTACGGAGGCGCTTCCCAAAATGTGGGAGGCGTTGAAGAAAGTCAATCGCATATCCGGGGTAATGTCCGTGGTCTCACGATAGTCGCGTACAATGACGTGTTTCAATAATTCTTTGACGTCTTTTTCCGTGTAAGGAGGTTCTACTCCTTGCTTGAGTGCGACATCCACGTAATCGAATTGCAACAATCCCATCAGGTCGCGCGTGGGTTCCGTACAATACAATGGTCCGCGATACCCCATTCGGTACAAATAAGGGGCGAATCCCTGGTGGTCCATGTGGGCGTGGGAAATAACCAACGCGTCTAATTCAGATAAAGGAAAGTTTAATGCATCCAAATACGGATAAGGATCGTCTTTGTTGGCGGGATTAATTCCACAATCAATCAACACTTTGGAGATAGGCGTGTCTAATAACATACACGATCGTCCAATTTCTCTGAATGCACCCAATCCTGTTAAACGAACCCAGTCGTGTTTGGCAGATGCTTGTCTGTAAATTTTTCGTGCGACTTCCTGTAGGAACTTTTTTCGTTCAGGTGCGTGTTTGTTCAAATGATAACGTATTCCTTGTAAGAAATCGCTATCGCTTGTTGGAGCGCGGAGGATTTTGGGTGTCCATCCGGTTTTCATGATGATGTTTTTGCTGGTTTCTCCACCCTTTCCAATTACAAGTCCGGGTTTGTCTGCTTCAATCACTACTTGGCAGAAGGGTTCAACAAAAGTAATGTTCTTTACTCCCGCTTCTGCAGGGATGAGTGCTTCGATTTCTTTCTTTGCGTTGCTCGGATCCTGTAAAAGTGATTTGTCTGCGCGTATGGATATTTTTTTCTTCAGTTCGAATGCGATTTTAGCAACGTAATTATCAGTACCGGAAAAAAATGCTTTGGGGTTTTTGGTGTAGAGAATAATTTCGGGCCCCTCAAAGTCAACGTTCGTGACTTGGCATGTTTTAGGTAAGCTGTCCCACACTTTCTTTTCAATTTCTTCGATTGTTTGGTATTTTTTCTTTTCGATGATCGGCTTTCCGTCCTCGTCAAATCGTGTAGCGGCTGCTTTTTCGGGTTCTTTGGTTCTCATATTTTTCACTTTTGTTCAAAATAGTCTAAGATTTAGGAAGGTAGTAATGATTCCAAAGAAGTAGGAGAAAATTCCCGCGAATTTATGCGGCTGTAATGAATTTTTCTACGTCTTTTTTGTTTAATTCTTGAATTCCATTGGAATCAATGACCATAATGGTAATGCTGTGTCCGCCGGACATTACGTCGCGCTTCTTTGCGGCCGTAACGGCACGTATTGCGAGTTTGATGGCGTCGTCTTTCTTCATGGTGGACAGATACTGGGTGTCTAATACTCCCATGGCGAATTCGCTTCCGCTTCCGGTGACGGTATAATCGTCCACATCCGACATTCCTCCCACTGCATCCATGGAAAACAATTGGGGTGTCCCCGTGTGTCCTCCAATGATGAATTGGACCATGAAAGGATAATAGCGATTACCCGAGAGTATGTTGGCGATGAAAGTTACAAGTGCTTTGGTTGTAATCGAATTGTCTCGTTCTACTTCGAATAATTTTGCTTGTGAGCGTAAGAATCGTACAAGGGTTTGGGCGTCTCCGCTTCCCCCTGCGATGGTCATTCCGATTTTGTCGGTTAATTTGTATACTTTTTGTGAGTTTAGTTCGATTGCGAAATAGCCCATGGTGGCTTTTTGGTCGGCTGCAAGAATGACGCAGTCTTTGGTTCGTATGCCCACAGTCGTGGTGCCTGTTTTCTGGATGTTCATTTCGCTCATGAATCAACAACCCTGGTTATCAAAACTAGAATTACTATATACTCTAAGACGTGGAATCTTTAAAAAGGAAAGCCCTTGGATCAAAACTATCGCCTCTAATTGTCCGTTTTGCGATGCGGTCTTTTTTTCCCATTTCGTCTCTCGCTTTGTCGTCGATCGAAAAAATCAATCATCCCCGAGGGCCCACTTTGTCTTTTGTTTGGCGTTGGGGGCTCGTGAGTTAATGCATCAAAATCTTTTCTCGTCATTCTTATTAGTCTCCCACCTGCAGGGTGAGGCAATACCGCCCCTTTTTGTCCCGTTCGTCTTTGTCCTTTGCGTTGCTCTTCTTCTTTGACGCGTCGATCGGGTTTTCCATTTCGTAGATCTTCAACTTGAATTTCCTTTCCGCGAACATTCACTATTTTTCGCTTTCCCTGAAGAGAATTAAAGTCGGCGATGTTTACTCCAAAAGTGCGGTGCATTCCCGACCCTTTAGAAGCCCTGGTGAAATTGCCTGGTATTCCTATTTGTTTCACTCTTCGATTTCCGGGTCGTGATTTTGTCATGATAGAGCCAATTCTTTCGAGATTATTAAGCCTTTTGTCACTGCTTTGGCGGGATTCGGTCAGAAGGCTTTTATTTTTGGTTGATGGATAGTAATTAGTATGACCAAAAAGAATGGCAGTAGGAAAATTATGTCAGATAAAGCATTTCGGCAGATGTTAGAAGAAGCACGGAAGGACCCTAATTTTAAGAAGGAAATTAACGCCTTTATCAAGGCCAGCACAAGTGTTTACAAGTTGCCTCGAAATTTTTTTAGTAAGGCTTCGTAGTCGAACAAAGTGGGAGAGCGGAAGTTTTCGCGATGGTTGACTTCATTGTAAGCCTGCACTGATTTTTTACTTGCTAATGTCTTTTGGTCATCCGAGTATACAATGTCCATCCCATGTATACTGGCGCATGCGACGATTTCAAAATCAATGTGGATATTAGTATCCCAAGCATACGTTCCGCCAAGTTGTTTGTAGCATGCGTGGTACTTTTTGGCCAACTCTTCGATTTTGGAATCACGAAAGCATTGGTGTTTTCGAGTAATTCGATCGTATATATTTAGTAAGAGAATCCTGCTCTTTCGAGCCGAATGAGTAGAGGTTGGAATATTTCTAATTTCTCTTCGGACGAGATCAAATCCATAAACAAGGAATTCGCTCTCAGCGGTTATTCGCTCGATGAGTAAGGCGACATCGGCTTCTTTCACTAGTCGTCCATAAATATTGGTGTCAAAAATAACTCGAAGCATTGGATAAGAATATTTTGTCCCTTTTTATTATTTTCAGAAGTAGAGTTCCGAGTAAAATTCAGTTCGCTATTCGTCTTCTTCGTGCGCGTGTCCGTGAGGGTCGTCATTTGAGTGCATGGTTCCGTCTTCGTGAACGTGCGTGTTTTCCACGTCTTTCTTTTCCACCATGGAACTAAGGTTGACTTTCTTAATCCCTTTCACGGTTTCCAATACGAGTTTGGAAAACAACGCAAGGTTGCGGTGGTACTTTGTCATGAGTGGAATGGCTCCTGACACCGTAATCAATTCTCCCGTGCGCTCTACATGAGGCTTTTCTTTTCCGGGGAACATTTTATCGGTCAATGCCTGCAATTGTTCTTTTTCGTCCGTGAAGTGTTTCACAATTTTGAGTGTGTAATGAACAGTTTTTCCTGCTAATTCGGGATTGAAATCCACGCGCACTCGTCCGCCGCTCACGCTTTGGACTCGTCCCATCATGTCGTTGGCGTTGACAATGGTTCCTGGGACTGGGGGAATGTTGTTTTTCTTGAATTCATTAAGAGGCAATACTTTGATCAGTTGGGCGTTTCGGTTCCCAAATGCGTTCTCGGGAGCGAGTTCCAATTCTTTGCTTTCTCCTTCTTTCATTTGCATGAGGGCATGGTCTAATCCGGGCAATAGTTCTCCGGATCCCGTAACAACGGTAACAGGACCGTACACTCTTCCTTTGGTGTCTAATCCTTCTTTTTCAGCGGTTTGTTTGTTCGTGGTGTCGAACACTTTTCCTGTTCCTTCTTCTTTTCCGGTAAACTCAATGGATACTATTTCTCCTTTGTTCATGCAGTATATCCCTCATTCATTTTCCCCGAACAAAGCCTTTTAAGAGTCGGCATACGGTAAAAGGATGACCAAAAACCCTTGTTTTTAATCTTTTTCAGTGTTTTTAGAGCGAGGACGGATACTACTATGGCGATTTCAACAACCCCTAAGAGTTCAAGTATAAAGTGGGGGGCGATTTTGATTATTGCCTTAATGTTGTTGTCCGGTGTCGCGGTATTTGTGGGGAGTCAGTCTGCCACGCAGGAACCTACCGATACGACAACCCCTGAGTTTCATCAGTATACTGCCGAAGAAGTGCAGGGAACTATTTTGGAAGTCTTTTCCTCCGCGATTGTCGCTGGGGATGTAATTGAAACGGATAAGACCGTGATTGATGCGGCCATTCAAGACATTGAAAACGTTGAAAGTGTTTCTTCTCAGTTTGCACAAATCAGTACTACCGCAGGAGATCGTACGTATATTGCGAATGTTAAATTGAAAGACGGTGCAGACAAGGCCGTATTTGTGGATGCCGTGAACATGCTTGAGTATTTTTCTATTCCTGAAATTTATTTTGATGGGTCCATTCAAGTGGAAGCCGATCATGAAGTGTTGAATGAGGACAATCAACTCACACGCATCACACTTCCCATTACCCAAATTCCTGCCATCGTGTTTGCACAAACCGAACAGGGGGATGTTATTACGGGTACACTTGCGGCTGCATTTCAAGGAACCAATATGGTGAATGCGTATGTATTGGAGAGCCAGAATCTCACGGCTTCCCCTACTCCTATTTCATTTTCGAAAGAATACGAGATTGTCCAATTACTCCCCTCGTTGAGTGTAGCGGGGACTGTTGAATATTATCCGGGTTTCTCTGCGGAATCATTAATTAGCGACATCGAAGATTTACCTGGAGTGGAAGGCGTTACGATTCCATTCTTTCCCACGGTAAACAACACGTTAAACGTGGATTATGCGGATGCGAATACCATTACTGCAGAATTGCAAGCGTATGTGCAAACTCACGCTGAATCATTCACTACGTTTACACCTTACAATGGTGGTTTTTCGGTTGGATTAAACCAAGTTAATGCTTCAGAGGCGAAAGTCCTTCTCACGGATGAGATTGGCGCGCTTACGTTTCAAAATCCGGTAGTAGTATTCGATGCGCCTATCAATCAGTTCTTGATTGATATGAATACGTTGAGCGTGGTGAATGGTGCCGTTGCAACTGCGCTCGAGTCCTATTTCGCAAGCCTCGATGCCAATGCCTCAGTTGAAGTGTATCAGAATGGATTCGTTTCCGCCGAAACGATTTCAACGAATGATAATACGCAAACATTTACTGTGCCTAATTCGGTGATTTCGGTTTCGTTGAGTCCCGGTCATTCTGTTGGGCAAAGTGTGTTGATTTTAGTGAACGCCATTGCGTTGCGCGGAGAACTCGCCTACGTTAATGGAGTCGAAAATCCTTCCGAATGAACGCAGATTTAAATAGTTGGTTCGGTTTTGCCATGCTAAGGAGTGTCGGTTCATATGGCGTTTTTGAGTATGGCTGAATTAGTAATTTTTCTTGGGCAAACCGTGTCCATCGTGTTGAGCATTGTGATTTTGTTTCGCTTGTCTCAGCAACCCACGCGCTCGAGGCGATAAATCGTGGTATTTGGTTCGGAGCCTGAGCTGTTTTTGCTTTTCGTAGCACAGGCACTATTCATTATTCTGCAAATCCTCATTCTGGTACGCTTGTCGAATCAGACGAGTGGAATGACGACAATTGAAAGCAGTACACGAAAAACAACCAAATCAACGCGCGCGAAAAAGAAAAAGTCGCGCCGTTAACTTATTTTTCATTTTTTAATGAGGAAATCGCCGCAGCTAAATCACCGTTACTTTCTTCTAATGCTGAAAGTGCGTCTTCGTGTGAACAATTTGTTTGGTCCATCACCAATTCAATGTCTTCTTCGGAAATAGTGGTTCCTGTTCCTTCTTCTCGTGATTCTCCAGCAATGGTGTAGGTTTTCTGTCCCTTCATATCTATTGCCGTTACTTGGGGCGAGTCGAATATGATTTTTTTTCCATCATTTGTTTCAATAATAACACTCTTGACATCGAGCTCGTCGCTCTTGATGCCGAACTGTTTCATCATGGCTTTCATTTGGGCGGGGTTCATTCCGCCTAATCCGGGGATCATAGGTAGTCAGTTTTCTGGGTGGAAATGCTTTTAGATGCACGCGTCACAAGTGTTTATGTCTATGTCTATTGAAGTGTTTGAGTCCATGGAGAAGCTGAAAAAGCGATTGGAGGGAGCTTCCTTCCTGGAGAGTAACCAAAATCGAAAGAAAGCATTGGAGTATTATTTCTCCAAAAGAGGCATTGTTCAGTTGGATGTGGAAATACCCAATGCGAAATGGCCCGCATTAGTGTATCCGGGTGTTGAAAAATTAGAAGATCAAATTGGTGAATTAGCATTGAAGCATAAAGATCAGTCCACTAAAAATTGGAATTGGCAAATGACCCATTTGAAAGCGTCTTCTAAAAATGCCGTGGCGCATGTGCAGAAAGTAACGGATCCCTTGTATTGGAAGCATGTGTCGAAGAAAATTACTGATTCACAATATCGTAATGATGCACGTACGATTGACTTGCATTCCTCATTAATTTCCGATGCAAAGTATCGTCCCATGATTGATGCGTTTGTGCACAATGAAGAGTATCGTAAACAACTCACGGAGACGGTGAAAACGAGTATTGTGTACAAAAATCATAAAGGATTAGCCAAGCATGCGGATGATCGTAAGCAATTGCAGATGGATGTTTCAAAGAGTTTAATGGGTAAAACGCAGGAACAGGTAAATGAGACTCAGAAGCAGATTTTTGCCCTTAAGGAATTGTTAAAGTGGGGAAAAGAAAGCGAAAAGAAATAATCCTTTATAGTCCACCTTACTCTCAACGTGATGCCTAATGAAAAAACGCCTCTTTTTCGAAGAATGATTATCACGGAAGCCGAGTTTCTTTCTCTTCCTGAAAGTGTGCAAAAACAATTGTTCATTGGAATATACAGCAAAACGAAAGGCGAGCCTCCTTTGGTGGTCATCAAGGAAAGGCGTATTCTCAACCGGCCTCATGCTTCTGAGAAAAGGGTAGCAAAGCAAGTCAAGGGAAAACTTCTCCCGCTTCGTACGCGAAAAAATAGAAAACGCGGAAGATAAAATCCAACGGAACCTACGGCGATTTGGGGTTGGAACAGGTTCAACTATCCCACAACTCATTCATCTCTTTCTCACACTCAACGAGGGAAACGCCAAACTGGCGTAAGGCGCGGGGAAACTCACGCCACCCTCTTTGCTCCTCTTTTTTCGGAACACTTAAATGTCTCCAGTGACGTATTCCGTTTGTTGGGAGTATTGTAATGAGCAGCGAGCACTACATTGAGGGGAACCTAAAGTCTTCGACCGTCATTTGTACGTTTTGGACTCTTGCACAACCCGTGGCCCAAAAGCTCGATAAGGAAAAGTTCGCTGTATGTGCCAACTTGTATTCCTATGATGGACTCAACACTATTTCCCGTGCCATTTGGCAAAATCCGCATTGGCGAAACATGGTGTTGTTCGGCGCGGACCTAACGCACTCAGGGGATATCATCACGGCTTTTTTCGAACATGGATTGGATGAAAATGGTAAAGTCAAAGGCACCACGTTTGGTTTTCAGTCTGAAATTCCACGTGAATCACTCGAAATGCTTCGTCAACATGTCAAGTTGACTGATTTGCGGGGAAAGCCCATGGATGAATTGACCACTATTCTTCCCTCACTCCCTTCTCATTCCGCATTTGCTCCTTCTCAATCTTTTCCTGAGCCCAAGCCTCCTGCATTTCAAACCTTTCAATCGGAAAAGCAAGGATTCATGGTGCGTGCGCCCACTATTTCGAGTGGCTGGCTCCAGTTATTAGACATGATCATGAAGTTTGGGGAAGAAAAGCCCACGGAGTATGGGAACAAGCAGAAAGAGATACTCAATTTGTTGTGCGTGATTGAAGGCGATGACGCAGGTATTCCTGAATTTCTTCCTTTTACTGCGCGCGACTTTGAGGATTACAAAGGAAAAGTATTGACAGCAGAGAAACCCGAAAACGTGGTGTACACCTATGGTTCGCGCCTCCATGCGTGGCCGGGTTCGGTTGAAATTAATCAAGTGGAGCATGCGATTAATTACTTGAAGAAAACCCCCTACACGCGTCGCGCAGTGGCGGTGACGTGGCATACGGAGAAAGATATTTCGGACAAAAATCCTCCGTGTTTAACCGAGGTTATTTGGTCCGTGTCGCATGGGAAGCTTCAACAAACGTGTTTGGTGCGAAGCCACGACATGTTTGAGGGATGGCCCCTCAATTTATTCGGATGGAGAGAGTTGCAGAAAAAAGTCTCGACGGAAACCAACATTCCCTTGGGTTCACTCATAGTGCTCTCCACTTCGGCGCACATTTACGATACAAAATGGGAGGAGGCCAAGAAAATACTGGCCAAAAACTATCTTCCCTCCTCTTATCGCTTTGCTCCCGATCCTCGTGGGAATTTTGTGATTCAGGTGAAGCCTGAGACCAAGAAAATTACCATTCAGCATTTCACTCCCATTGGAGAAAAGACCCAGTTCTCTTGGGAAAACACTCACTTGGATGAGAAGAAGGCATTGGAGGAATTATTCACGCTCCTCGCACACTCGAACATGATAATGAAGCAGGATCACGCGCTTTATTTGGGGGCCGAGTTGCACAAAGCGATTACGGCGATGAAGCTCGGAAAAGAATACAAGCAGGATAAGGAACTAGAGTAGTTGGCGGCCCACTCCCTGCGTCGTTAAAATGATACAGGCCCCATCAGAATAGTATGCCCTCCATCCCTGAGCTAGTGAAGGAAGCCAACGGTTTTTCCACGTTCAATCCCATGCAGTCCAAAGTATTGGAGGTGGATTGGCAGAACAAGAACATGGTCATAGCCTCCCCTACTGCAAGTGGAAAAACCATTATCGCCGAACTTGTAGGATTAGAGTCTATTCTCAACAAAGGAAAAAAGGCCATGTACACGTGTCCCTTGCGTGCGCTCGCCGGGGAACACTACAAGGATTTGAAAGAAAAATATGGGGAGAAGCACCAAATCAAAATGGCCGTAAGTACAGGAGACATGGATTCAAGTTCAAAATATCTTTCCCAATACGATTTTCTTTTTACCACGTATGAAAAATTAGACTCGTTGCTTATTCATCGTGCCGAATGGTTACAACAAGTAGGCGTATTGATTATTGATGAGGTACACGAGTTGGATTCGGATCGCGGCGCCACACTTGAAATGGTGATTACGAAATTGCGCATGCTCAATCCCAAAATTCAAATCGTCGCATTGAGCGCCACTATCCCAAATGCAGACGAATTGAGTGTGTGGTTGAAAGCCGAATTGATTGAATCCAATTATCGACCTGTTCCCTTGAAAGAAGGTGTTCATTTTCACCAGAAAGTGGTGTTCAAAGGCGAAGAAGAATTGGAATTGAAGAAAGAGGATCCATTAGAAGCGTTGTTAGAAGATACGCTCGCCCAAAAAAAGCAAGCGTTAGTGTTTGCCAACACGCGTCCGCGTGCGGAAAGTTTGGCCAAGCAGTCGGCCATCATCATTAATCCTAAACTAGTCCCAGATGAGAAGAAACAATTAGAGAAAGTGGCTCAAAAGATTGAAAACGCACTCGAAAGTCCTACGGAGCAATGCAAAAAGCTGGCTGGACTCGTGCGAAATGGGGCGGCATTTCATCACGCGGGGTTAGTTACGAGACAACGCGAGCTAGTCGAAGAAAATTTTCGAAATGGACTCATCAAAACCATCGCCGCAACCCCTACATTATGCATTACCCCTAAAACTCGAATTTGGAATGGAAAAGAAGAAGTGAAAGTAGAAGATTTTGCAGCTAATGGAACTCTTTTAGCACTAAAAGGAAATAAAATAGTGAATATCAATGCTAACGATATTATAAAAATTCCAAACGAACGCGATATTGTCACCATCTATTCCACAAGCGGTCGACAACTGGCAATTACTGAAAATCATCAACTTTTGGTCAAAAGAGGCAGAAAAAAAATCACATTAACCGCCGGAGAGTGTAAAATTGGAGACAAGATTGCTACCGTTCGGCAACTACCTTCTCCTGAAGGAGAAATTCTTCGAATGGGGGACTTTTCTCCCACTTCACCTCATAAAGATGTCATTTTACAAACCGATGATTTCTATGTAATCGGTGCAATGTTAGGAGACGGATATTCTGGCGCGGAAACACGAAATGGAAATATTATTTATAAAGCAGAGCCGTGCATCGTCGGTCGTGATCCAGAAATTTTCGATAAAATCCTGTCGTTTTGTCAAAAATACGGGTTGCACACTCGACAATCAAATAATTCATATGGAGTCCCTTGCATATTTTTTGGCAAAAACAAGTGGTGCCGTGAATTCTGGGTTCGATGCGGAATCGAAAAAGGCGAAAGTAAATATATTGCAAAAGAATTGCTAAACTCCGACCTTCAGTCTATTCAAGCATTGCTTCATGGGGTATTCGACACCGATGGATATGTCACCAAGAACAAAGGAGTGGGATTTAGCAATATTTCAGTTGAACTTGTTCATCAAATCCAAAAAGCACTATTATTCTTTGGAATTGTCACACGCTTGCGTGAACGCGAACCATCTGAAATGACAATGGGAGAAAGGACATATCAAACAAAAAAGTGCTATGAAATAGTCATTGAACAAAAAAGAAGCATCATTGACTTTAGAGAAAAGGTTGGATTTGGACTTTCTCGTAAAAGAGAAGCACTCGATGCACTCTGCACTAAACTGCAAAAAGAGATTAACTATTCTTCATGTACAACATGCAATTATCAATTGAATCATAGCCTTTTTGATGGACGAACGCATGTGCAAAAAAAATGGGGCGCCCAGAAGCTCAAAATAATTGAAGAACTTGGAAAGAACGGTCCAACAAGCTCGGCGGAGCTGCAAAAAGTGCTTGGCTTTATTCCATACAAAGGCGAAAAACGACTTGACCACCACTTAGCACTTGTTAGTCGTATAAGGCAAGGAAATGAAAAGATTTGGCAGCTCAATCAACTTGGAACAACTGTTTTCCAGCAAGTTTTAGTAGAAAAACAAGATGTAAATGGATTATTTTCGCAAACGTGCCCAATATGTAGAGAAAAATTAGAGACACAGATAAGGGAAAATTGGCGAAAAAGTGACTTTGAAGGGGACATTTTTTGGGATTTTATCAATAACATTACAATTGAAGGTCCGGAAAAACATCCTTTCGTTTACGACGTCGTCTTGCCTTCAGACGGTTCAAGCGACCACTATTTTGCAGCTGAAGGAGTTCTAATTCATAATTCAGCAGGAATAAATATGCCAGCCTTTCGTGTAATTATTACATCACTACAGCGCTTCGATTTTTCCGGAATGAAAAATATCCCGGTACGTGAGTATAGACAGATGGCGGGGCGCGCTGGAAGACCCAAATACGACAAGGCAGGAGAGAGTATTGTGTTGTGCAAGCACGAAATGGACGCGGAAGACGTGATGCGCAATTATATTTTGGGAGAAATGGAGAAAGTAAGCTCCAAATTAGGAGTTCAGCCCATCCTGCGCATGCATTTGCTCGCACTTATCGCTTCACGTTACGTGTTTGACATTGAAACTATGGATGATTTCTTCTCACGCACCCTTTACGCGCAGCAATACAAGGACATGGACAACTTGAAGCGGATGCTCCGTGCATTAATTCGCGAATTATACGAGTTAGAGTTCATTGATGGAGAAGAACATCGTTTTGGTACTACTAAAATTGGTCAGCGTGTCGCGGAGTTGTATTTAGATCCTCTTTCCGCCAATGCACTCATTCAAAAAATTAAACGAGACAAGCTCAACACGTTCTCCGTGTTATTTTCACTCACGGATACTACGGAAATGCGTCCGTATGTGAATGTTTCGGCCAAAAAGGAAGTGGAGGTGTGGGAGGAGATTCAATCGCGTTGGGAAGAGCTTCCTTTAGACAATCGGGATGCTATTTATGCCGATGGACAGATTGCGGAGAAGTTCCAAACCACTAAATTCCTTGAAGCATGGATGAATGAGTTGCCCGAGCAAGAATTATTGGAACAATACAACGTGGCGCCGGGATTGATTCGTCACAAACTACAAAGGGGTGACTGGTTGTTGTACGCATTAGCAGAACTTTCTCCTTTAGTTGGAAAATCCCAGCATGTTCCGCTTATTTCCAAGATGCGCAAGCGCTTAACGAGCGGAATCAAAGAGGAATTAATTCTCTTGTGCGAATTACGAGGAATTGGACGTGTGCGTGCGAGAAAAATGTTCAATGTGGGAATCAAGAATGTCTCGGATGTGAAAAAAACACGTGCAGAGGACCTTGCGAAAGTGATAGGGGTTGCAACTGCATTGAGTGTAAAAAAGCAATTAGGAGAAGCGTTTGAGAAGGGCGCAAAGAAGAAAATAGAGTCCCAAATCAAGGAACAGAAGACGCTGTTCGACTAGTCTTTTCGAAATTACTAACTTGGTTTCAGCGTGTCTTTTTATCCTGGAAATACCCAGCAAGAACATGACCCGTCAAATCGTTAAAAGAATGGTGCAGCGTTGGAGAAATTTTCGAGAGACTTCTTACTCATCTAAACTGAAGGCAGCCCTTACGCCCCGTATTGGAATAAAACTAATTGGACAATATGCAGCGGCCGCGGTATTAGCATCTACGATTGCGGCGAACGTGGCCCATATTTGGCCTCCATTTAAACAACGGGGAATTGCAGTGTACGCCGGCCATGAGGGTCGCGAGCGAGGAGAATGGGTTGCCGAACATTTGCGCGCAGCGGCTCAAAAGAAACACGTTTCGGTCATTGTTCGGGAAATGGGAGATGCTTCGCCCAAGAGTGCAGCATCGTACGTTCAACACTGCGACCGACTACGCCAGCGATTCAGGGAAGAAACAAAAGGATTGAGTGAAGAGGCCAAACGGGAACGGGCATATGAAATGGTGACGCGCACTCCTCCTTTTGATGCATTCATGGCTCCAATTCTGGCAGAAAGTATCTACCGCGACATCCCTATCCGGGTTGCAGAGAAATATTCATTTCCGGAGCGGGTGTGGAACAATGTTCTGACAGAAATCTGGAGAAGGCCGTTCCAGGAAAATGATTTGCGCGTGGCCCACCAAAAACTGACCGCACAATTTAGGATTCTTGATTATTATCTGCAGCGTCGTGATAGGGTAATGCAAAACACCCTCATGCAGGTCGCACGCGAATTTCCAAAAGGAAAAATATTCTTTGTAGCAGGAATTAGCCACGAACGCGTGACATCAAGTCTTCCGTTTGATTCAATCGTGGGAGAAGCACAGGAAAGAAAAATGTACGGAAATTCCATCTTCTATCAGGACATTCCACGTTTTGCTGCGCGCGAACTTTTGAGAAGGAAAATTGAGGAGTACGTCAGACGCAACCAAAGAGCACTAAATTACGAAGTGGTCGCCCCCCAGTTGGATCGAATCACTGTTTCCAAATTCAAACGAATAGCGGAAAGAATTAAGGGACTCGACCCCAATGAGCAGGGACGAATAATTCTGGAAGAATTGAGAAAAAGCTAGCCCGCAAATTCCTTTTCTAATACTTCCTTAATCTTCTGCGCGTCCACTTTAAGTTTGATGAATCGCGTTTGCCCTTTTACACCAGGTCCGCTTTGCGTGGTGACGATCATTCCGTACATTTCCAATTGATTGATGTATTCTCTATACCAGCGCGCACTGACTGGGTCGTTGAATTTGAATTTTTTGGCCATTTGTTCGTAAGCTTCGTACACTTCTCCTGAATACAACACGCCTTCGGCTTTCGTCCCGTTGAGCGTTTGAATGGGTCGACGTTGTAGGGTTAATGCAGCGATCGTATAGAGCACTAATTTCTCGTGCTCGGGTAAGACCGTCACGTGTTCGAGGATAATTTCTTGTTCCACAGAGGAACGGGCGGCTTTCACGTGGACATCGATCACTTTTCCTGTCTTTTGTTCGTCCGCAAGTTCCCCTGCGCGTAACATGAGCTTGATGGCCGTGCGCGCATCTCCACTTTCTTGGGCTGCAATTGCCGAGGCAAGTGAAATGGCCCCTGAATCCACGGCGTCGGGATAAAATGCCTCCTGTACGCGCTGTTCAATAATAGTGTGGAGCTGTTCCGCGTTGTAGGGGGGAAAAATCATTTCCTGTTGGCACAACGAGGATTTGGTTCGGGGATCGAGTGCGTCTTTGAAAAGTAGGTTGTTGGAGATTCCTATCACGGAGATGCCCCCTTTGGGCAGCTCGTCGTTTGAGCGTGTGGTGGAGTAAATTAGTTCGTCTAAGTCGCGCACTTTGTCTAGCTCGTCTAACACTAAAATCAAGTGGGTTTCTGTGTCCCGGACATAAGACACCAGTTTCTCGTACAAATAGGCCGCCGAGTATCCTTGGAATGCTTTGTCAGGTTGTTCAGGAAATATTTCACGGAGACATTTGAGTAATACTTTGTATTTCTTGTTATGCGTGCGGCAATTAATGTACACGTGTCTGATTTTGAGTTCTTTTTGTTTAGCAAACACACCTAACTCGTCCATCACGTGTCGTGTAGTGGATGTTTTTCCCGTGCCCGGCTTCCCATAGATGAAGATGTTCTCGGGTCGCTGCCCTCTCAATGCGGCCGCCACGATGCGTGTGATGTCCCCGACTTGTTTTTCTCTAAAGGGTAACACGTTGGGCGTGTAATGAGGCATTATTTTGTTTCGGTCAGAGAAAACGCTTGGTTTGGTGAACTCGGCTTCGAATGCTTGTTGTAAACTCATACCCAACCCAGTAGGTTGAAATGTCCCGAACCCATTTTAAGGTTCCTAGTTTGCTTTTCGAGCACACGTTTAAGAACTTCAAAAGGACAATATAGGCAACGCGGCCTTTTTGAAAACCAAAAATGCCGATAGTTAAGCCGTTTAGATCAACAAAAAATGAGGGGGAGATAACATGGGCTTCTTAGACCGAGTATTTACCAGCCAGACCGAACAAGTAGACGTAGAGGATTTCCTCAACAACATGGATGTCGAGGAAGAAGCACAGTACGAGGACGCGGATGCTTACGTAAAGCCCGTTACCTTGCGCGGAGCTGAAGATTTGCAAGTCGTTGAACGCGAATTGAAAGAAGGAAACCTGCTTTTGCTCAACATTGAGGAAGCCCAGAAGCGAAACCCCAAGGGTTTGCGCGATATGGTTATTTCCATCAAGGACTTGGTTTCACGCATCGATGGAGACATTGCCGGAATTTCCCAGGGAAGACTCTTGGTCACCCCTGCTCGCGTCAAAATAATGAAGCGAAAAGTTCCACAGCAATAAGTATTTACTTTCTGGAGGGGAATTTTTCCCCTTCAACACCTATTTTTTCTTCAAGCACAATCAGTAGTCCAAATTTGACTCAATGCATTTCTTTACTCAATAAATACCCTGCTGCAAGCGGGGTCAGAATGGTAAAAAGCGCAAGCACGTTCCAAATGCCCAATCCATAGGGCATATTCGCCATGATTTGGGGAACGATTGAAATGGCCATGAACACTGCTCCCGCATACAATGCGAGTGCGAATCGTGGGAATGATTTTCCGCTCAAAAGAAGCAGTACAGACAAAACGAGCACCGCGTAATAGGCTAGAAGTGCCATTTGTTTTAGATCGAGTGAAGTGGTTAGTCCTGGAACCAATAGGATGCTCACCAGTCCCTGCAAATCGAGGATTTGAAAAAGAACAAGAAATACGACCAGAATTTGTAGCTTCATGAATCGTGGGATGGATTCCATACGTCCAACAACTCGCTGGGGTATTTAACGGTTCTTCCCATCACCTTTTTGAACCCGTTTCCCTCGTTAAACATATGGAAAAGTTCGAGCTTCCTAGTTTGCCTCTCAAAGTTTCATTAGAAGAAATCACCCAATTAGTTCAGGATGAATTGGATGCCAATAATTGGGGAGAAATACCCGTTCCCATTCCTGAAATTGAATTAATCCCCTATTACGTTTTTCAGTTTGATTCATTTTCAGAGGCTGAAGAAGAAGGGACCAAAATTCGAAGCGTAGATGAAAGCACGCAGGGAATTAACAGTTTGAATGCGGTGAAGAATGAATTGGATGAGGTGATTGCTGAGATGGCCTCGCCTGAAGTGATGCTTTCCGTCTTCGAAGTTCCATCTAAAATCAAAGCATTTGTAAAAAATCCCCGGTTCTCTTTGGACGAAGCTAAGGGCGCTGCGCAAATCAAGATTGCAGCGCAGGAAAAGGTGGCGCGCGGGAATGTTCATATTACGGGTATGCACTTAGTGTACGTTCCTTTTTGGGTGTGTAAAATAACCCTAGATGAAGATAACCAAATCAAACTCCGCATTAATGGAATGAGTGGCGAGTTTGAAGGAGAAGAGAGTGGAATTCCATATCAAGGAAGCACGGCCACGGAGCTTGCTAAAGAAACCCTTTCCGATTTGCAATCCCCTCAAGGGTGGGTGGAGCATGCATCCGGTCTCGCGCATGACATCATTTTGCTCTTTCAGCCCAGCAAGGAACATCCTAACCGGTGGATGGCCATCCTCGTGTTAGTCGTCATCGCGCTTGTTTTGTTTGGAATTGGATTCATTACCTGGCCCGCGCCCGCCTGAATAGGAGTAGTTTTCTCCACCACTTGCGAAATGGCGAAGAGTTCTTAGGAGCTTTAACTGGAGCTCCAAAATGGTGTTCTATTCGGATGACGCCTCTATTGAGATATGCATTCATCCTCTCACCCACCACTTTTTGTCCTTTGTTAAAATACGGTCGAGGAAAATTTCCTAACAAATTAGGAGCAAACGTTCTTCCTGAGTGAGACTGCCAGTCTGCATCGACGCCCTTGTATCCTTGGGTGCGTGTGTATCCTGAGACAGCAGAGTAAAGTTGTCTTCCAATCCTTTGTCGTTCAAAATCAGGATGAGTTAGCATGAACTGAATGTAGATGCGTTTATTTTTAGTGGGCTGAAACTCAACGATTCCCACTACTTTATCATTTCGCATGGATAGAAATAGCATGCTCTTGGATTGAATCACATTCTCAATTCCACCCGGCTTCGAAAGCAAGTGGATAAAATCAGCGATGTGCCATGCGTCTCCCCTTCCTTGCGAGCGAAAAGTATGAATAAGATCAGACACTCCTGCCTGCAATACTTCCTTTTCAGGAGTTTTTTTATTCTTCCATTTTTCTTGAGTGAGTTGGAGGATAGACATCTGCGCGAATCTAGGCAAACTCGAATAAAGACTTTTGCGTTTGCTTTTCGGGTGGAAAAACCGCATCAATTTCCGTCTCTGCAAGTGCGATGCGTTGTTTCAAATACGTGCTCAAATTATGCGTATGAATCATTTCTTTGGCAATATTCAAGTATTTTCGCACACTCCCTTGTGCAATCGTGAGAATGACATTTCCCTTCGTGCACTTGTAACACGTCCCAATGAGTGGAATCCTGCGATATTTCGCATTACATGTGGTGCAGCGAAATGTTTGGCGTGAAAAGGCACGCGTGTTTCCAATAATATCCGGGAACAAGTGCGACACAATCACGCGCTCTAGAGAGTCCTGGAATTGTAAAGGAACAAGTTTAGCGTGGAGCTTGGCCTGTGCCTTGAGTTTCTCTTCCATGCTCTTGAGTTTAGTGTACGTACTTTGTGTGGGACCAAAGTCAAACTGTTGGGTAGTATGAGAAAAGTCCAAGTGGAGATACTGGTCTTTCTTTCCTAGCTTTTTCTTCACCACTGGAACCTCTTCCACTTTAGGTTCGGAAAAGGTAATCGTTTTGTCATAGAACGTGGTGGGATACAGTTTGCATGTTTCCATTTCGTACACTTCGTCATCAATTTCTTGAGGATTCAATGCCACCGTGAACACTAATGGAGCGTCCATTCGTCCTCCGCGGGAGGAACTCAAGAAAGTATGGGAAAAGTTGAGCAATGCGTCCATGAGTAACATGACGGAGTCCTGGTCCCCATCAATATTTCGTCGTTTACACATCACAAAATACGGGTGTCCCCACCCCAAACGTGTTTGCGTGTATCCGATTACCCGTGCCACGATTCCTGCACTCGTGTGGGGGGCTAATCCTATCACCAGTTGTCCAATAATGTCATGTTTTGTCTTCGCTTTATAGTACGCGGGCAATTTGTAGAACTTTACTAGCAAATCATCCACATATTGCGTGCAGCGCAGCAGCCAATCGCCACATCCTTCGTTCACAATGATGTCTTGCACAAACATTTCGACTAATTGGTCAGTCGTTGTGAGTGGGTTTCCTTTCGCATCCTGGGTGTATCCTAATGCGTGGGCTTTCTCTAGTGTCATTCCTATTTCTTTGGGATAAAAGTGTGTGATGGGGGCGTTCAATAATTCGAATCGGCTCGTTCCATCGCGGAACACGTGTAAATCGTGCTTGGCGCGAAGGATTCCTTTCTCTAATGGCTCTGGGAGTTTCTCGTCGGAAATAAGTCCCTTAACTCCTTTCACAGGTTCGGGAATCCGTTCCGTCATGTTCTTCGCTGCCCATTCAATTTCGTTGCGCAAATTGATCGTGGCATTTCCTCCTTGTTTGGCAGGGAATCCGCATTGGACGCATTTGGTTAGCGTGTTGAGCGCCAGGCATTCTTTGTTCGTACACACGTAGGAGGGGTTGGTTTTGATTTGGCATTGCGTGCAAAATCTCCGTGAATTAACCTCACGACACGTGGGGCAGGCAAACAATCCTATCTCTACAGTTGTCTTTCCTGTTTTTTCAGAGTGAGATTTTCCTTTAATCGTAACAAGTCCCGCAGCGCGATTGATGCTGCGCGTGGCACCTCCTGCTAATCCAATAGGGAAAAGTACATGCGGGTTTCCTTTCATGGTTCGGGGCGTAGCCGCTTCAGGTCTCCCCATTCGTCCGCCGGAGAAAAATCCTGCTTTGTCCTTGATTTCAATTCCTGCAGCGCGAGAAAGTAAGGCTAGCGTGGTGTCTCCATCCTCTAACACAGCGCATTCGTTGCGCGTGAACAATCGCAGCGCTTCGGACATTTCTTCATCTAAATAAATCCATTCTGCATCCGCACGGTGTGGCAATCCCACGTGTTCGAAGTGCTTTTTGAGTTCAGGAGTACGAGGAAATCGTAAAAGTCCGAGTCCCATTCCGGCATCATTTGCTTTTCGTATTTCGTTTATGATGATATGTGTTTCTTCGACACTCCATCCGCGATAAAATGCAGTATGATTAGGGTGAAGAGGAATTCCTAATTCTTCCGACACGCTCAACGCGTCCGCAAAGGATATTTGTTGGTAAGGTTTTTCCAAATAGGACGCAATATCCACTTTCGTTTTTTTTCCATTCTCTATTTCCTTTTGTGCCAACTGCACCCACCATTCGGGGACGAAGGGACTCGGGGTCAAGGGGTGTGCGGACTTGCGATAGTCTCCGAGCGTAACCAGCATGTCTCCCACAAACAATATTTTGTCCACGAAGGGACGCACAACAAGCGACTCGGCCGCGTTGTTGATTTGTTTGACGGTGCCATCTTTGAGTAAAACAGTAGGCCCCTCAATAGTATCTACTGGAAATAACTGGGCAGCCTTTCCCGGTCGCTCAATTCTAACGTGTGTTCCTACTGCAATGAATTCATCCATCAAATACATGAATGCGGGATTCACTCCCTTTCCTGCACATCCTGTGTTGCGGCTTCTCCCATAGCGCAAACGGAAGCCGCCCCATTCGGATGGATAAGCAATCAAGGGTCTTCCGGCTGCCACTCCTTCTAAGTATTTCCAGTTAGGCTTCAATTCCACCACTTGGTCGGCTTTCTTTTCTACTTTGATTATTTTTTCCAAAAAGCTCCAGTCTAATCCCAGTTGTTTGGCCCATGACATCACTTTCATGGCCTTCAATCCCAATCCTTCGGTGACAACTAATCCCATTCCCCCACGAATACGATTCGTTGCTACACGTGGAAGGTTTCTCCATGCCGTGACTTCCAATTCTTCGGTTGGAATTCCATTAATACAAACCGGGCACCCTGTGGCAATGGCTCGTAACTCATCGAGTGTCATTTTTATTTGTCGTGACACCACATCCGTTTGGTAAATGTTAACCTCTTCCGCGTAACGTTCCACTTCATCCGCTGTAGGATGATAGCGTCCTAGGTTGAGGAGTTTCTGGGCATAGTCTCCCAAAATTAAAGGTAAAACCGCCGCACTTCCTCCCGCCGCACGAATGGGTCCGGCGAAATAAATGTCCACGTATTGGGTGCCATCGGAATTGTTGGCAAGTTTAACGTAAGGGAGTCCATCCAGCGGTGCGACAACCACTCCTTCTGTCATAATCACTAGGCACGTCTTGATTCCTTGTTCAATTCGTTTTTCCTTGTCTGAATTATGATACCAGTCACCTTCTTCTAACACAATTTCTTTGAATAATTGAAACAATGCCTTGTTTCGGTCTCCTTTGTTTTCTTCCAATACCTTACGAAAGCGTTCTGCTACACCCATGGGTCCGGCAAGCTTCTCCGTGCGGTCCGCTAAGTCGGTCACGGGAATACATTCTACTTTTGGAGAAACATCGAATCCGGTTCCGCGTGCTTTTTGTGCCAGCGTAAATTGATCCATCACAGTGTTTCCGAGCGTGGTGAAATAGCGCTGCGTTCCTTCGTCGCACACAATGTTTTCGAGTGGATTCATAGGGGCAGCGCCTCTTCGCTTGTTTTTTCTCCCTTGTCAAATCGACTCTCTCGTAGCGTGGCGTTTTGTAAAAAGAATTGAGGAACTCTCCCGGGAGTGTTGATGAATCCTTTGCTTGCTGCGTACGCGGAGGTGGTTTGCCAACATCCATTGTTGATGATGGTGGTACCGCGGTATTGTGCATACGCATTGTGATGATTGTCTCCACCAATGTACACGTCCGGGTGTTCGCGCACCAGCATGTAGGCTTTGGGTTCGGGCGCATACGGGTGTTTGGTTCCGTACACGCTCATCAGGTCGCGTTTGATTAAGAGTTCCTTGATGACTTCCTCCGGGCTTGTAGGGGCAATGTTCATGGCAAACATTCCGCCAATCAATCCGGAACCATGATAGATGAGCGTTTTCTGCCCCTCTATTTCCACCCACGCAGGAGAGGGGAGAAAATGAATGTTTTTTTGGTTGTATAAGCGCGGGACCATTTCTTTTAGCACAGGCGGTTGCGGATCGTGCCATCTACACGGGTCGTGGTTCCCTGGGGTAATGAATATTTCCAAATAATCGGGCAATTGTAGCAAGTAATCTTCGAATTGTTTGTATTGTTCGTAAATATCCTTGACTTCCAACTCATTAATGTGATTGGGATACACTCCAATTCCGTCGACGCAATTATGGGTAATAATTCCATTTTTGAAAACAAAATTATGAGTATCTTTTACTTCCCAATCATAGGTTTGATACTTGCCAATTTTTTCAATAAAAGATATACTAACCTCACCAATTCCAGAATACCCTCGCTCTTTCAAAAAGTGACTATTAGGATTGTAAGTAATTCGATAAATTGGTTTTTTTCCAGCCCCATTATGATTTTTCTGTTTCCAGATGTGGAAAGATCGACCTAATTGCAAACCAATGCGTTGAAAGTCGCGTGCGAATTGTTCACTAGAGGTGGAGTAACAATCGCCCTTTGCACTATTGTATCCGCGTTTATCTGGAAAGTTTCCATTATTTCCATCACCAAGGAAATAGCCATCGATTATCTTTTGTAATTTAGTTGGCGGCAAATGAAAAATAAACTCAGGCAAATGAATATCAAAACTATTCTTTTTAGTCGTTTTTAAAAAATCTTTAAAGGGACCTTTCAAGAAACGAATAATGGGTACGCCGTTTCCATTAACGCCTTCACCAAATGGGATATTGTTTTTTTCTATTAATGGGATAATATGTTCTGGGCAATCATAACCGCTCGTGCATACATGACTGCCTTCAATCCAACCTTCAGCTAAAAAATGACCTAAAAGGAAGCAAAGGTCTTCGTTTAACCAATCAACATCAATTATTTCATACGGTACTTTTTTAGCAATCGGAACCCTCCGTCGATACATATTCGTTAAGTCTATTTCTTTCAGTTTCTTTTCGATATACCCTTTGCTGTTCGACTCACTACTTCTGACTAAAAAATTGTGTTCATCTGTTACGTCAATCCATTGCCCATTTCTAAAATGAACTCGATAAACATCTTTGATACCTTTATCCCAAACTTTGGTAATTGGTTTGTAAACATATTTTTTCTTTGCAAAATCATATGATAAAACTAAATCATCAACTTTAACATTTTTAGCAATTTTTATACCATCTTTTGTATGTATTTCTTCATATTCAGCAACACAATCTCCTGCAATCACTAAATATTTTAGTTTCCCCACGCGTTCCTTTTCTTTGTCCGTTCCTACGTCCCTATTCATCCACGAAATAAATTTTTCCCACCACGGTCGCAAAAATAGTTTGCTTCCAATGTGAATGTCACTTGTAATGACTATTCCTAAATCCACTTCACTCGTCTTAGGTTTTCGCTGAGGCAAGTCCGGCCATGAGAATTCTTTCACAATCATTAATTCTCCCGTGCGTGCGAGCTTACATTTCATCCCGATTACATCATCGTCCGTGATACGTTTGGCTTTCTGAATGAGCGCATCATCGGATGCGGGAATGAGTGCTTTTCCTTGTCCTTCTAAATCTTCCACGCTCAATAATACGTGTCCATTCTTCGTGACTTGTTTTTCGGACACCATTACAATGACATCGAATTCTGTGTCTCTTCCTTGTCGGTCGATTTTCGATAAAGAACGGGGTTGGTATCCTCGATTTTTGAGTTCGTTAAACAAAAACGTGTATTTGTCTTGGAACAATTTGAGAAAATCCAGTGCTTTTCCTTTCGATTCGGATGCACCCGAGTAATTGAGGTGATTGAGGATACGATAATGGGAAGAATATTCCGTTGCAAGAGGCTTTGGTTGTGATGGAACACTTTCGGGTGTTTGAGAAAGCGAAGGAGTGGGGTATAATGATAGCACTTTCTTTATTTTTCGTTCAACGTGTACGCGTGAAACAATGAATGCGTTTTCTGCGGAGAGTTCGTTGAGGATGGAGTGAAAATCAGGTGTTTGTGCGAGCAATTCTAATGCATCCGCGTTCAGCATCATTCCTTTCTGTTGAGCGTAATTCAATACGATTTCGTTCACAGATAGCGGAGCCTGTTCTACAACAGGAGTTTCTTTTTTTTCAACTTGTTGGAGTGTGTTTTCCGTATTCACGATAACTACCCGAGCTTTTCTTTCAATGTCTCGAGTTCGGAAATAATCGTCCACAAGTCCGTGCGTGCATGAGCGGGTAAATTGATGTCGTTGCTCACGTCATCCAATAAATAAATCGCGCGCGACAATGCCACGTCGTCCACTGCGGACAAAATGGTTTTTTTGGCCTCATCTAAAGCCGAGCGAATGTTCCGTGGCACGCTGGTGTCTTCCGTAACATTTGCCATAAGCTCCGCAATGGCCTCAATGTCGCTTTTTACTTTTTGGATGTCCACTTTCTTTTTAGGCATAGGAATCCCCTATGATTGACTTTATTTTCAATCCGATTATCGCCAATGTCAAGGCATGGCGCGCAATCATAGCGCGCTGTCCTACTCACGTTTTCTCCACTCTTAAATGTGTGGTTTCTCCTCTGAATGTTCCTTTCCTCGGCTAAACCCAAGCGCTCTCCACACATGATCCTTGAGTCCGGATTCCATTCCCACTCCGTCGCGCACGGCGTCCATTCCAAATTCCTTTTGGGCCGTTTCAATTTGTTCTTTCGTAGCAAGGTCACATTTGTTAATGACTAAAACAAAAGGGGTGGAGAATTGCTTTTGTAAGCGTGAAAGTAACAATTTTTGTTCGTCAAGCGTGAATCCTGCCGCAGGGGTGGGATCGACCACGAACACAATACATGTGGCCAAATGCTTGAGTGCGGCCATGGCTTTCTTTTCAATCGGGTTTCGCAACTCATCCGTGCGGTCTAATAGTCCCGGCGTGTCAATCACTTGGACTTCTCTATAGCGCATGGTAAAGTATCCGAGTTGCAGTGATTTCGTAGTAAACGGATACGATGCAATCTTGGCTTTGCTTCCTGTGAGTCGTGAAAGCAAGGTTGTTTTTCCCGTGTTGGGAAATCCGGCAAGAATGAGCGTAGGAACGTCCGTTTTGACATCCGGGACTTCCTTCACGAGTTGACTGGCATGATGAATCATTTCAATGCTTTGTTTCAAACTTTTTACAATGGATGCGCTTCGTCCGAAGTAGCGTGCGCTTGCCTTGTGCATGTGATCAATGGCATCCGTAGCCGGCGTGTGCATGGATCGTTTTCCTTCCACAATTTGTCGTTTCAATAATTTTCGTACACTTACAATGTGAGAAGCCGCTTGTTTCATTTTTCCCACGTTCAGTGTTTCGGGTAACAATTCTTGATAGAAAGGATGAAGGGTATCAAACTGGGGCACGGATTTTTCCGCGCGTTCAAGTTGTTTGTCTAAATAATCATAGAATCCTTCCATTTTTCGGGTCACTTTTTGCTTTCTATTCTGAACAGCACTCATTCGTTCCCTTTTCATGGGCCCTAGTTTACGGGCATGGGTGAAGGCGCTCTCAATGAGCTTTTCGGGCTTCTCAATGGCATAGAAGTGCATAACGTAGATGACCTGCGTGGACGCGTTTTTAAGGGCGTGCAGGGAGAAAACGGGCAATAGCCCGCTGATTATAAGGGTTTTGTCGTCCAAACCCTATTGAGCGAACATTATGGGCTTCCGATTGTACGATTCGAACTACAAGCGCCTCATGATCGTGCCTGTCGTCCTTACTTTCATCTTTTTGTTCATCATTTTCATCCACCCCAAGGTCACGTTAGGATTGGACTTTGTAGGGGGCACCCGCATGGTCGTGAATACGGATGCGTTGCCCGAAAAAGAGACGCAAGATTTGCTCACGAATCAATTAGGATTACCTGAAGTCCGCGTTACACGTGTGGTTTCTCCGCTTGGAAGCAGTACGCGTATTGAGTATGCCGAACCCAAGAATATTTCGGATGCACGCACTGAACTCGAGAGTGCACTTACCAACAAAACAACTAATCCTGAGCTAGCTAAAACACAATTGAAGAATGCCATTAGTTTAGTTGGAGGAACCCCGTCTTTCGACACGGTGGATGAATTAATCACACAGGCTGCGCAAGCAATCAATGAAGAAAGCCAGAGTATTTCTTCAAGCGTGCGTACTGCGTTGATTCAGGAATTTAGTTTACCTGCAAACACTCCCTTTACAACCGAGGAAGTTGCTCCAACAGTGGGAAAAGAATTCCTTGCGAATGCCTTGCAGGTCGCGGTAGTGTCCATTGTGTTGCTTGTGGGGGTTATTTTCGTTTTCTTTAGAGAATGGGTCCCCTCTCTTGCCATCGTGGAGGCGGCATTGTTTGACATGCTGACGGCTGTGGCACTCACCACATTGTTTGGTTTCTCTTTCACTCTTTCCACGGTGGCTTCGCTGTTGATGCTGGTGGGTTTCTCCGTGGACACGGATATTTTGCTTACCACGCGATTACTCAAGCGAAAAGACAAGGATGTGTTGACGCGAGCGAACGACACATTGCTCACGGGACTTACAGTAACGGCCACGGTGATTGGCGCTTCCATTGTGATGTTAGTGGTTTCTTATTTGGCCCAAATCACCATTGTGTTTGAAATTGCCGCTATTGTGTTATTCGGAATGTTAGGTGACGTGGTGGCTACGTGGTTTACGAATGCACCCATTTTGTTATGGTATTGGGAAAAGAAGCACGGCAGTTTGTCCGCGGATGGGGGAAAATAAGTATGAGTAAGCCCAAGAAGTTGTGGAAGAATTGGAAAGTTCTCGCATGGGCACTCATCATGTTCGCCAGTCTATTTGCCATTGTGCGCATTGACACAACGGATGGATTCAAGATTGATCATAATTTGAAACTCGGAAGCGAATTTTCCGGTGGAACATTGTTTCAATTGCAGTTAGCCGAGCCCGCCAACGCGGAGCAGTTGAGTGAGATCAAATTGATTGTGGGAAAGCGGCTCGACCCAACTGGACTCAAGGGTGCAGAGGTTTCCAACACGGGAAGTTCCATTATTCTTGCCCAGGTGGCCGAGACGGACCCCGAAGCCGTGTCTAATTTGCAGAGCCTGTTGCTCAAGCAAGGACGTTTCGAGTCTTTTTTGAATGGCGAACTGGTGTTTGATGGGAGTCAGATTGTGCAAGTCGTTGAGAGCGCCCAACAGGGATACGGGGCTCACCCCACCGGAATAGGAGACGAGTATGCATGGACGCTTCCTTTTTTGTTGAATGATGCGGCTGCGCAGGCGTTCTCCAAAGCCTCCTTCCATCAGTGCAAACAAACGGGTTTTGTTCAAAACCAGGCGGACTGGGACTGTGCCTTCACCTATTTTTTCATTGACCGTCCGCACAACACGATTGTAGTGTATCCAAATGAGATGCGAGCCATGGATGAGGCCAAGCTTGACACTACCTCGCTTGATTTTCCATTGTCCATTGCCACCAACGACATACTTGACAATGCGGACCTGCAGATTCTCGCATTAGACCAGAACGGTTTGACAAGCGCCGACCTCGCACTCCTTACAAGTCCTCCTGCGGGGACGAAAACAGTGATTGTTCCCACTTCATTAGACGCAAGCACGGTTCAAGCTATTGATGATGCCACCACGCTAGACATTGCATACGCAAGTGTGGATGCAGACGTTCCTTGGATTGTTACCGTGTCGGGATTGCGCGACATTATTGCACTCTCTCCTGGGATTACGGGGAATGATCCCTTCGTGGCAAAAGTAGAGGACATAAAGCCCTTGCAGTTTTTGGTGATTCAAGGAACCGCACCCGATGCGGCGACTGCCAAACAACGCTTGGATGATTTGCGCATACTATTGAAGAGCGGTGCATTGCCCATCCCCATTGTGGCCATCAACAAGCAGACCGTTTCCCCTGCATTAGGAGAACAATTCCTCACGAATGTGTGGATCATGGGGATACTCGCTCTCTTAGTGGTGGCATTAATCGTGTACATTCGTTATCGTCACTGGAAAGTGGTGGTGCCCTTGTTGGTCGTAGGATTGTCTGAAGTGCTAATGATCTTAGGGTTTGCCGCAATAGTAAAATGGAATTTGGATTTGGCGTCCATGGCGGGAATATTGGCTGCAGTGGGAACCGGCGTTGATAGTGAAGTGATTATGACGGATGAAATTTTACAAGGAGAAAAGGAAGAGGAATACGACGAGAAAGGATGGTTAGCCAAGGCCAAGCGTGCATTCTTCATTGTGGCCGCCTCTGCTGCTACAGGAATTGCAGCCATTTTACCCTTGTTAGTGTTGGGTAGTGGGATAGGAAAATTAAGCGGATTTGCTCTCACAACCATTGCAGGTATTCTCATGGGTGTGTTGATTTCACGCCCCGCATTCCAGGAAGTCATCAAACACGTACTCGCACCTAAGACGCACGAGACGCATACGCATCACGAAGCAAAGTAATTTACTTTTCACTCAGTAGGAGTGCAGCTATCTTTTTCCTATTCATTGAACGTGCATGAAGAGAAAGGATGTAATACCACGTTCCAAACACGATCGCACTGAGAACAAACCACGTGAGGGTGTGCAAGGCATCCGCTGCGGGAACGCCCCATTGTTTTCCCACGAACACGATCAATAAAATACGTAGAGAATTGATAATAAGTATTCCAATTAATCCTAGAATGGAATAACTTATTTTATCATCTCGCTTTGGAAAAGCAAATCCCCACAACAAGCCTAACCATAGGCCCCAGGTGGTGAGTCCGGTGCAAAAACTCGTAACCAGGAAAGCAACACCATTCACATCAATGGAAATTCCATTCCATGGAAGGGATAACTGTTGTGCGGTCCATGCAGCTAGCCATTCTTGGTAAAAGAGAGGAGGAAAAAAATAAAGGAGAGTTTCTACTGATGCAAAAATGATAATGAAACAAATAAGGAATCGTTGAATAGGTTTTTTTTTCCAAAATGAAAAGGACATGAGCAACAAGTTTATTTCTTCTTTTTAATTAGGCCCAGTTGCTGTGCGATAATTAAGTTCACCATCACCGGGGTTAAGTGTGGATTTGATTGTAGTATGAGCGTTCGTAGATGATTCACCATTCGCTGTGCTTCTTGAGAGGTCTGTCTTTCCACAATAGACTTTGGGGTGGACCTGACATTTTTTCCGTGAACCGGCTTTGAGCCCACGCTTTTTTTCTGAGTTCCACGCCAACTGGATCATCTTCTATCTTGCGGCATGAGTATCATTTCTATTTCGAGTATTTAATCATTTCACCACGGCACGTTCTTGATTCGCAACATATAGGCGATGCGGTTGAATGCCATATGCATGAAAGGGGTAATCATCACCAATAGAATGAGTCCGGTCCAATTGGGTTTGGATACGGCAATGCTCAATAGGACTCCTCCAATCACAAAATCAAGCTGGTCCAATATATGCGCGGGGGCGCCTCGTTTCATTTTCATTCGTCTCTTGATGAAGCTCCCAATAATATCCCCCAGTATGGCCCCTACAGAAAGCAAAAAGGCATACACCAAATAGCTATCCGACACCAGAATGACCATGTCCGGAAACGCCTGCGCGGCAATCCACCCCATGAATGTTCCGCTGGCAATCCCCACAAATGTTCCTTTCCATGTTTTACCTTTTCCAAAAAGAGGTTCACCATCTCCAAGCGTGCGATGAAAGTCAAGGGGGGTTTTTCCACCTGAAACTACGGCCGATGCATTGGCTACATACAAGGGTAGTGCCGTAAAAAATAAGTAAATCCAAAGTGGATCCATGATTCATGAAAAAGCCACGCCCATTAAAAGGAATATGGGTGAATGATGAGTTAGATGGCTACAAGCACGGGTGCCAAACCCGCCAACTGGAATAAGGCCGTGGAAAGCGACCCACGTGTAACGCCGTGGAGTGAAGAAGATCACGATCAACCCATCCCTAAACGCCCACGCGGACGAAGCGTGCGCGATTGGTTAGTATTAGGTCTTGCTTTTTTGCTTGTATTTTACGTGGTTGCATTCTTAGTGGCCAGCTTCACTACTACATCCTCCACAACCGGAGAGAGCCGCGGTAACTTTTTCTCATTGAGTGGAGGGGACATTGCATTAATTCCTATTCACGGGGAAATATCCTCACTAACTAGTTCGAGCTCCATCGGGTATCAGGATGTCATCAACGCCCTCGAAGCAGCCGATAACGACTCATCCATTAGTGTGATTTTTCTCGACATTGATTCGCCCGGTGGAAGCGTTGTAGCAAGTAAGCAAATCGTTTCCAAAATAATAGAAGTAGAGAAGCCGATAGTGAGTTGGATTGGAGAGGCGGGAGCAAGTGGAGGATATTACATTGCGTCCGCAACCGATTACGTGATGGCCGATGAGGATTCCATCACGGGAAGCATTGGCGTGATTTCAATTCAACCTAACCTTACTGAACTTTTAGAGAAAATTGGCGTACGAATGGAAACGATCAAAACAGGGGAACTGAAAGACATTGGTTCACCCTACAATGAGTTCACGGAAGAAGAAAGATCCGTGTTACAGACGATTATCGAAGAGGCATTTACCTCATTTGTCAATGACGTGAAGACGTTTAGGGAAGGAAAACTCAATGCCACTCTTTTCGAGGATGTGTTAGATGGGCGAATCTTGTCGGGAAGACAAGCAAAGGCCATTGGATTGATTGACGAAACAGGAACCCGTGCGTTTGCAATCAAAAAGGCCGCTGAGTTGGGCGGAATTAAGGGAACGCCCACCATTCAATTGTTCTTCGAGCGCGAAGTCACGCTCAGAGAGTTATTGTTTGGGGCAGGTGCATCAATTGGGGAAGGAATCGTATCCAGTCTCAATCAGAAAGCCGAATCGAATACTTCGATTGAAGCGAAATAGTTTTCACCCCGTTGGGTTCTGATAAGTAATCTTACTTGTTTTTATTCTGCTTTTTTCTTACCTACCTCGTGAAATTGTTTTTTATTGTTGGGAGCCAGCGAAGCGGAACTACGCTTACGCGATTAATTTTAGACTCTCATCCAAAAATTGTAGTATATGAGGAAGATATAGCATACAAACGCATAAAAAAAAGAAAAGTGGATGGAAATAAAATTGTAGGTTTTAAGATTCCTATTTGGACGCGAAGGTACCGTTGGCTTCATCATACATTCCCACGTGCAAAGTTTATTTTTTTGAAACGTGATATCAAAAGCGTTACTTGCTCCATGCTAAAACTAAAGTTTGGAAAGAAAACCTGGATAGAACGATGGGGAGAACGTGACCTGAGTAGAACAATTAGGCTCGTACACGTGAAAGCGCTTCGAAAGTATTTTAGAAAGAAGTATAACCAGTTCAAGAAAGAAAAAAGATGGGTTTTACTTGCTGCGCTTTGTGCATATGTCAAACAATATTTTATTCATGAATTTAGACAAATGAGTCTTCCGGTTTTGCCTGTCCATTATGAAAAGCTTGTGACGAATCCAAAGAAGGAGGTAAAAAAGATACTTCGTTTTATTGGAGCGGAGTGGAATCCTGCCGTGTTATCACACCACACGACTCATACTTCCGAATGGGGCGGAACACGCGGGCAACGAAAAATTGATAGAAAATCACTACAAAAGTGGAAACACTTCTTTTCCACAAAAGAAAAAGCTGAAATTGATCTACTAATTAAAGAGCTTGAAAGAGAACGGAAAAACGTTTCCTAATATCTGAATTTGAAATTGTAATGGGTTAAAACACCAGTGCGAAAAACAATCCAACTATAAACGAGCTGGCAAAGTTCACTAAGTTATTGTCCAAGTATTTTCTTTCCT
>CAYHNT010000004.1:41873-51924 GCA_964358055.1 uncultured archaeon | reverse complement strand
TGACTCCGCCTTTTCCTTTGTGCTGGGTTAAAAGTGTGTTTCCTTTGATGCTCATCACGCTCGTGTTGAGTGATATTTCCGCACCTGCATCCAGTGCTTCTTTGTACAATGTTTGGTCGAACTTGCTTCGGTCCATCACGTGCGCCACGGGTTTTTTGCTTTCAATTCGAAGCTGGGTGTTGTTGGGGGAATAGAGTTTTGCTCCGTAAATGGAGTTCGTAAAACTTTCTTTCAAATCGAATCCCAGTTCAGTTGTGTTGCGTGCGCTGATAAGTCCGGAACAGTGTTCAGGTATTCCAATTTGGGGGTGGTCTTCAAACACGTTCACGGGGATGTTATGTTCTCCGAGTCTTCGTGCAAGTCTTAGCCCTGCGCTTCCGGCTCCTACAATGGCGATCTGCTTCTCCATGAATCATCGCGGGGTGGAACCATTTTTAACTGGTTCTCTAGCGACGCAAGAAATTGACCCTCCTGTGGGTTTTAGAATGGGAAAAGCAGTAGGGATAGCATGATCGACCACTATCCCAATGAGGGTGCCTTTTCGCGTGTCATTGTATACGTGCTTTCTTCTTTGTTGCTTGTTCCCTTTTTTCTCTGGCTGGGTGCTTTTTTCTTTCGTTTGAAAATAGATGCGCCCACGTTAGTGGTGCTGGGCGTTATTTTATTTCTAGTGTGCGTGTGGAAAGAGAGACGCTAGTATTCGTCGTCTCCCAATCTCACTTCTCCGCTCTTCCACATCTTTTGCCCTCTCACGGGCGAACTGGGCGCGCGTATACTGGATGTGTTTCCTTTCACGCTGGAGGAGCTTCTCAAAATGGGATTGTCGGATCCCGCTACACTGGTGCGTATCATGCGTACGCTGAGCATGATGATTCCCACCACTGCGAGGAATGCCACAATGAGTACGGCATTACCGCCTACTGCTCCTACAAATCCAGTGATTCCGGCCAATCCATCTTCTCCATTTAGAGGGGCGCGCTGTGCGATTCCACTGGCAAACAAAAGAGGCGGGTCTCCTGCTGTTGTTTTCAATGTGTTCATTTTTTCATTTGCTTGTTCAAATGTCATGGCGTCTTTGTGCGTGAGAATGATCTCCAACGCTTGTCCTTCAATCAAGTTGCTGAGTTCAAATTGAATCAATGGGTCTTCTTTGAGTACGGTCATGGGATAATTGGCCTCGAACTCCGTTGAGAGTTGGGCAAACGCCTTGGGTACGTTCTCAATGATTTTAATGGTCCCGTTGTTGCTGGTGTTGGTTAAGGACAGCACCAGTTGCACCGTGTATTCGTCTGTTCCCTCAATGGATACCATTCGGACTTGCTTAGTCACTCTCCACGAGTTGAGCGTGGTTTCGATGTCCGTTCTCATTTGGGTGTTTTCCGCATTGAATCCTGAATCGGCAAGCAATGTTTGGATTTTAGCCAAATCGAATGTCACCATAAATGGATCAGGAATCACGTCGGGCTGTTTGGCCAGAGTGGGTTCCGTATCTCCATTGGTATCAGTACTCGCTGGTGTTGGAACGACCACCGGTTTGGTGGAGGGGTCCTTAATCACGCGCAGCGTGGATGCCGAAATACACGCGTCCGATTTGAATCGGAACGTAAGTGTGCTGCCCACACTGGATGGTACAGTATAGGATCCGCTCCACTCTGTTTTAGCTGTCCCGCTCTGGGAGGAAATATTTGAGGTGGTTTTTCCCGTCGCGAATACGGTAATCACTCCATTCGCGTAGGAGGAGCCGCTCGCTGAAATGGTGTAGACGTCTCCTGCATACACGTTTGTAGGAATGTTCAGTGTCACATTACACGTGTTGCCGCCCCCACCGCCACCGCCTCCGCCGCCACTGCTGGTGCCGGAATTCCCTCCACTATTGTCCCCGGAAGAAGATGGGCAGGAGGTGGTGAACGAGTCTCCGCTTGAAAATGCACTGGTGTTCCCTGCATTGTCACGCACTTTTACCCAAAAATAATAGGGAGTGCACGCGGCCAATCCCGTAATGGTGAGAGAATTCGTGGTCGGCGACCCTATTTCGCTGGAAGCGGCCGAATCATTGCTGGTGTGGCGATAAACCAAATAGTTTTGAATACCGCTCCCGCTATCCGAGGACGCGCTCCACGTGAGGTGGGCGTCGTTCGCGTTCACCGTATCATGGCTCAATCCGCTCGGTAAGGAGGGAGGCGTGTTGTCATATTTGATGGGCACACTCACGTCCGTAAAGGTGCTCGCGCCACTTCCCAACCCATCCGCCACGTGAACGTGGATGGTTTTGGTTTCATCCGTTAGTGTGCACCCCGCGCTCGTGGTGATGTCAAAATCGTTAATGATTAATGAAGTGGCTCCGCTGGCAAAGTCCTTGGCAGTATAGGTTGCGCCCCCCGAGCACTTGTAGTAGGCTTTCATACCTATCCCACTTGAAGAGGCATCGCTGGCATTCACCGTGATATCGGGCGTTTCGTCTGAAGTAAACCCGCTCGTGGCAGTAGCCGTTACGGGAGTAGGCGCATTCGTGTCCACTTTGAGGGTTTGATTTACATCCAAATGGTTTCCCAACGTATCGTTGATGATAATGTTAATCGTGTGGGTCCCATCAAACAGTGTGGGCGTGTACGATGCGGCGCCACTCGTCATCGTCACGAGTGTGTCGGCTCCGTCGATTAAGAGTTTGAATGTTCCCTCATCAATTCCAATTCCCGCATCGGTGGCGGTTATTTCAATGAGAGGATTTGTCATCGCAATAAAACTATGCGCAGGAATCGCGGTTCCATTCACGTCGATTGTGTGTGTGGGAGCAATATTGTCCAAAATAGTCGACGCACTTCCCTGTTCTTCTGACAACGCGTTAATGGTGGCTTTCACCACACCATACACGGTACCAGTAGCAATCGTCGCGGGTCCATTCCATGTGGCGGTGCAGTCAAGTCCTGTCACCAAATCGGTTCCGGTGCACGACACGCTGGTAGGTAATGTTGTGGTCGGGTCAAACGCAACAATAACATCATCGCTCCCTATATTGGCGTCCACGCTCAGCACGACTTCTATTTGCGCGGATTGTCCGGCAAGGTAGGTGGGATCCATCACCGTGAATGCTACACTCAATGGGAATGATGCGCTCGGGTTGATGTAGGCAGGATTGGCTACCGCATTGTACGTTAACACGGGCGCGCCAACAGTAGGGTCGGCCGAAACCAGTGTTCCAGCTACTAAAAATAATCCGATTACCAACAGTAGATTCCATCGCACGCGAATTCCCCCTCAAATGCAAAGCTATCATTATTTATTTTTTGATGACTATTTAAAGGCATCGATGGATTATAATTCTTCGTCATGGAACAGCTTCGCACGGTTGTTTTTTTGGGTGCCCTTACGGGGATTCTTCTCTTGCTCGGGGGATTGTTGGGCGGGAGCGATGGGGTGGTCATTGCTTTTGTTTTTTCTCTTTTGTTAAATGGTATTTCATATTTTTTCTCGGACAAAATTGTGTTAATGATGTATCGTGCGCAACCGTTGGAAGAGAAAGCCGAGCATGCGAATCGCGTGCGTACGCTCGTACATCACGTGGCGCAGCGCATGAATATTCCCGTTCCTAAACTCTATACGATTGCGGAGCAAAGTCCAAATGCATTTGCCACGGGACGCGACCCTCATCACGCAGTGGTGGTGTTCACGCACGGAATTTTGAATTTGTTAAATGATGAGGAATTGGAAGGTGTGATTGCGCACGAACTTTCGCACGTGAAAAACAGAGACGTATTAATCGCTTCCATGGCGGCCACCATTGCAGGGGCTATCGGCATGCTCGCGCATTCTATGATGTGGTTTGGTTTTGGGGGGCGTGATAATGAAAACCGAAACGTCGTGGGAATGATTCTCATTGCCATTAGCGTGCCCATCATCGCCACGCTCGTACAATTAGCCGTTTCCCGTTCGCGTGAATTTCACGCCGATGAAACGGCCGCACACACGCTGCACACGGGACATGGTTTGGCTTCGGCTCTGGCCAAACTCGAAAAAGGAATTCATTCGCGCCCCTTTTCTAACGCAAACCAGGGAACGGCTCATTTGTTTATTGCGAATCCGTTTTCAAAGGGGGGATTGGTTGGACTTTTTCGAACTCACCCCGCTGTCAATGAGCGGATTCAGAGACTCAAGCAGTTCCATTAAGTGATTATGGCGGTGTACCACCGAAAGAGATATTTCAATGAAAAATAAATATAGTCTATGATTTCCGCCCCGTCTTATTCACGAATAAGTAAAAAACAAATAGAAAAACTACATTCAGTTGTCATTCCATATATCCAACATGAGGTCAAACTAGGCCACTATCCCTCACGGAGAGAAATGATAAATTTGTTTCACGCAGATTTTGGGATTGATGGAGGAATTGCGGGTCTCTATAACAAAGCAGGGTTAGAATACCAACTAAAAATAAATCAGGCAATAAAATATGACAAAGCAGAAATGCTCACAAAAATAGTATTGTCAATCTTGCCAAAAATGGGGCTTATCTCTATTGAAGTTAGATCAGTCCATCAGCGAGGAGTAGATATTATTGCAAAAAATGCGGCAGGGAAAAAAATCGGACTTGAATTGAAAGCATATTATGAATTTGAAAGGGTTAAAGCTCGAAATATTCAACAAATAAATCGCTTTATTACTGATGAGAAGTTAGACTATTGCTATCTCATAACAACAACAGAAAAGATATCTGGAATTGAATTGTTAGATAACAGGGCTGAAATAATTCCAAATTCGAACCTTGTTAAGTTTTGTGACGACGAGCAAAAAAATGTCATTAACTACATCCGAACGCGTTCCGTTAATACCGAATCTCCCGAAAAAAGCCAAAAACAAAAGGAGATTATTGAATACGTCAAAAGAAAAGTAAAAAATGAAGGAAGCTTCACGCTTTCACAATTAAATTCTGATCTCAAGCTTGGTTCAAGGTGGTACTTCAAAAATATCCTAGAAATCTATAACGCATCAGAAATTAAGGTCCCATCTCGTTTATGGGGCGGTTTGCGTGGAAAAAAACCGTTTTCTGAACATATCAGAAATGAAATGTTAGACTATCTGAAGAGTGAGATCAGTAAAGGGCATTATCCCAGTGGAGCTGATTTAAGCAAAAAATACGGTATCATTCATGTTTGGAATCATATCAAAATGAGCGAGCTTTACAGAAGTATTGGGGTTCCGGCATATCGCGACCGTAAAAAAAGACTCTTTAAAAGGCTTAAAGAATAAATAAACTCATGAAGATTCCCTACGTGCCCATTTTTTTTACTTTGATTATTCTCTACGTGGCCATTACTCAATTGGATTGGAGCAGTCTGTTTGGGGCGTTTCAGCAGGCTGACAGCAGCTACATCCTACTTGCATTAGGAATGTGGTTGGTATTGGTGCTGCTGAAGGCATTCAAATGGCAGCGCATCATGGCCTCGTTGAATGGTAAAATTTCCCTTCATGAATCCATGAGCATATTGTTCATTGGATTGTTTGTCAGTATCATTACTCCGGGAAGATTGGGCGACTTTGTGCGTGCGATCTACATCAAGGACCGTCTGGCGTTGGGCAAGGGAATTTTGGCCGTGATTGTGGATCGTGCTATGGACGTCATTTCGTTGCTTATTTTTGCAGGGGTTGGACTCATTCTCCTCACGCAGGCGAGTGGGGTGGAGATTATTTCTCCTGAGTTGGTGGTGCTGTTAATTATCGCCAGTCTCGCCGCGCTGATGGCCTTGCTCAACAAGCGTGTTGGGCGTAAAATATTCCGTATGCTGACGCGTTTCATCCCCGTCAAACTGAATGAGATTCTCCTGAAGCACGGTCGTTCGTTCTATGAGGCTATCCCTCTTTTTCGAACGAATTTTGTTCAAGTGCTAATGGCGCTGGCCGCCAGCACTCTTGCGTGGCTGTGTTCCATCACGTTTGGATGGTTTCTCATGTTGGCGCTCCACCTTCCATTAAGTTGGGGCGCGGCCCTCGCCGTGATTCCTATTCTCGCGCTCATTGAAATCATTCCGGTGGGAATTCTTGGGATTGGCACGCGCGAGATTGGGGCCGTAATCGTGTTGGGCGCATTTGGTATTTCCCCCGAATTGGCGATTGCCTATTCTCTTTTGTTTTTTGCACTAGGATATATTCCCAGTTTCATTGCGGGGGCTATTTTGTTCAACCGCAAGCCCATTCCTTTGAAGGGTGGGTGGAAAGGAATTGCTACTCTCACGTAGCACTGAATTCATTTGGGGAAAGGTTATCCCTTTTTATCGTTTTACTCCCATCATCCCTAGTGCATGAGGTCCAATACCGAACACATTGTGATGCCGGAAGACCACATGGACGAGTTGTACCATGCCAAGAATCCCATTGTTCGTTTTGTGCACGTTCAACGGTTAGAAAAGATCGCTGAATTAGTGCAATCCCCCCAATCGCTTTCCATCCTTGATGCGGGATGTGGAGAGGGACACTTGATTCAAAAGATGCACGAGAAAAATGGACAGCACCAGTATTATGGCCTTGATGCTACCCCCATTGCGGCAGAAAAAGCACGTGAGCGGTGCGCGTACGCGACCATTTTATTAGGGAATTTGACTCAGCTTCCTTTTCCCGATAATTATTTCGACATCGTGACGTGCACGGAAGTATTGGAGCACGTTCCGGCATATGAAAAGGCGCTGAGTGAATTTGAGCGCGTGTTGAAGCCCAATGGAAAGCTCATCCTTACTTTTCCCAATGAAACATTGTGGACCATTAGTCGGTTTATATTGAGACGCAATCCCGTCAAGGTTCCAGATCACGTGAATTCTTTTTTCCCTTCTTACATCAAAACAAAATCACGCCTCGCATGCATTAAGTCCACCACGCTCCCCTTTGGCTTGCCCTTCACTTTCTCTCTAAATGGACTCATGGTGTTTCAGAAGAATTAGAAAGGGGACTGTTTCCCTGGTATAAAATAAAACCGTCTTTTTCAGCTAATACGTTTAGTTCGAGTGCAGGAAACGTACGCGTGTTCACTACCACATACGTGGCAGGGTATTTTTCCAGAAAGGCCATGATGTGATCCGCGTTTCCTGCTTTGAGCATCGCATTAAACGCGGCTGATTTTTCACGCAGGTGCACGGCCTCATCCGTCCGTAGCACGTGAAGGGATAATGTGAAATGGGCTCCTTGCGGGTCCATGGGAATCTTCTCACTGTATTGGGCCATTTTTCCATGTCCATGACTCAAAAAAAGAACGGGAACCACTTTCTCATCCCATGCGTGTAGGAAAGTGGAAAAATGGGCTTCTTCCAATGTTGCTTTGCTTCCCATCGCATAGCTTTGCATGCTAGAGGAAGTAACGAGGAGAGTGGCGGAAATGAGTAGAATACTGCCTACAGCCAAAGGCACACGGGAGGATGTGATAACTGTTGAAAGAAAGTGGGCCCCTAACAAAACGGACCCAAATAAGGGAAGGATAAGAAGTTTGCCTCCCAGGATTGCATTTGGAAAGAATGTCGACAGGAAGACGCTCAGAATAAGTCCTCCTACCACGAAAAATAGAAGGAGCAATTCTCGCGGAGTAAAGGCTTGCCGGGTCATTTTTTTGTGCACCACCCAAGCCCCTGTAAGAATGCAGGGAACGGCGCCTACTAGAAACATGTAGGCCAAGATGGATTCAAATGAAAACAAATCCGCTCCAACAAAGGGTGCTTTGGGCATTCCTAAAAAAGGAATAGTTTGAAAAAAGAAAATGGGTGCGCTTAACGCGATGCTCGCAATTCCTACTTTAAGTAGGTCTTTGATTGGGGGGTGGTGAAAACAAATCCAAATAATGGCAAACAGACCCCCAATGTAGGGATGGGCAATCCCGGAGGCCGTCAGCACCAATGCGCCCAGTTTCCACGAACGCTCAAAGAGTAGGACCGCCATCATTCCCAGTCCCATGGATAACATCCACGGGTATTCCCCAAGAAAAACATTGTGCAATGGAAGGCGCGTGCCGAGAAAAACAATAGGAATCCAAAACAAAAACGCGGGGTTTGGGTTTATCATTTTTCCAAATCGAATCAATCCAAGCAGAAAAAATCCGATTCCTGAAATGGCAAAAAACCACAGGGCGGTGTGAGGAGAAACGCCTAATGACGCAAGTTGGCTAGCCAGGACGGGCAGTCCAAGTTGATAGAGAAAAGGAATATCAAAATAAGGAAGATACGTCAGGGGAATGTGCAATCCAATAAGTTGCGTGGCCACACTCGGCGTGGCATCGGCACTCAAATCATATCCTCCTTGGACGCCAAAAAATAGGATTCCCATTCCAAGTGCAATTACCGCAATGACGCACAGCGAGATGCGCACGGGGGGTTGATGTTGGGAGAGTTTTATTTTTTGATTAATAAAAAATGCAATAACCAGTGAGACGATGGCCCACACAGGAGAAAGTATTCCCGCGTACCCCGCCCACGTGGAGAGGATGATCCACACCGAAATAAAAATAGTACAAAAATCAATCCATTTCCATGCGTTAAGATGGAGGCCCATTTCAACTCTACTTTACCCATTATCTCTTTAAATGCATAAGGTAACTACTTGCGAATGGCCGCACCAAAAAAAGGAATCGATCTTTCGTTGGTTATTCCTATTTACAATCAAGAAAAATTCATCAAACCCACTACGCGTGCGTATGTGAATGCGTTTGAAAAAAGTCCGCTGGTTCGTTCGTTTGAAATTATTTTAGTCTCCAATAATTGTACCGATAACACGCCTCATGTCTGTGCCCGGTTGGCTAAAAAATACGCTAAAATAAAGCATTTTGATTATCCACTCAAAATACTCAAAGGGGGTGCGGTGATACGGGGATTTCAACACGCGCGCTTTCCATTCCTAGGTTTCACCGACGTCGACATGGCAACGGCTCCTGAAGAATTTCTCAAACTCATTTCCCCCCTCTCAGATGAAAAAGTAGGGGCGTCCATTGCCTCGCGCCAGATGCCCGATTCCGTATTGTTTCCCCCTCAACCTTTCATTCGGCGGATCCTCGGAATGTTGTTCGCCATTGTACGTGAGGGATTATTTGGTTTAGGGATTAATGACAGTCAGTGCGGCGCGAAGATTTTTCGCAAAGAGTTAATTGAACCCATGAAATTGACGCACAATGGGTTCACGTTTGACGTGGAGTTACTTTATCGTGTGAAAAAAAAAGGATTTGTGATTCGCGAAATTGGCATCACGTGGCAGGACAAGCCTAATTCAATTGTTTTTGCGGCGGACCCGTGGCTTCCTATTTCCATGCTAAAAGAGCTTTTTTTCCTGCGCCTAAGGATTTAAGTTAAATAACGGGTAGGGCAAAAATAGTGTATGAAATTCCTACTGGTTTTTCCAACCCCAGTCTCTGAATGAGCGCTACGCGCGCGACATGGGATACGTGGGCGGCTTCCTTCCTCCATTAGATTTGCTTAACATGACGGTCGTGATAGAAAGGGATGGGCATGAAGTAAAAATCATGGATTGCCCCGTGAACAAGTACACCATTTCGGATGTGTTAAACGAGATTACGAATTTTCAACCCGAAGTGTTTGGAATTGCGGCCATTACGTCATTGGCGCATGTCACCAAGCAAATTTGTAAAGTGATCAAAAATTAGTGGCCCGAAAAATGCATTATTTTAGCGGCCCCACCCGAACGTGTGAAATCGAAATGAAGGGGGGATATTCAAAATCAGAACAAGGCCCCCCCTGCATGCACCCATGGGGACCGCTCGAATTTTGAAAAAGGAATGTTACGCATCGCGGACACTCACTAGGATTCCCGTGGCCGGGGGAATAAATTCCACCCCATACGCGGCTTGGAAGGGACGCGGGTCCACGATATAGGAATATCCAATGGCCGCCACGCTGTATACCATGGCCGGAGCGGGGGCGCCCCATTTTTGGGCCCAGCGCGCAGTTCCTTCGACTAAGAATTGGGGAGGACTCCAAAAGTGCTTTTTCTTTCCGCGTGCCATGCACGCCCATTCAAAACATTGGCGCAGCGTCGCATGGGCGGGGGGACAAATATCATACGTTTGGGGGTC
>CAYHNT010000004.1:0-41863 GCA_964358055.1 uncultured archaeon | reverse complement strand
CTTAGGGCGGCAGTGCGCCGGCCGCCGTCGTAGCCCCCCCCGCCCCAGGGGCGCGCGGACAACGAGCCGCCGGCTGGGGGTCTCGTGTTTTGCGATTGAGGAGCGCGAGAATGGACGCACTCACATCCTGCACATGCACCGGGTCCACGTGGGCGCTTCCATTATTTGGAAGGGTGATCCAGGGAAAAAATCCGTCCGCGGCGCGGCACAAGAGACGCGTGAAACGAGTGTGGGGTCCATACACGAGGGTAGGGCGAATAATGGTGGCAGGGTTTCCCATTTCACGCAAAATATTTTCCATTTCCAATTTGGATTGCGCATAGGGCGTGCGAAATGTTTGAGTTACGGCGGCACTGCTTGCCACAATGAGTTTTTGTTTTCCCATACGTTCAGCGAGTGCACGCGTGGCATTCACATTGACTTCGCGCAGGCGCGCAAGATTCGTATCATGCGTGAGCGCACCCAAATGTACAACGGCATCGCACGTCGAGAGTGCATCCGAATACGTTTCGCTTTTCCGCAAATCTCCAACCACGGGATGCACGTGTGCAGGTAAAATAGAAGATGCGTGCGCATCACGCACAAGGGATTCAATTTCAAATTTTTCAGCAAGACGCGGAATGAGCGCGCGACCAATTTCACCGGTGGCGCCGGTAACGAATATTCGAGTGAAGGACATACCACCATTTGTATAACCGCATGGGTTTAGAATCCCTATGCTTCCGTCCCGTCCACGCGTAGATGTGCTCGTGGCAGTTTATACTGGAAACGTGGCCGATATTCGGACCAATCTCCCTACGATTTCCTCTTCCTCCGCGCGGCTCACAAAGGGATTGGTGAGCTCAAAACTCCATTTCACTTTTCCGCCCTCCTCGTTTACTATTTCATTCGTGCGCCACTTCACTATTTTTGCATGTGCCTGCAAGGGTAGGTGTGCATTCGTTTTGTGCAACCCATACATGCAAAGCAGGCGTGGGTGGAAGACTGCAGCTCTTGTACAAGTCCACGTTTTCGAAATAGGATTCATGTTCGTCCCAAAAGAATATTTTCTTTCGCGTGGTCCCACCGCATCCCCCGTACGCGCTGTTTGACGCCGCGCCGGAATGGGTGTTCAAGCTTGTGAGTATAAAAGTGCACCACGGCCTCTGCTAGTGCGTTGGGATTTTTGGGTGGAACCAGTATTCCATTCTTTTCTGAGTCGATCCAATCCGAATTGCCCCCTACTTGCGTTGCAATCACCGGCACTCCGTGCATGAAGGCGGTTGGAATAATAGCGGACTGTGAAATCGCTTCATAAGGCACCACGACCACGTCTGCGGCGGCAAAGTAGTGGTTCACGTGGTCTGCGGGAATAAAGTGGTCGTGAATTTGGAGGGCGTGTTCCACTTTCAATTCGCGTGCGCGAGCCACATACGCTTCTTTCCCCTGCCAAAATTCCCCTGCAATGAGAAGTGTTACAGGGGTGTGGGAAAGAATGTTCGGCATGGCTTCTATGAGTGTCATGAGTCCCTTGTAGGGGCGGACGAACCCAAAAAAAAGGAGGACGTTTCCTTTCAATCCTAATTTTTTCTGGGCGTGGGTTTTAGAAACAGTTTTGATGACCGGGGCATCGAAGTAGGGTCCAATAATGAGTTCGCGCTTAACATGGGGTGCTATTTTTTGTAGGAGTAAAAGAGACTCCCTTGATTGTGCAATGACATAATCCATCCGTCCCAAGAATAGTTTGGATAGTCCGCGGTGGAGCCAGGTGAAGTGTTTTCCATGGAGAAATCCAATTACGTTTTTCATCCAGTATCCACTCCATGGGGAAATACATTGTGGACGAGAGCCCCTTTTTTGATGCGTGAACCAATTCGCCATGCGATGAAAAAGTAACACGGGAACAAATAGGTGGTCCACCAGTGGAAAAGAACACTATCAGGGTTTTCACGCAAAATAAAATCGGCCGCGCGCATCCAAGAGAAAGGATTAAGTCCCTCTAACATGATGTGTGTTTTATACGCGTGTTTGGGAACCGCTACTTGGGTTTGTGGAAAAAAAAAGGATGGATAAATCCACTTGAATGAGATCACGGTGACTTCGTTTTCCTGGGCGAGGAGATTGCAGAGCTCGTGATTCGTGTCTGCAATTCCGCCTCGAATGGGGGGGACGGGGCCAATGACCATGACTTTCATACTATTTTACACCACGCGGGCACGCCAATATTCCAATGTGTCATCGAGCGTCTTTTCAAATGGAATCTCGGGCTTCCATCCCGTTTTCGCCGTGAACTTAGTGCAGTCCCCATGCAATATTTCAACATCGCTGGGTCGCATGCGGTTTTGGTCGACGACCTTCTGGATATTTTGGACGCTGCTCTTGGAGATGAGATAGTCGAGCATGTCATTGATAATCCAGGGCTTTCCTGAACAAATGTTATAGGGTTCCCCATATTCGCATTTTTGCACGGCCAAATAATACGCACGTACAACGTCACGGACGTCCGTATAATCGCGTTGAGCATTCAGGTTTCCCACATGAATCACGGGCTCCCTTTTTCCCTTTTCTATTTCCGCAATTTGCTTGGCGAAATTAGAGGTAACAAACACGTCTCCCCTGCGCGGCCCTTCATGGTTGAATGTGCGTGTGATGACGGTTTTCATTCCGTAGGAGCGGTGATACTGGAGTGCGAGCAGGTCTTCTGCTACCTTGCTTACACCGTAGGGCGAGAGCGGTCGAAGGGGGTTTTTTTCGGTAATCGGGACTTCATCCGGGGCCACGTATCCATATTCTTCCGAGGAGCACGCCACTTGAATGATGGGATCCATGTTTTGTTTTCGCACGGCTTCGAAAATATTCAGTGTTCCATTCACATTCGCATTAATGGTTTCCTGCGGATGGTCAAATGAGGCTTTCACAAAGCTCTGTGCGGCTAAGTGAAAAATATAATCAGGATTGGATCTCTTGATGGTTTGTTGGACTGAAAATGGATCGCGGAGGTCGCATTCAATTAGGCCGATTTTATTTTTGATGCCCTCAATGTTTTCCATACGTGAACGCCATCGGTACGTTCCATCGACTTCGAGTCCCTGCTTTAACAAATACTCGGCCAAGTGGGACCCCACAAATCCTGTTATTCCTGTGATGAGTGCGCGCATATTCATTCAACCTCCATTTTATTTCACGAGGGGCTTCCACCACCATTCGTTTTGAATGTACCATGAAATTGTTTCGTGCAGTCGCTCATTGAATGGTTTCGCGGGTTTGAATCCCAATGCCTTTATTTTGTGCGCATCTACCGAGTAGCGCTTATCGTGCCCTTTCCGGTCCTCCACGAATTGAATCATTTCTTCTCCCATTTTCATTTCTTTTAGGATGAGTCGAATCATTTCCATGTTCGGAAGCTCGTGTTCTCCTGCAATGTTGTACACTTCTCCCGATTTTCCTTTATTCAAAACTAATTCTACTCCCGCACAATGGTCTCCAACATAGAGCCAGTCGCGCACGTTCATTCCATCACCGTACACCGGGATTTTTTTTCCTCGAACCAAATGGGTAACGAAGAGAGGGAGCATTTTTTCAGGGAATTGGTTCGGGCCGAAATTATTGGACGCACGCGTGATGGAGACGTCCATTCCATAGGTTTGAGAATAGCTGTAGGCTAGCCGCTCTGCCCCCACTTTGGATGCCGCATAGGGGTTGCGCGGGTTGAGGATGTCATTTTCAGTAAAACTTCCCTCCAAAATATGCCCGTAAGTTTCGTCCGTGGAGATATTAACAAACTTTTTCACATCATGCGTGCGTGCGGCTTCCAAGAGGGAGTGGGTTCCCAACACATTCGTTCGGAGAAACACTCCCGCATCCACAATGGCCCGATCCACATGTGATTCGGCCGCAAAGTGCACCACGGCATCACATCCTTGCATGGCATCCCGTGCCACGTGGGGGTTTGCAATATCTCCATGTATAAACGTGTAACGGGGGTCCTTTTCTACTTCAAGTAGATTTTCTTTTCTTCCCGCGTAAGTAAGGGCGTCGAGGTTTACGATTTCATCCTGGGGGTGTTGGGCTAAATGATTTCGAATGAAGTGGCTCCCAATGAATCCGCTTCCGCCCGTAACAAGGACCTTCATACCATGAGAACTCTCTCAAACGGTTAAAAGGGAACGGGTTGCACGGGAGAAAAAGCATAGTACAATGTTCGAGAAAACGTGGGAAAGCGGGAGGGGTTTATTATGGTTGTGTCAATCATTCTTTTTACTCATGTCTGTTTCCGAAAAGCCTTTTTTGGTCGTAACGATTCCTGCATACAACGAGGAAGCCACGCTCAAAAAAGTGATTGAAAGTGTTCCTTCTCACATAGATGGGATTGGAAAGATTCGTATTCTCGTCGTGGATGACGGAAGCACTGATCTTACGGCCTCGATTGCTCGTCAAGCCGGTGCAGGGGTGGTTTCCAATGGGGTGAATCGCGGCCTCGCCTACACCTTTTCGCACGCGCTCGATGCTGCGTTGGAATTAGGCGCGGATATTATCGTCAATACGGACGCGGACAATCAATATGACCAATCGGAGATTCCTTCCCTGATCAAGCCTATCCTAGAGAAGCGAGCCGATATGGTATTAGGTTCCCGTTTCAAAGGAAAAATCGAATCGATGCCTTTTTCCAAAAAATGTGGAAACAAATTTGCTTCGTGGGTGTTGAAACAAAACACGGGATTGGATATCTCTGATGGACAAACGGGTTTTCGTGCGTTGACACGAGATGCCGCGATGCGATTGAATATTTTGTCTAAATTTACGTACACGCAGGAAACCATTATTGATGCGGCGGATAAAGGATTGTGCGTGGTAGAAGTTCCCTGCACGTTCCGTAAACGAGACGGGAAAAGTCGTCTCTTCAATGGGGTCCTAGATTATGCAGGCAGGGCCGTTCACACCATTGTGATTGGTAATCTCAAATTACGTCCTATTTCAACATTCGGTAGTATAGGTCTTGCTTTTTTATTCGTGGGTATTTTTGCAGGTATTCCAGTTGCAGACAGTTTTGTTTCTACTGGGAAAATTGGGGAATCATTTTTGATGCGGGCGATCACTTCCGGGGTATTGTTCATCATTGGTATTGAAATTGCCGCCCTTGGACTCATTGCGGCATTAATTAAGCAGAACCGGCAATTATTGGAGAAGCAATTATATGAAATGCGGAAGGCACGTTTTCAAAAATGAGGAATAGCATATGACGGTCTGGAAGAATCCCTGTTTGTTGTGCGGTTGCGGCGTTTCCGTGTATTGGCCCAATTGTCCGTGCGGGTGCCACAAGGGGGATAAAACGACGGTGATTCAGTGGAATAATACTGAAACCGCCCCGGAAAACACTCCTCCTAATCCTCCAAATGACCAATCTAAGGGGGGACAGTAAAATCAATTTTAAAGTCGAATCGGAAAGGATAGTAGTATGAAGGTCCTTCTCATCCGTTCACCTTCCCTCGTGGAAGTGAATTCCCGTCTCGCGGCGAGTTTGACCAAAATCATGGGAGTGGTTCCCCCGCTTGGGCTGTTGTATGTGGCCGCCGTTTTGGAGCGTGGAAATATTCCGGTTAAAGTCTTGGACGCGTTGGTGGAAGAAATCACCATGGATGAGACCCGGAAACGGATTGAGGAATATCATCCTGATTTAGTCGGGATTGCCATTTCGAGTGCGACGATTCAGCAAGACTTGATGGTCGCGCGCATGTGTAAGGCGATGGGGGCCAAGGTCTTGTTCGGTGGTGCCCATGTCACTTCCTATCCGCATGAGTTGCTTTCCTATGAAGAAGTTGATTTTGGAATTATGGGCGAAGGAGAGACTCCTTTTCTTCGCCTTGCCGAAGCCTTGCGTGATAACCAATCCTATGAAGGAATTGATGGATTGGTGTTCAAAAAAGAAGGGAAGGCCACCATCAATAAGCCCTGGATTGAACCTGATTTGAATGCACTTCCCTACCCTGCACGTCACTTGGTTCCCTGGGAAAAATACTCCGTAATTATTGCAGATTATCCCATGGCCACCATTTCCACGGGAAGAGGATGCCCGTATCGGTGTGGGTTTTGCTACAAGCAGCCGAGCGACATGAAGTATCGTTTTCGTAACGCGGATAGCATTATGGGGGAAGTCCATGAAGTTTACAACAAGTATCACGTGAAAGAGATTTGTTTTGTCGACGACACGTTTACGGTTGAAAAAAAGCACGTGTTGGAATTTTGTGAAAAATACATTGCGGCAGGTTTTCATAAAAAAGTCCCTTGGCAGACCACGACACGCATTGATTGTGTGGATTATGAGTTATTGAAGCGCATGAAAGAAGCGGGATGCAGACAGTTGCGTTTTGGAATTGAATCGGGTGATCCTGAAACACTCAAGTTGATGAACAAACAAGTCTCGCTTGAACGAGCCAAACAAGTGGTGAAGTGGTGCCGTGAGATTGGGATTGAATCCTTTGCGTATTTCCAAATCGGTTACGCCCACGAGGACGAGACATCTATCCAGCGTACGATTGATTTCAGCATCGAATTAGATTTAGACTTACTCATGTATAATGTGGCCACTCCCCTTCCTCAAACTCCTTTGTATTTGCTTGCCATGCAGGAAGGAATCATCAAAGGAGACTATTGGCGCGAATACACGTTGGGTAAGCGCAGCGATCGTATTCCTTTCTTCGTGAAGGATGCCGATAAGTGGGTTTCGCGTGCCTATAAAAAATTCTTCTTCCGTCCAAAGTTTATTCTACGACAAGTGGGAAAGTTACGTAATCCCCGCATGTTCAAAAAGTATGTGGAGGCATTCTTTGCCATTACGTTCTTCAACATGGTCCCTGAAACCAAAGACGAGGACCAGGAAAAGATTCTCAGTGGAACGGCAACTTCCTAAGGCATCTATAACGGTTGAGTGACTTCGGCCAGCATTCCATTTACAACGCCAATCACATATTTGAGGGCATTGGCTTCGACTTCCAATATTTCATTTGAACTTCCCGCACGAATGTAGACTTTTTCTTGGTTGAATAATCGTTCATCCAGGACTTTCCACCAATAGTTTTCAAGGAAAGGATGAATATCCTCTAAGGATAATCCTGTTTCTTTCACACATTCTTCATTCGTGCCGAGGCGTTCAATCGTATCCCCTGCGTGTTTTCCAAGTAAGGCGAGGTTGACCTTGGTCAAGAGTGAATGTACCACAATGACAGGTGCTCGTTTTCCAATGAAGAATTCAGAAATCAGGATTTGTGCCGGGTCGCATGATAATACTTTTGGAAGCTCCTTGAGGGGGGTGCGGGGAGGAATCGTATGCACACGGTAGGGGACTCCTTGCGAGTCTAACCAGTCCTTTCCCGTTAATCGTGTTTGAGTCATGCGCTAATCGAGTGCGGAGCAAACGCTATTTAACGCTTACTCAATCCACACGAAAAAGGGTCACGTCCCCTTCTTCAAAAAGGAGTTCCAGGGGAAGTCCAGGAGAAATAGCGCCGAGTTTTTGTTCGTCCGGACCATAGAACACATGGGTAATGCCATTCTGTTCAAGGATTTCTCTCTTTTCTTCAATTGAAACACGTGAATCAAAGAATGCATGCACGATTTCTCTTTTTTCATCGAAATTCAATGTGAGGAAGCTGTGTGCGAGGAACGGTCGTTGGGGCGAGCGCCACGTAACCAGGCTTCCGATGCGGGCCTCCGAGAGCACGATTCCTTTTCCTTGCGTCTCCAAAAATACGAGTGCCTTTTCCTCCTCAATTGAATGATAATAATTTTCTTTTTCCACCACATGAGTGGTGCGGAGATTGATAATGAAGGGCACTGAAAGACATGCGAGTAATACGCCGAGAGCCATCCATTGTTTGGGAGTGAAAAAGGAAAGGCGCGCGCTCAATTTAGTTGCGAGTAATCGAATTCCCAGTACGGCAAACCAGATGAGTGCGGGAAAAATAAGGTAGAGGTATTTGACTCCTGCAGGAAAAAAGTTGGCCAGCACTAACGCCAATGCAAGCCATGTGAGGAGAACACGTTCAACGCGGGGAGAATCAAACCGTGCGCGGGTGAAAATAGCCACGAGTGCTGCGAGCAATGGAATTCCCAGCGCAAAGGGGTACATCCAAATGGGTTCTTGTCTCGCCCATTCCGTGTAGATGGTCTGGTGATACAAATACACCGGCTCTCCGCGCGCCCACACCACATAGAGAAGTGTGATGATTCCTGCGGCGATTGCGGGAAGCAAAAAAGGGATGCGGGATTGAAGTGAGATGCGAGTGAAGTGGGTGGATTGGATGAACCATTGTGCCAGGACCAGTCCGCCCAAACCCAATCCCAGCACTCCCGCTGCGGGGTGGTTGAAGAATGCGAGTAATCCCATGAGTGCGGCTGCACTGGACAAACGCAGAGTGGGTTTTTCCCAAAAGCGCAAAAGAAAATAGGCTTCCAAGAAAAGGAATGCAAGGGAGAGCATGGCTAATGGATGAAAGAGGAATCCAAAGACGGTGTATCCTAAATAATACACGAGGTCCGTTGATTGGAGACGCGCGAGGAGAGGGATGGCTTCGCCGAAAATTCCTTGGGTCCATCCAAATCCTCCTCCAAAAAAGAGTAACACGATTCCAATCATGCGTTCTTGATTTTTTTTGAAGAGTACGGTGGAAAGTGTGTAGGCGCATAACCCCAAAAATAGTGCAATGGCAAATCGCGATGCGTGCCAAACCAAGTCAATCGGAATATTTCCTAATTTTACAATAAATGCGAGCAGGGAAAAGAGCAACACTATGTACACGGGTTCTTGTTCTTCGGAGGTGCTGTAGTCTTGGAGCAAGAGCACGTTTTCTTCGACCCCTGAATGAATGTAGCCGGCGTACGCTTGCGAGTCTTCCGTGAAATCAAACCCATTGAATACGTTCCCATTCTCCTGGGCGTGCGTATATCCTGCGTGCACAGGAATCCATGTCAGGTATCCCGCTACGAGGGTGATTCCTAAAATAAGCAGGAGTGTTCGTGTATCCATATATAGACCGATGAATGTACGAGGGGCATTTAAAGGATGTTTCTGGGAAGACTACGTATGGTCAATGACATTGCAGCCCTCCAGCATCTGCCCAAACTCCTTTTCAAGGATGGGAGCATGCCTATTCAGCTTATTTATTTTGTCACCACCCGCTGCAATGCGAGTTGTGCCCATTGTTTTTATTCGGCTGAATTGAACAACCCATTGAAGCGCGATATGTCACTGGAGGAAATTGAGAAGTTTTCCAAGACCCTCGACCCGCTGCTCCTTCTTTACCTTGCGGGCGGGGAACCTTTTTTGCGTACCGACCTTCCGGAGGTCGCGGAGATATTCTATCGGAACAACCAGGTGCGGATTTTCGGTATCCCCACGAATGGTTTCCTTCCCACTCTTATGGTTCCCTCAATTGAACGCATGTGTCAAAAGTGTCCGGATGCTAATATTTTGGTGAATATTTCAATCGATGATATTGGGGAGGCCCATGAGAAGTTTAGAAAAGTTCCGGGTGGATGGGCCAAGCTGCTTGAAACCATTGAAGGGATTCGCGCGCTTAAGAAGAAATACAAAAACCTCGCGTTTGGGACCAACTGTACGTTCAATGCGTATAATCAGGATAAAATCAAAGAAATTTATTATTATTTGCGTGACGTGATTCAGCCGGATTCCATTAATATTAATCTTATTCGAGGAAAACCTAAGGATCCGCAGTCCAAAGAAATTGACATTTCAAAATACCGTGAGGTTATTTCAATCCTGCAAGAGGATCTCAAGAAGGCGCGCATTGGATACACCACGTCCTCTTTTCAAAACATCATCAACCAAAATCAGGCTCGTACGAAAGAATTGATTTACGAGACCTATGTTCAAAACAAGGAATTGGTTCCCTGCACCGCGGCCCGATTGATTGGAGTGGTTTATCCGGATGGGGAGGTTTTTCCCTGCGAACTGTTGGATGAAAAGTTCAAGCTGGGCAATTTGAGGGATATGGAGTATGACATGCGTAGAATTTGGTTTAGTGAAAAAAAGAAAGAGGTGGCCTCCTGGATCACTGAAACAAAATGCCATTGCACGCATGAATGTTTCATGTCGACCAACGTCATGTTTAATCCCTTTGAATTATTTTCCAATGCCATCGTGGCCGTGACGCAAGGGTCGAAGCGGTTGAATTAAAATTATTTTTTCTCGCGACGTTTAGCTTTAACTCCATCATACACTCCAATGGCATGCGCCACTTTGCTGAGAAAAATAAAAGGAAGGAAGAGAATCGATTCTGGTCTGCGCGGGAGCCAGTGTCGCATAACAAATCCCGTGTGCAGGATGGCAAGTAGGGGAATCATCGCCAGCGCCTTCCACTCATTTTGGGGAACCAACCAACCATAGCGTGCACCACTCTCGCGCGTGCGGAAGAAAGGGGCCATGTACCCGTACGTGTGGTGGTGAAGGAGAAAACCCCCGAGTGTTTCCCTATCATGGTGGGCCATAGTGGGATGAGGAGAAAATGCGATTTTGATTCCCATTTTTTGGAGACGATTGCAATATTCCGCATCCTCACACGTGCGTTTGAGTCGGATGTCAAACACTCCTGCGCGTTCAATTACCGAACGATGCAGGCTGAGGTTAGTGGAAGAGATTTGCCAGCGATTCCTATCAAATGGTTTTTGGGGATAATACTCGTACCACGTGGAGTAATAATCGCAAAACCCCCAGAATGTATCATTCCACGGAATCACGCTTCCTCCCACGACGCGATGGCCTTTTTTCTGGAGTGCCACATGCTCCTGAATCCACCCGGGAAAAACTTTAGCGTCTGAATCGAGGAGGAGGAGAATGTCTCCCTTGCTCGCTGCAAATGCGTGGTTGCGCGCAGCCGCAGCGCCTTGGTTGGTTTGATGAATGAGTTTGACGCGGGGAAAGGACGTGATAATGTTCCGAGTTTCATCCGTGGACCCATCATCCACCGCCATAATATCAAAGCGCGGATAGTCCTGCTGAACCACGGATTCTAGGCACTCCCGCAAGGTGCGCGCGGCATTGTAGCAGGGAATAATCACGGAGACCCGGGGGAATGAAACGGGGGCGGGGGGCATAGTTATTCAAAATGGGGTCCCTCTTTATATCTCATTGAGGCTGTTTCCTACTAGAAGGGAACGGGAGAGACGTGAACATGAATCATCCTACGAGTGTTTCCACTCAACCAAAATTGATGGTGTTGGTGGTGGCGTATTTTGCGGAAAAAACATTGCGCCATGTCCTGGAGCAGATTCCCCCTCTCGTTGCGAGTCGCGCTGCCGAGATTTTGGTATTAGATGATGCGTCCTCCGATCGCACGTTTGAGGTGGGGATGGAGTGCAAGAAAGAATGGGGTTGGGACAATCTCACCATGATCAAGAATGAAAAGAACCTGGGCTATGGGGGCAATCAGAAAAAGGGATATTTTCACGCGCTCGAGAAAGAGTATGATGTGGTGGTCATGCTGCATGGGGATGCCCAGTATCCTGCTTCATTAATTCCTCAAATTATTGCACCGCTTGAACAGAATGAGGCCGACATGAGTTTTGGTTCGCGCATGACCGGAAGTCCTTTGAAAGGGGGCATGCCGCTCTGGAAGTTTTTGGGGAACAAATTCCTTACCGTCTATGCCAATGCCGCGCTGGGGACGCACTTGAGTGAGTTTCATTCAGGCTTTCGCGCGTATCGCGTGGATGCGTTGGGCAAAATTGATTTGCACGCATGTTCGGACAACTTTGTTTTTGACACGGACATTGTGATTGAGTTCAAGAAAAAAAATCTCCGCATTACTGAATCCACGATTCCCACGCACTATGGTCCCGAGTCTAGACAAATTCGTCCCATTCCCGTATTGCGGTATGGGCTGCAGATTCTCAAGCGCGCCACCTTATTCACATTGAAAAAACGGTGATTGTACGAGGGTCCTTTTTATAGGTTTTTCACCCCCTATAGGTAAGTAGGCTCCCCCCTCATGACCGAACCCACCTCCACTTCTCTTCCCTCTACCCTTACTGAGCGTCGCAAGCATGATCATAATGGTGAAATTTTCATGGAGGCGGAGGAACCGGAAGAGTACAAGGCGCCGCAGTTTCAAGTGAAAGATAGTCAAAAGATTATTTTTACCGAGCGCGAAGCCCCTATCACGTATGAGTCGCGTCTCACGAAGGAAAAAGAACGTGAGCGTCTTGCGAATAAAAAAGTGTTACTGATTCTTCCTGTAGACTATAAGGTCGACACCGTCCTTCCCAAGGGATTGAAACACCACATTCCCCCGTTGGGAATACTTTACATTGCTTCCTGTATCCGCGAGTGTGGGGCCCAAGTTAAAATTCTAGACATGCAAGTGGAAATGGAAGGCCGTGTGATTTCGGATGAAACATTCAAGGAGCGCGTGAAAAATGAGCATCCTGATTTTGTAGGAGTGGGAGCCACCATCATTAATTGGGATGCGGCCATTCACACCATGGAACTCGTGAAGGAATTGTTTCCTTCCGCCAAGATTTTTGTAGGAGGCCCTCACGTCACGGCGCTTGGGACCGAGGCGTTGGAGCAGGCGCCTTTCATTGATTTTGTAATTAATGGGGAAGGAGAAGAAGTGGCTCCCAATCTCTTGCGTGAGACCGTGCAGGATGTTCCCGATTATGCGCGTGTAAGAGGATTGATTTTCAAAACCGCAACCAATGCCTACACCCTTACGGGCTACAACATGTTCTTGCGCGAGCTCAATCAGATTCCTTTTCCCGCGTGGGATTTGGTTCAATTAGATAAGTATGCGCTTTCCCCCCTTATGCAATTCAAGCCCGGTCGAAGCGTGAACATGATTTCTTCTCGAGGATGCGTGTTCTCGTGTATTTTTTGTGACCATGGTGTTCGTGGTTCAGGTTGGCGTGCGCGTTCTCCTGAAAATGTGGTGGCAGAGTTCAAGTATTTGAAATCATTGGGCGTGCAGAACGTGTGGTTGGTGGATGACCTCTTCACGGTTTCGCGAAAACGTGTGCAGGAGATTTGTGAGTTAATGGTAAAGGAAAAATTAGAGATGGCCTGGTCGTGTCAAGCCCGTGTGGATTGTGTGGATGAACCTACTCTCCTCAAAATGAAAGAAGCGGGGTGCCAACTTATTAGTTATGGGGTGGAATCCGGAAATGCGCGCGTGTTGCAATTCATCAAGAAGCGCTTGGACATGAATAAGGCCCGTGAGACGATTGCCTTAACCAAGAAGGTGGGGATTGAGAGCCGTTGTTTTTTCATGATGGGCTTTCCTACTGAAACCAAAGAAGAAATTGAGGACACGCTCAGGTTTGCTCTGGAATTGGACCCCACATTCATCACCTACTCTATTTCCACTCCCCTTCCCAACACGGAATTGTTGGACATGCTTGAGGGAAAAATGGATTATCAGAAATGGTCGCAGTTCAATAGTTTTGGCTCCGAGAAGCTCGTGTATACGCCCGATGGAATCACGCAGGATGAACTCATGAAACTCTGGAAAAAGGCCCACCAGCAATTTTTGCTTCGTCCCTCGTGGTTATTGGGTCGAGCAGTGGATGTGCTCAAGAATCCCTACAACCTGATTCGCTACTACAAGGCCTCCTCGGCCATGAAACTGGTAGTTTAGCGACGCAGGGCCCACTTTCCTGTTTTTCCAATCATTAAAAGTGCAAGCACCCCGTATCCCACTGCGGTGTTGAGGAGGGATATTCCAATCGTCGCATGCAAGGGGATCCCCACCTGCGCGAGGAGTATCCCAAACACACTTTCGCGGATTCCGATTCCATTGATGCTGATGGGAATCAACACCGCCATTTGCACGATTGAAGTGGCCACGAGCACGTGCCAGTAGCCTGGGTCATATCCTGCATGTAAAAACATGAGCCAATAGATTCCGGCCAAAATTCCCAATTGGAGAAGCGTAATGCCTAATAGCATGAAAATATTTTCACGCGTGAATGCACTGCGCGCATGGGACCAGGTATCTAAAAACTTTTTCTGAATGTCGCGGGGAAGAAATGAAAGGATCGCGATCAGGAGTTTCTTTCCAAAAAGCCCAAGCACTATTCCAATCACTAAAATAATGCTTCCCCATTCCAAAAAAGAAAATGAAATGCTCGTGGCAAAAAGAAGGGTGCCTCCAATGAGTGCGAGTACGAGGGTTACCATCCCCAGCATGAAGCGATAGGCCAACACCACGCCGCCCCCCTCGCTTGCAGGAACTCCTGATTTTTGGATGTAGTGCGCGAGTGCAAATGCGCCCAGTTTCCCCGGGGTTAGGGATTCCACGATCCAACTGCTGGTGGTGTATCCCCACATCTTATGAAATGAAATACGATGTTGGCGGAGGAGCAGCGCATATCCGAGCGTGTTCACCACCAAACTAGACCCAATGCCCATGAGTGAAAGAAAAATAAGCCCCCCTGAGGCTTGGACCAATGAATTCATATAGTTCCAGGGTTGAATATAGGCGAAAATTCCCACTAAGAAAATCAAAGATCCCGCCACTCGCAGGGTGCGTGGAAAATCCATTTCACTTTCCCTCTTTTCGCATCCACACGTGCAGGCCGGAGACGTAGGCAATCCGCTCCCAGAGATTGGGGATGCAGTTCGCGAGAATGTTAAGGAGAGAAAGCGGGAATTTGTTGTGGACAATGAGTTCAATTTTATAGGGAATGAGGTCCTGCGTGGCATCATGCGCTTCAGGGAATATGCGGAAGAATGAATAGGAGAAAAAATGCTTGTGGGTTACCCGATACGCACTGGGGTTCTTGAAATGTGGAACGCGAATTTCCAGTATTCCTTTTTCTGCAAGTGAAGCTGAGGCGTTGTGGAAAAAATCCTCGAGTGAGTGTACGTGTTCCAATCCATCCTCAATGAGAATATGATCGGCGCTCCCATGAGGAATGAATTTCCATTCCCGGTTGATATCTGCCACCACTTCCTGCCCAAATTTCTCTCGGTCTACATTCACCCACCCTGAAAGGTGTTTCTTTCCGCAGCATAAGTGGTAGCGCATACTATTCCTTCAATCCCCCCGTTTTCTTAAACGGAGTACCTGGTCTCGCCACGTTAGTTGAGAGTGCATGCGTGTATTCCTTTAGTACGGCCTCTCCCACTTTTTCCCAGGACCAAATCACGCGTTCCCATCCTTGGGTAGAGAAGGGTTCGCGGAACAAGCGTATGATTCCCTGCGCGGTTTCCTCAGCATCATCCGGGTGTTCAATTCCAAGTGCGCACCCTTCGCGCACCAATTCTTTCATCGCACTCTGGTTGGGGGTAAGCACAGGTACGCCTAAGACGAGGGCCATTCCATACACAAGCCCTTGGGATTCGCTGTCGGCCATGAGAGAAAAAACGTGGGCATGTGAATACAATTCAATAAGTTTCTCGCGTGCAGAAAAATCAATATGTCCATGAAACGTGATGTGGGATTCCATTCCTAATTGTCTGGCTTGTGCGTGGAGATTCTCTCGTTCTTCTCCATCTCCCACAATGTCAAGATGGGCATCGGGAAACTCTTTTACCACGCGTGGAAGCGCGGCAATGAGGCGATGCATTCCCTTGTGTTTGACCAGTCTCCCTACCGAAAGAATGTGATGAGAAATGGTCTTGCGTTTTATTTTTTGCAATCCCTTCACGTCAATTCCGTTAGGTATGGTAACCCATTTTTCAGAAGGCAATGAAATGCGAGAGGCAAAGTAGTCTTTTTCCCATTCGGAGACACAAATGAGTTTGGTGATGCGCGCGGAGAGGAGGGAATAGAATGCATTTAGCGGTACATGCAGCCATTTTCGGAAATAGGATTTGGTCACGGAGCTCGCTCCCGTGATAAATAAGGGTTTTTCTTTTGGAACGGCAAGTACGGCAAGTGCGGTGAGTAAGTTGTTGTATCCGTACGCGTGAATAATGTCCGCATCCGTTTTTTTCAGGGCAGAAAATAAGGGAAGAGAAAAATAATAGGCCTCGTTGGGTGCCACGCGTGAAAATTCGCGGAGTTTCAATCCTTCAAATTCAGCATTAAGTTGTGGGTATTTGGCGGTGCAGAACAATTCTACTTCATGTCCTTTTTCCAGCATGTATTTTGACAGGAAAAAAATGGCCTGTTCCACTCCCGCGTTTCGTTCACGAAGGGTGTTGGGCATGACGTATGCAATCTTCATGAATACTATCTGCAGGACAGGTTTCTAAAATGATTCGCGTGATAAAGGATAAACAACGATACATCTCGTTCATGCTTCGACTCTTGTATTAAGATGCGCTCTACGTTCCGAACAATGTATGAGTTTTGAGGAAGAAATAACCAAACCCATAAAAACAGATTTTCTGCCTCTTCGTATAGGTCCCCATGAACCCGTTCTTGAAAAATCAGATGCACACCGTCTTGGTTCTCGCTCCCTTGTTTTTGATTGGCGTATTTGCGATGTTTTATCCTCCCTATCTTGCGGCGGGAGACGAGCATAGCTACTTGACCAATGCTCAACTTGTAATGAATGAAGGCCTTGTTCAATCCACGAATGAGTATTATTGTGCGCTCACGCAAAAATCTCCGGGTGTTTTTTTCTCCACATATCCCATTGGAAAGTCCATTGAGTTGGCTCCTTTTTTAGGGTTTGGTTTGAGTGGAATTTTCTGGTTGGGACTGATTACACATTTAGTCAATTATATTTTGTTTATTCTTATTTTTCGCCGTCTTAAATTGAGTCCCGCATGGGCGCTGCTTTATTTATTTCTCCCCGTGTTTCAGTGGGAATCGCGTACGCTTTTCCCCGAGTTAAGCGTCTTGACGTTTTTCCTTGCAGCCTATTGGGTGTGGTTGTTTCTTGGAAAACGATCGGCTTTTTTCGCTGGAATATTGAGTGGGCTTGCCTTGTTTGTCCGTACGGATGCGTTTCTGGGCATCCTGGCTTTTTCAGGGGAATCATTGCTCAAGGAACGAAGTCGATTGATTCCTTTCCTCGCGGGGGCGGCTATTCCGGTAGGGCTATTGGCGTTGTTTAATCTCCACACCCTTGGAAGTATCCTTCCGCAAGTCGGGGGTGGGTTTTCTGTATTCGGTCGGAATGTGGGGTTGAATCTCCTGCTTGAATTTGTGACTTTTTTGGGACTCCTTTTCATTGCGCTCCCGTTTTCATTGCTCGCATTAGGAAGGAAAACCCCCCATTCGGCGTATTTCATCCTCCTGACTCTCTTTTCATGTATTTTTTTCGTTCGTTTTTCGTCTTTTTGGGCGTTTCCATTTTCCATCCCCCTTACGTTCACTGCGCGCCTGCGTTATTTTGTTCCATTGTTAGGAATGCTCATCATTCCCACGGCCATGGCCTACTCGCACTGGGGTCCTGTTCTTTGGGCGAAAGTGAATGCATTCGTTCCCTCTCCCTCGTTGAGAAAAATGATCAGTATTGGTCTCATTTTGTTGGTTTCATTGGGTTCCATGGGGGCCACGCTCTATATGCATTCTTATCATTCTTCTTTTTTGGATTCGCGGAAAGAAGTATTGGATCTGATTCATGCGAACATTCCAGTGGGATCACACGTGATTGGGAGTGCGGACGATTGTGTTTATTTTTTCCCTCCTTTTTTTGGTGAAAAGAAATATTCCAAGGTTGATTTTTGGGAAAAAGAATTGGATTCGAACACTTATATTTTGGACATCTCCTACGCCACGCAGCGTGAAACCGATTCGAATCGCCAGACCGTGATTGATGCAGAGCGAAAAAAGATAAAGGATTTCATTGCGTTACACCAATCTCAGCTCGAGAAAGTATTTGAGTTCAAGCAGGGCACATGGGTTACCATTTGGAGGGTTAGGTCGCCATGAAGAAAGGGTTTTTTCTCACGTTGACGGAGGGTTCCATTCAGGGAGGGATGGAAGTTTACGCACGCCACATTCAACAAGCCATTCCGTCCCTGCAAGTCGTGGGGCGTGAATCCCTAGCGAAAAAAAATCCATTGGAATGGAACTGGCCTTTTTTTCAAACGATTCAACACGGAAAACTCCTCGCGGATTACATGAATAGGTTGCCCTCCCCCCCTGCGTTTGTGGTTGCCAGTGGGATGGATGGATGGGCGCTACCGAAATCGCGCCCGTATCCCTTATTTTCTGTTCTTCACGGCACTTTTGTGGGATTGGCCGAAAATGGGTATTCGAAAACAAGCCCTCTCTATTGGCGCATGCGCTATATCTTTCCAGCGTTCGAAAAAAAAAGTGCGCAGAACGCATTGGTTCGTGTGTCTAATTCGGCGTTTACTCAACAAGAGGTAAAACAAAAATACGGCCTCGATTCTAGTGTGATTGAACCGCCCATTGATTCATCTCTTTTCTCGCCGGGTTCTCAGTCAGTTGCGCGTAAAAAGATGGGATGGGAGGCAGAAACGAAACACGTGTTGTTTGTCGGCAATCCCACGTATTCCAAAGGATTTGATATTTTCGAATCACTGGCGCGTGCACATCCCGAATGGGAATTTCATGCCATTACCAGTCCCCGTGTACAATCATTGTTGCCCAATCTTGCTTGTTCTCCCCCCCTTTCTCAAGCGGAATTAGTAACGGCTTATCGTGCGTCCGATGCTTTGATATTTGCATCGCGGTATGAAGGCTTTGGTTTTGTCCCACTGGAAGCATTGGCTAGTGGCTGCCCGATTATTACATCCAAAGTTGGAATTTTCCACGATTTTTCGCACGAACGAGCCAAGATTGTTCCTCATTCCCTTGATTCGTTTGATTCCGCTCTTGGTGCGTGGATTAAATTTCCTCCTTCTCGTGTAGGAAAATGGACGGACCGGTTTTCGGTTGCCGTATTTGCTAAAAAGTGGAAACAGGTAATAGAAGGATAGCCTATGTCGGACAAAATTATCATTATTTCTCCTTTTGCCCCCCCTGAAGTTGGAGCCAATGCGGAACGTGTGTCCCATTTTCAATCGTATTTTTCAAAACAAGGCATTCCAACGGAAATTTGGTCGCCGGATCGAGGAAATGCATCCGTTAAGGGAGTGCGGCGCTACTCTTCTATTCGTTCCCTTTATTCACGTATTCGAAATGAGCGTCCGCGATTAATTATCGGCACGTCTCCTCCCATGACGCATTCGGCGGTGGGGGCCATAGGTGCTTTTTTTTCCAATATTCCCTTTGTTTTGGATATCCGTGATCCCTGGCCGGATGCCGCACAGAAAATAGGACTTTATTCGCGTTGGTCGCCCAAGTATTGGATATACAAATTCCTTGAGCATCTTACTCTTTTTCTTGCGTCCCAGGTGTGGGTGGTTAACTCCTATTTGCAGGGACAGTTCTCAGGAATCGTCGCTAAAAAGAAAGTTCATGTAGTGGCCAATGGAACGCTTCCCACACGATTTAAGCCGAGCGCTGTATTGCGAAAGAAAATGCGCACGCACTATCACATTCCTATTATCTCTCATGTGATATTGTTTTCGGGCGATTTTTCATCGCATGGTTTGGAATCTTTTCTCACGCATACCATTCCATGCCTGAAAAAAAAGGATGCATGGGTCGTTTTAGCGACTTCATTTAGTACGCCGAAGACCATTCCTTATTGGAAGTCATTTTTTGAATCGCATGGATATTCCAATTATACGCTGATTGATCTCCCAGCGGTCCCTTACGCAGATGTGGCGGGTATTTTTGCTATGGCCGATTGGGGGGTGTCGTTGGTTCCTCCCGTTCTACCCTATATGATTCCGGTCAAAACGTATGATTACATGGCCAGCGGTTTGTTTGTCGTGGCGCGCGGTCCAAAAGGAGGGGCGTTAGACACGTTTCTCCAAACGTACGATGCGGGACTGTTTTTCGCCAGTGATGAAGAGGCCGCAAAGGGAATGAATGAAGCGTTTCGATTCCCAAAATGGAAAAATGCATCAGCCAATGCCAAAACCTTTTCTTCCTTATTCAATCGAGACATTCAAGCCCAAAAAGCGATGAAATTGATTCACTCCATTTTGAAAAAAGAGAATTAGTCACGTTTTTTTTTCCATCCAGCTCTTCCTAGGTGACTGAGGATTGGAATTCCACTTTCCGCAGCGCTGTAGAGCAAGGGTTCCAACACCGAATGTTGGGCAAATGCCCTTGATTTTTTCCATGCATATGAAGTGGATCCACTCACACGAATCCAGTGGGCATCCTCGAAAATCTCTCCTTCGGCCACCGACTCAACGGTGGATGGAAACGCTTCCTGTGGAGGGTGAATAATTGTTTCTCCTTCCTTCATTTCCTCTGACAAGAACCTCAATGCTTTGTCATTCCACCCCACTACACCCAATTGGTCCTTCCAGGAGGGCAATTCTCCCTTCTTAATCATGATTTCTCGTTTGGTTGGAAATGAACCGTTTGCCCGCTGAACAGAAAGGAGTCCCTTTACAATTCCCCGCGTGGAAAATGGAGTATATTTTGAAACCGCACGGAATGCGCGCCCAATGTCTCCGGCTCCGGCTATAAAAACCGGTGCGGTGCTTGAACTATCTGTTACATTTTCACCAAATGAAAAGAATCCATTTTCCAATTGATGGTCTTTAACATAGTGCGCAGCATCCGTGGCTGCGTCCAAAAATGTCTCTTTTTTCGTTTTCTCATACAGTCGAATCAAAAAGGGAATGCAGCGAGCGGTATAAAACGGAATAAGTTTGCTATGCGTGTCGCTTTGATAAATTCCTCCCTCAAATTGATCGTGATCCTGATGTTTTAGTATCGATTGACCTGCAAAAAGAGAAGCGTCATAGTATTTTTTAGTCCCGGTTATTTCGTGGGCGAGCAGTAATGCCTCTCCAATGGTGGCGACTTTGTTTGGAACGATTTGATTATCATTGTTTTTCGTTCGCCCGCGTTGGAATTGAAAAAAAGTTTTTTCTTTTTCATTCCAAAATTCCCCAAACTGAACATTTTCAATATTCCGAATGGAGGCATCCAAAAATGCCTGATAGGGTTTGTGGTTGAGGCGAAGAACCCGAACCAACTCCAACAATGCCACGTCCACCGCTGCTTCATGAGGGGTGCCGCTGTACTGAAAGCTGGGATTGGCTTCAAAGGAAGAATTACGAAAAGCACCGGAGGGGCGTTGGGCATTCACCATGAATGTTCCGCATTCCATGGCGCGTTCCAAAAAAAGAGGATCATGGGTCTTGGAGTGAAGGGTCAGGAAGGCATGCACGAGCCCTTCATACCTCCAGTCGGTTCCGGGTCCCGTGTAACGGAGAGAGCTTCCCCAATAATGGGTAACCGGCCCCGCATATCCCTGGGGTTGCTTCATGGTTTCCACCCACTGAAGGGCGCGTGAAAGAGGATGGGAAAGGGGTACAGTCATGTATTCACCATCACAGGAGCTTGACCTGCATGTCCTTTAAAACACGACCAAATTTTTACTTTGAGAGCTAGGGCTTTAAATCAAGAACCGGAAGCAGTATTTGAGGGTTTGATCTCATGCGTTTTTCCCGAGTCCTATTGGTTCCCGTGGCATATTACAATAGCTCCTATCGCCCCGGCGACGTACCTGATCTTGCCTTAGGTTATTTGGCGGAATACCTTCAGGCCAATGGGGTGGAATACGATACTCTGGACATGAACCTCGGATACGCCCTGGAGGATTTAGCCAAAAAGATTGAAATGTTCCAGCCGGACCTGATTGGGATTGCAATGAAGAGTTATCGCTACAAAGACTCGTATGCGCTCATTCGCCAGATTAAGGATCGTTTTCCCACAATCCCCATTGTAGTGGGAGCCGCTCACATTTCGACCGAAAAAGAAAAGGTACTACAGGAATGCGAGGCCATCGATTATGGGATTGTCAAAGAGGGGGAAGAGACTGTCCTTGAACTATGTAAAGGAAAACCATTGGCTGAAATTAAGGGATTGATTTACCGCGAGGAAGAAAAGATTATTTTCACAGGCGAACGACCCTTTCGTCGGGACATTCAATCGCTTCCTTGGCCGAAGTATGAAAAGTTTGAGCTGAAAAAATACTGGTATCCGGCCATGATGGCTCTTTCCTCACGCGGCTGTCCTGAGAGTTGTACGTTTTGTGCCGTCCCGCTGGTAAGTGGAAAATGGTGGCGCTTTCGTACGCCTGAAAACATGATGGAGGAAATCAAGTATTGGTACGAGAAAGGATATCGCCGCATTGAATTCCTGGATGATAATTTCACGCTGGACAAAAATCGTATTATGCGTTTTTGTGAATTATTGAAAAAAGAATCCTTCCCGGGACTCGTGTTTAATGTTCCACAAGGGGTTCGCGCGGATCGAGTAAACAGAGAATTGCTGCAAGCCATGAAGGATGCCCATTTTGCATCGGTTTCATTTGGTGTGGAAGTGGGGAATGCTAAAATGTTGGCGTTGGTAAAAAAAGGAGAAACATTGGAGACGATTGAACGGGCGATTCAGGATGCCATTGATGTGGGATTTGATGTTCATTTGAACATGATGGTGGGATTCCCTGATCAAAAACTCGAAGATGTCGAGGATACGTTTAATTTTGCCCTGAAGTTTCCTGTGCGCTGGGCCAGTATTAACAACGCCGTTCCCTATCTTGGCACAGAGCTTCATTCAGAGGCAGTCAAGCGCGGCTTATTTGTAATTCCACCTGAAAAGTATTTGAATGAGGTCGGTCAAAAAGCCGAGCGGATCATTATTGCAACCCCCCACATTACGGATGAACAACGGAAATATATTGAGAAGCGTATTCCCCAAGTTCAGGATGAAATCAAAAAACGGTATCACATTCGCCGCCTCAATCGTGAATTTGGTTTTCCGGGAAAAATCATTGGAACGCTATATCAGCACAACATTATCCCCACATCCCTATTCAACTATCTGGTTGAGCTCCGCCGCGCGGTGTAATTTATTTTCCCAAGGATCATTTTTCGTACGCGGGCCAATGCGCGCGTTTCAAATGGTAATAGTTTGAAGGAGGGAGTGGTTTTTATTTTATATCGAGCATAGAGTATGGTCATCACTCCAAGCAATCCATAGGCCAGCATGTTGGCTTGCGCAACGCCTAATGCACCATATTCTGCCGCAAAGAACCAGTAAATTACTACACTTGCCGTGCAGGGAATCAAAAATAACTGAAAGAAGAACATCATGGGATTGACTTTAATCACAATCAACGAAAGCCAGGGGCGGGCTAAATTATACAATGTCACACCGCCAACCAAATAGAGCGAGTACTCCCAAACCACGTTGAAATGTTCCGGAACCAACAAAGGAAGAAGGAAGGGTCCGGCGATAATATAGGCCAAAAATTGCGCAAGGGAGAAGAGCGTATTGTATCGCACCACTGCGCCCAGCATGACAGGATTTGCTGTATTGGCATCCGATTGGGAGAATGAAAGCGATGCGGCCTTTTGGACCAATTGGGGGAATACAAAGAATACGCCTGAAATGGTCAGTGCAACCGAGTAGTTTCCTAATTCGGTTAGCGTGGAGAAAAATCCCAGAATAACGATGTCGGACTGTGAAACCAATCGAATGGCGATTCCGGAAAAATGATTCCATAGGGCAAATCCTTGAATGGAGGCCCAGGATAATGCCATCCATCCAGGGAAAAGTGTGAAGGTAAATCCGAGCTTGGAGTGGGCATTCTGATACCACCAGCCAATTCCGATTAATGCGACTACTACTTGAAGTATTCCATACGTAATGACATCTTGGGAAAAATACAACAATGCGAGCGAAATAATGGAAAGCACGTTCAATGATAGGTCAATCAGTGCAATGCGCGCTTGTCTGAAATTGGCATAGAATGCTTCACGGAACGGTCCGCTTAGACTGGTAAGGACCGTTGATCCAACCAGCAGCATAAAATATACAGGCAATCGCGGATCGGATCCATTGATTCCCAACCACGCGGCGACGATGCCTCCTAAAAGTAAAAGGACGCCGCTGCGTAAGAGGCTAAATGCAAAAAATGAAGAAAGATATTGGTTTATCTTATTTTTAATTTTTGGAAAATCGCGAATGAATACACTCTCGGGGAGAACGAGTATGAATCCGAGCAGCGCGACATATCCTCCGGCCAGTCCGATGATACCAATTTCTTCTGTCGCTAACAATCGGATCAAAATAGCCAGGTTGAGAAATGCCAATCCTTTAGATGCGATCGTTTGCACGACATTGAAGGAAAGAACATTGATGACGCGCGCGTAGAGGCCCATATTATTTTCTCACCATTAAACGCGAGTACAATTTCAAATATTGCTCCACAATTTTTTCAATGGAAAACGCCTCGGCATATACACGTGCTTTCTTTCGTGTTTCATTGAGTTTTTTGGTGGGGAGACTGAAAATAGTGTTCATTTTCTCCCCTGCTAGTGTAGGATTGGAAAAATCCACCAAAAATCCGCGATCGGTTCCGACAAATGTTTCGAATGTGGGAATAGGTGAAATGCACGGGATCGCGCCTGCGGCCATTCCTTCCAATACTGTTATTCCAAATCCTTCGAATTCGGACGCCGAGACAAAGAATCCCGCTTTTCGATAGCATTTTAGTCGTTCGGCATCGGATACTTTTCCATGGAAAACAATGGCTTTGTCGACTCCTTTTTTCTTTATGGCGATTTTGAGCTCTTCCATCAGACCTTCCCAGTCTTCCCCTACGATGGACAGGCGAAGCGAATCATGATGGTGATAGGACCGTTCGAACGCCTCAATGAGTCGGTCGATTCGTTTGTTTCGAGATATTCTTCCCACATAAAGAAGGTGGAATGGATCCTTTCCAGAGAGTGGGATGTCCAAGAATGTGCGCAAATCAATTCCATTGGGAATGATGCTCCACTTTTTGGACGGACCCAATTCCAGCCGTTCGGCGTCCGAGGAACTATCGGCAATAACATGATCGACGCGCCGCTTAGAGAATGCAAATAGGGTTCGTGCATAGATCCACTTGATGAATCCGCGTTGAGTCGTGTGATGGAATCCCCCGTGGGTATTTACGACGATTTTAGCAGTAAAAAATGGCTTCAATACACAGGCCATGTCCATCCACGCATTGATTCCGTGCACATGGACAATATCAGCTTGTTTCAATTCGGCCAAATAACGATTGGCAGATGGAATACGATAGAATGTGAATCCATTCTGAGGAATACGAATGATTTCCACTCCTTCTTTCACCTCATATGCAGGAAGTTTTTCTTTTCCTGAAGGATCGGTATCGAACACCAAAATGCGCACATCGTTTTCTTGGTGTGCTTGCTCGCGCGCTGTTTGCCAAATAACGTTTTCAATTCCCCCCACACATGGAATAGTGTGGTTTCCCACATGGAGAATCTTCATACCCACACCCGTTCATCCAGGAAGCCGCGTACGGATCCTGCGGCAAAGGCAATAGAGCGCAGGAAATAGAGGCCGAAGGCAATGCCCACGAATACAATGCCATTTCTCCAAATGTGGGGAATGGAAAGGAGGAAGGTAAACAGGTAGGCCACCGCACACACACGTACGAGGGTGGAGAAGTCTTGAATGAAGATAGAGAGGATAGCGAAAAGTAGTATCGCAAGTGCAAATGCCACATTGAATTTGAGCATGATAGGGGTGTAGCTGTCTGCGACCGCCTTCCCAGGGTGTTTGAGGTACATGCGCATGCGCCAATAGGCACGGTAGTATTTGATGTTCAAATATTTGGCCAATGTTTCAGGGTGAGTGTGGTACACGATGGCGGTGGGGGCAAAGACAAGTAGGTATCCTTTCTCTGACATACGGTAGCTCAGTTCAGCGTCTTCCCCGGATGCCTTAGGGAAGGTCTCATCGAATCCCTTTTCATCTAAGAATATTTTTTTACGATACCCTGCAGAATAGCTCCCTATCCAATCCAGTTTTGTGGAGCGTGACATTTTTTCATAACGATACTCAATATCTACTTGGTCAAATTTTGCAACCAGGGATGTTTGGTGGGTTTTGTAGGCGCCTTGGACGCCGGCCACTTTCTCTTTCTCGAATGGTTTCAGCATTTCTTCTAACCAATTTGCTGAGGGAACGCAGTCGCTGTCAAGGAAAAGAATAATATCCGATTTGGCTTCACGAGCACCTGCATTTCGTGCTTTGGCAGGTCCTTTGTTTTCTTGTGAAATAATTTTTAGTAAGGAATAGATTTTTGCAATTTCTTGTGTTTGGTCCGTGCTTCCATCGTCCACTAAAATGATTTCGTTTGGTGGAATGGTTTGACTCAATAAAGCATCCAAACATACACGAATAGTTTTCTCCGCATTGTAGGCGGGAATAATCACGCTTGCGCTGGGGAATGAATTTTTCTTTAGGGGCATGGTAGACAAAAAGTGCGGTGAATCCTTTATAACGCGCGTGGGTTTTTCCTAGAACAATATTAGGATTGTAAGGGCGTTTCAACCACAGGTTCGCGTGCCGCGCCTAATGTTTCTTTTGGTTTGGTGTTGAACAAATATTTGAAGAATGTCTTTCCGCTTTTCAATAATCGTGGAAACTCGTGGGGTGTGGTGACGCCTTCCCATATTTTGGCGGCAATGAATTCAGGTCGCATGTAAAAGTTTCTACGTGCGTCGTCGCATGCCTTTACAAGTTCGGTGGCTGAAAGTTTGTCCGTGCTCACAATCGTGTTGTGTGTTCCATCTTCTAACAACCAATTTTCCCAGTTCTCTGCTTTGATGGTCAAAAAGTTGTTTGTTTTCGCCCATTCGTAGGCCTCAGTTCCGGGGTATACCATGATGGGGAAGAATTGTACGGTATCAGGGTTTACTCTCTTGGCAAACTCAACCGTTTTCTCAATCGTTTCGTGTGTTTCTCCGCGATTACCCATCATGAAGCACGCGTGTACCAACACATTGGCTTCTTTGGTGTCCTTGAAGAATTGTTCAATCTTTTGAACATTGGTTCCTTTCTTGATGTTGTTCAAAATATCTTGTGTGGCACTCTCAACACCCACGCATACCAGTCTACATCCGGCTTGTTTCATTATTTTGAGTGTTTCTAAGTCCACGTCGCAGCGTGCGTTGACTGTCCATGTCGTACTCAATTTTCGGTCGATGATTTCTTGGCAGATTGCTTTTACGCGGTTCTTGTCCAACGTAAAAGTATCGTCTTCGATCATGATGTCTTTCACATACGGAAGGTTGTGTTTGATCCATTCGAATTCGTCCACGATGTTCTTTACGCTTCGTGAGCGGAATTGGTGTCCGGTGAAGTTCTGGGGCCAATCACAGAATGTACAGCGGAAAGGACATCCTCTTCCGGTGATGACCGTAACTTCGGGGTACAATACGGAGGGATAAAAATAATCGCGAATGTTGAGGTGCTTGTCCCATATTTGGGTAACAAAAGGAAGCTTGTCCAAGTATTCTTGGGGCACATCCGGTGCGTCGGGATTTTTTACAATGTCATTCTGCTCATTTCGAAATGTCAATCCTTGCACGTCGGCATAGGATTCATTTTTTTCTAAGCGATTGGCAACGTCAACCGAAATCAAATCATATTCTTTGCGCATCACCATATCAACGGCAGGTGCAATGGTAAGTGTGTTTTCAGAAACCGCCGAAACGTGGGGGCCGACCATGGCAATGGTGCATGTAGGCACGGCCTCCTTGATGGCCTTGGCTACTTTCGCATCGTTTACCACCGAGGATGTTACGGTGTGCATGATGAGCAATTTAGGATTAAATTCCTTAGCGATGCTCACTAATTTTTCAATGGGAATAATTTCCTTGGGCGCCGTCGCATCCACGAGTTTAGCGTTGTGTCCATTAATTTCCAATGATCCTGCAGCATAGCCCAACCAAATAGGGTAGTATACGCATCCACCCTTGCTTACGGCAGGGCTTCTTGAGTTTTTTGAAAACTGAGGAAAATAAGGAGGATTCAATAGTAAAACGTTGATACCCATACAATCACGTGGAATAGATATTCAGTCGCTTACCCTTTATAAAAAAAGACCATGCATTTCGAGCATTGTTCTATGAATTTATTGATTTTACTGGAATTTTCCTCGCCACCACCACCATGTCCTCGCGCAGGGAGTTGGGCATGAGTTGGTGCATAAAATTACGAATGGGAAAGAACCATTTGTTTCGTGCCCCGTCTGAGCTTTCTTCAGTGTAGGGAAAGAATTCCATTTTTTGAATTGAGAATCCTTCGTTGTCCAACAATGTGCGCAATGATTCAGGGTCGAACAATGAAATATGCAAGGGCATCTCGTATGAGTGTGTTAATCGGTTCAGCCAGGATTTTTTGTTCGGTGTTGAAAGCGCTAACACGCCATTCCATTCTAACACGCGCCAGCATTCCTGAATGAACGCGCGGGGATTAGGCACGTGCTCTAACACTTCTCCTGCGAGAATACTTTGGAAAGCATGGGTTCGAAAGGGCATTTTCTGTCCGTCTCCCAACACTTGATTCGTGCGTACATGAATGAGTTCTACGTCGATTGAAATTATTTTTTCGAGAGGATGCACTTTGAGCAATTCCTCATGCATTGTCCCCGCACTTCCTCCTACATCCAATATTTTTCCTGAAAGGGAGGCGAGTAATGAATGGATGCGCGACATGAGAATTTTCTCCAGTTATTGGTTCCCGTTATGCACGCCTTTCCATTCTTTGACTACTTTATTGGCGCGTGCGAGTTCGTCAATGGTTCCTGCATCTAACCATTCTCCCGAAATTTTGCTCGCAGCCAGAGCGTTGCGCTGAATATACGTGTTGTGGATGTCCGTGATTTCCAATTCTCCCCGTTGCGAGGGTTGGAGCGTGCGGATGATATCAAACACGCTGGGGTTGAACAAATACACACCAATACTCACCCAATTCGTAGGAGGATCTTGGGGCTTTTCAATGAGTTTCACCACTTTTTCTCCTTCCAATACGGCCACTCCCGCTTTTTGGGCTTCTTCGCGTGTGGTGTGATGTAATAATATGCGCGCGTCTTCTTTTCCTTTTTCAAACGCATCCACATGGGGTTTGATCGTCTCGGAAAGGATGTTGTCTCCATTAATGGAAACGAATTTATTCGTTCCCACAAAGTCTTCGGCCAATGCAATGGCATGCGGCAATCCGCCTGCGGCATCCTGTACACGATAAGTAAAGCGAACTCCAAAGTCTTTTCCGCTTCCAAGATGTTTGAAGATAGATCCTGCGTGTTCCCCGCCAGTGATAACAAGTATGTCAGTTACTCCGGCATCTTTTAGCGTTTGAAGCGGGTAGTAAATCATAGGTTTATTATAGACTGGCAACATGTGTTTGTTAACAACTGAGGTGAGGGGACGAAGTCTTGTTCCATTTCCACCCGCCAAAATAATACCTTTCATGCATCATTCCTCCCTTGTTGAGTAAAATACGCGCGATACCATTTTAGGGTTTGGTCTAATCCTTGGGTTAATTCCACGCGAGGGGACCAGTTTAGTGCGCGCGTGGTTTCCTGGATGTCCAGCGCGGCTTGGTTTCGATCTTGTAGCGTGTTGTGCTCGTCCCACTCGACTTGGAAGAGTTTGGTGGAGCATTGCGATAGAATAGTGACAATCTCCCGAATGGTGTGGAGTTTTCCTGAGGCAAACGTGAACGATTTTCCCCTCATGTGCGTGTGGGATAGTGCCGTGTAGAGGGCCCTCATTCCAGTAACCGTGTCCGAGACATGCATGAAATCCCGCTTCACGGTTCCATTTCCCCATAGGGTCACTTTTCCATCGTGAAATATTCCTTTCATGAGTCGTGGGAGTAATCGATTAAAGTTCAGGTCATTTTCCCCATACGTATTCGTGTTGCGCGCAATGGCGCCATTCATTCCGTACGTGTTGAAGTAGCTCGTGGCCGTGACTTCGGCTTCTAGTTTGCTTGCGTCATAGGGATGTAGAGACAAGTGTTCCTCGTTTAGTTTCTCTTCTTCGCGATGAAACACGCGCACGGAGCTTGCAAGTACGATAGAAGGGGATTGGTTGCTCTTTCGAATGGCCTCCAGTAAATTAGCAGTCCCCTGCACATTCACGTCAAATGTAGAGTGGGGTTCATTGGAGGATTTCCACGCGTCGGCCTGGGAGGCTAAATGAAAAATGCCATCAAATGAATGCGCGCGTAGAAGGGACTCCACGTCTTGAGCCTTGCGCACGTCCAACGTGTGCAACTGGAGTTTATTTTTGATTTCAAATGAATCCAAATAAGGGGTTTCGTGCGGGTGGCGTGAGGTTCCGTGCACAGTCGCTCCTTCTTTTATGAGTGTGCGGGCAAGGTGACTGCCAATGAATCCATTGATTCCCGTGATGAGGATTTGTTTTCCAGTTAAATCAGTCATGACGATGTTCCCTCTTTATTTTTACACGAGCAGGTGCCCATGTTTGATGCTCCCTGCGAGTCGTGCTAATTTGATGGCGAATGCGTATCCCATTCCGGCCAACACAATAAGGAAAAAATGCACGGGGCTACGATTGGAGAGAAACACCAATCCCCGAGGAGAGGAAAGGGCTATTTTGTTGGATGAATCCTCCCACAATCCTGTGGCGACTTTGAAATCCTGAATGGGGTCCACGAAGAAATCCCATTTCACGCGTAAGAATTCATTGCACATGGGGGTGGGGTGTTTCTTATGCAGCAGCACGTCATTCATATGATACTTGAATCGTTGCAAGGTATACGCGGCAATCTTCCCTATCCCTTTAGGTGTTACAAGTGTTCGGTCTTCCGTGTATTTTTTGGACGCATCCACGCGTTTGTACACAAATCCTAATTCCATGATTCTAAACGAAAGGTCCGTGTCTTCGCGGTAATAAAAGAAATCCTCATCGTATCCCTTCAAGTGGTCCAGTATTTCCTTACGGAATCCCGTGCTGGTTCCCCCATAATGACCATACGCACTCACCGCACCCACGTTGAGCGTGTCAAATCCATTCACCATGGTCTGGAGCCAATCTTTTCGGGGGATGCAATCGTGGTCCATGTTAATGACCACTTCATACTGTGACGCACGTATCCCTGCGTTGCGCGCCTTACACACCCCTGAGCGTTCAAGGGTAATGAGTTTGACTTTAGGGTTTTTTCCAAAGTTTTCTTTAAGTAAAGAGGGTGTTTTCCCATCAAATGACCCGTCATCCACCACAATCACTTCGTATTTTCCTGAAAATTCTTGCTGGAGCATTCCATTCACGGCATGAATGAGAGGTATTCCCCCGTTGAGGGTGGCCATAATGATGCTGGCGGTTTTAGGAATAGGAACTTTCGTTTCATCGATAGGCGAAACACTCATTCCTTCTTCGCGTGCGATGCGTGAAAGGATTTGAGGAATGTATCCCTTATACGTTCCTTCCACTTTTTGTTTCAATGCTAGATTGATTCCATGTTCGAGGTTAGCAATGTTTCCCATCACCACAACACCTAACTGCCCACTCATGGCGCGTGCCAATTCTTCCTGATGGTTGTCCGTGTGTTCATGAAATTCTTCTTTCCGCGGCACCACCACCGTTTGCTTTTTCAGTTGCAGGGCCTGCCCAATGTTTCCCTCTCCTGCGTGCGTGATGAACAGTTTGCAATTTTGTAGCATGTTTTCAAATTCGTCCAGTGAAAGAAAATCCACCACTTTCATTTTAGGATGTGAAAAAGGAGTGGTTCCGGCTTGCACGAGGATGTTTCCTTTTAGTTTTCCATTATCCGCGAGTCGCGCAATCTCATTCAACAAACGCATAAAAGGTTGGGGGTGGGTTCCCACGGAAACAAATACGTCCACTTTATTCCGTGACAAAAATGCTCCCCCCATAAATGCCGGATGGATAAAACTTTTTGAGTTCAGGCCACTGATACACCACATGGTCAGCAAAAAGTGAAATAATTCTCCCGGATACACTCGCAGTGTAGGGCCGGCAGAAGCTTTCAATGAACACTACCTTGATTCCCTGCAGTTTGGCCGCCACACACACGGGAACAGTGACATCGGCTCCCGTACTGATGACGAGTTTTGGTTTTAGTGTGGAGACGATTTTCCATGCCTGTAAAAATGACTGAATGGTTTTGATGGTGTTTCGTGCGGGTCGTTCAATAAAATACACTTTTTCCCTTGTTGCGAGTGATTCGGTGTCTTCGCGCTTGAATGTGACGAACACGCGTTTCATTCCGTGATAAAAGGGTTCAAGTTGGCGCATTTCCGTGAGGTGTCCCCCTGCGGAGCACGTGAGGAGAATAGTCATAGGTTTCCTCTCAGCTTGGAAAACAATTCGACGTTTTCAAAATTGTGCCAAAACACGAGGAATGTGACCAAAGCTACGAGGATTTGCAATCCCCATATGATATATACTACCTGCTTCTCGTTGAATTTTCCCAGGCGCATAATTACATGCGTCAGGCTGCCTATTTTTTCAGGTGCTTTCAGTGTCCCATCCTCTTGTATCCGTCCAAAGCTCTCCGCCTGCATTTTGGTCCTTCCTTTGAGGAGGAGTTCGACAAAATACAATCCAAAAAGCATCAGTCCCACTTTCTCAATGTTCCCAATAATACTCGCCGAGGCGATGCCGGCTCCCATCATGAGGGTAAGGGAGTCTCCGGGAAAAATTTTAGCGGGGTATTTGTTGAAAAGTAAAAATGCGATGAGTGCGCCGACCATTCCCAGCGTCAGAATCACCACTTCAATTTCTCCCAGAATAACTCCCACAATCAAGAGTGTGAGTGCGCTAATAATTCCGAGTCCGGCTTCCAATCCATTCAATCCGGCGAGCATGTTGGTGGCATTGCTGGCGCCCGTGATGGCTAATGGTACAATCAGGAGGGAATAAAACACCCCGAAGTTGATGAAGCCCAGCAAGGGAACATCCACTCCCGTGTTTCCAATGGTTTGGGGGAGCACCATGATGGGGAGTGCGGCAAAAATGGGGATGAGGGCATGCTGGTATTGCCGGATTCCTTTTTTCCATCCAATTAAATCATCCACAATTCCTAATACGCCCACAATCACGATAGTGAGGAGTGCTGCAATGAGCGCAAGGAGATTGAGTTCAGCAAAATAGCCCAGGTAGCTGTGGAGGAATAAGGCGAGCATGATGGAAAATACGAATCCCAGGAGTACCACCACCCCTCCCATCTCGGCCACCTCAGGCTGTGTGGCTTTGTTCATGTCTTTTCCCACGATTTTCCGCATGTGCATGCGCCGGATGAAAAAAGGAATAATGATAAATGCCACAAGGAAGGCACTCACACCAATGAGGGCATATGCCCCGTAATTAACCATGATTCACGCTCCAACTATGTTTGCTGCAACCAAATGTTTTTGAAGGCTATTAAAAAAGCCTAGTTCAAAAGTGAAACAGTATGCGGAAAAACTAGGATTGGGTGGTCCGCTCGTAAATGCGCACGCCACCTGTGTTCCGATAGATTTCGGTGAACTGGGTTGCCACGGTGGGTTCCCCCAGCCATAATCGTGCTAAATAGGTTTGGTTTCCCCCAGAAGTGAATGCGTAAACACGGCTGTTGTCCTCTTCGCGGTAAATGAAAAAGGGCTGTCCATTTTGCTGGTTGTTGGGTGTGGCGCTCCACGTGGTGGGAAACGCGACCATGTCTTGCGCGCTGAATTGGTTGCCCCCGCATTCATAGTTTATTTCGCGGGTCAACGGCGACACTTGTTGCGCGCACGGCATCATCACGCCAAACACCCCTTGTATGCGTGGGTCGTTGATGGAGGTAATGTCATAGGCAAAAAATCCTAAATTAGAAAGCTTACTCAGTAAATCGTCACCAAAAAATAAGTGGGTAGAGCCGTTTTTCTCAAAAAGTTCGACAGACGTGTTTATGTCATCCGCCAACAGGAATCGAGCCGCCTCCGACGTGGCCTTTGTGTCCGCATTCCTATTGTCAATCAGTACTTTCCGATTGGTCAGGAAAGAAATCCAATGCCCCTCGTCCCACCAGTTGAAGAATTTGGTGTTTTCATCCAGATTCTGATTGGCCCAGAACATGGCTTCTTTCCATCCGGGGCTGGATTCAATGTTGGGTACGTTTTGAGTAACGAAAACAATTCCCGCGGCAATGCTGGCGAGCAGGAAGAAACTAACAATGACGAGTCCCATTTTCTGTTTCGAGCTGGAAAGCGTTTCGAGTTTCCTCCATCCCAGAGTGAGTACGATGGCCCCGGTCAGTGCGAGGGGGAGTCCCCAATAATACGTGAACTTGAGTTTTCCCCATGCCATGAAAAATATCAGGATGAGCCACACTAAGGGTAAAACCAAAAACTCATAATGTTTGGATTTGCGTAGGAGCAAATACCCCATTAATGGAATTCCCACCAGGGCATACACGAAAAGCACGCTGTATTTGTTTCCGAAATAATTCTTTCCCTCGCTTTCCTCTCCCACCGTCTGTCCCAATACATCACCTGTGCGCAGGGAAAAATTAAAGGCAGTCACCAGTAAGGGAGAGAGAACCAATCCCAGGATTCCGAGTATGAATACCCACTTCACCAGTTTGGGTCCCCATTCTGTTCGCGTGCGGGCCAACCATAACCCCGCTGCGGATACCCACAGGAATAAGATGAAAAGAATGGTATCCGCGTACCTTAACGTGGGATTCTTCAAAATTATTCCCAGGATTCCCCCAAATTGATCAAGCCAGAATAAACCTGATTGGAGAGTGGCGGCGGCCGCAAAAAGAAGGAATGAGGTCAGCCACAGTCCGGCATACCATTTGGCCTTTTGGTGTTCCCCTTCATTCAGCCAAATCAGGAACTGCATAAACCCAACGCCCAAGAGGATGGGCACCAGCATGTTGTACCCGGACCACGTGAAGACCATTAACGCAAAGCCCAATCCTCCTAGCATCGCATTCAGAATGTTTTCACGCTTCCACGAGGGGTTGCGGACGGCACGTGCAAAAAATACAAATCCTATCACCATTCCCAAAAAGCCGAAACTATCATCCTCAAAAAATCCCCCCATGGTGCGATACACAAAGCTCGGCACCACGGCGGCCAATATTCCCGTAAACAATCCCGCCATCTTCTCATGGGGGCCCTTGAATAGTTCTTTTCCCAAAAAATACATCGCCACACTGATGAGGGCACCGTATAATGCAGGTAGGATTTTTACGAATAAAACCCACAGCTCAAAATTGTAGGGTGCGTTGAGCGTGAATATTTTATAAAAAGCAGCCGAGATATACCAGAAAAGAATGGGTGGGTTTCCAATGGTGGCGGCCGCGACGTTTTGGTAATAGGCCAGCGGGTCCACCATGGGGGCCGGGAGTCCCTGCAAAATATACGACACCATGCGTGCGTGCCAATACGAATCAAATTCGAAGAACAACTCATAGCGCATCAAGTGGGCGCGCACAATAAAGGCTAAAACGAAAATAAGAAAGGGAAAAAGAAATGCGTGGGATGTGACGAATGAAATGAATTGTGTGCGAATGTCCTTTTTGTGATGAATAGGGGTTTCTTTTCCCAACTCATGATCGATGGCCACGTCCATACAAGGATGTATGAAACACAGGATTGTTATAAACTAAACGCATTCACGAAAGAAAGAGAAAAATAGGCCGATGCATTGGGGGGAAAAGAAAAGATGACTGACAGCATTGGCGCGGCTCCAAGAAAAATCCCAGTGCCGCAAACCACTGATGCTCGTTTCACTTCCGGGTTCGGAAAGAGACCGGGTGGGACCAAGCTCATATGGCCGTCAATCAAACGAATACCCTTGGAGAAGGGTTAAAAAGGTTGGGCTATCATGCCGGCGTCGCTAGTATGGTACCCACTCCTTTCGAGGGCTACTTTGATCCAACATTTAGACTCGTCTACTTCTCGAATAAGGTCTTCAAGGAGCAAAATGAGCGATTTTTTTGTCCCTTCAATAAATTCAACTGATAGTTTGCCCCCCGACAAGCGGTGTGAAACAAGTAATCTAGATAGATTATTGATAGTTTCAATTTTTTCATCGATATAACTAAGTGAAATCAATAATTCCTTTCCATCAAGGCCAAAGGCAGTCAATTCAATTTCTTTCTCAAATTTTCCAATATCTATTAATGGAATAAGATACAGCTGCACCTTCAATCCATTCCCTGCCAAGTAGTTTTTGAGCTCTTGGCAGTAACTATTGATTTCAATACCTGCAAGCGTCTTTATTTTGTGATTAGAGTTTAAACGCTCAAGTTTGTTATACAAAATAACAAGAAGAAAGCGTTGCTTTAATCGATAGTTTAATCGATTACTCACTATTTGGTAGCATATCCCAAGTACTGCCACAGTAAATGCAGAAAATTGGATTGCATCTGCAGAAATAGAAAATATATTCGTGCCAATGTCGTCAGCATTCGCCGTTTCATAGTCTATAGCAAAATTGTATGTTCCGATAGAGATGACAAATAGTATGAAAATTGCTCCGACGGTGGCAACAATTGAGCGCACTCCGTCAGAATCAAGATTCTGAATTTTCAACTAATCCCCCCCCTACAACGTTTCGTCTTCGTCTTCCTTTTCTTCTTTCTCGTCTTCGTCCTCGTCTTCTTCTTTGACTTTGACGGGGGGTTTTCTATTTTTTCCTTTAATCGGACTCAAGTCAATCTCGTCTTCGTTTTCTTCTTCATCCTCAATGGGTTCTTCTTTTTCTTCTTCTTCGCTTTCCTCTTCCTCGTTATCCTTCGCTACCTTTTTGGCTACGTGATGTACGGGTGCATGAACAGGTTTAGGTGTATGTTTGATTTCTTTTTCTTCTATTTCTTCAATATCTTCTTCTTCCTCTTCCTCGTCGTCATCGTCGTCCACCACTTTTCTTTTCTTGGTAGGAGTGGCGCCGGATTTCATTCCGCGTACTAAGTCATCGGCTGTTTCGAGTCCGCGGATCATTTCTTTTTCGTTTTTTGCACCCGCGCAAATCACTTTGCCGTTTTTGAATAACAGCATGGTGAGTTTGGGCGAGTCCATTCGCAGAATAGCTCCCGGAAATTGTTCGGGTTCGTATTCCACGTTTTCCAATTGCATGGCGGTGGCAAACAAATCTAAGTTTTGATGAAGGTTACCCGTTGCAACCAAGTTCACAACCTCGTATTCGATTGTCTTGAGAATCTTTACGGAGGGTTGTATTTCGTTAATCATTTTGTTGGCCTTCTTGATGGCCACATCGATTTGGCTTTGTGCGGAGGCACCGGAGCAAATGATTTTACCGTTCTTGAAAAGAAGCATGGATACTTTAGGCTCTTTCATTTTGAGAATAGCCCCAGGGAACTGCTCGGGTTCGTATTCAATATTGGGAATGGACATGGCCAAGTTGTACAAGTCCAGGTTGGCATTCAATCCGCCGGATGCCACCAAGTTTACGATGGCGTAATCAATCGTGCGTCCTTTATGTACAAATGAATGTTGTTCGAACTGTTGACCGGAACCTTCACTCATGCAACCATCTCCAACACCGGTTTTTCCCGGTTTTTAAAGCCTTTATATAGGGCTTTCTCGTGAAAACCATTTATAAAGCTATTTAACGGCCCCTCTCTCGTCGAAAAGCGTAAGATTGCACATCTTCTTGGACAGGTGCCCCGTATGAGTCAAATGAAAGCCATTGGTTGGAAAACATAGAATTAGGGCCCTTTTTCGCTTCAGTCGAACAGGGTGATTAAAAAGATTTCCCCTGCCTGTGTTGTTGTATAACACTTGTAAAGGGTTGATTTTGGTATGGCAGGAAAAAAAGCACGAGGACACCGAGCACGGACGCGCGCGAAGATTACCGCACAGCGCGAGCGACCTACGGTGACTAAGTTGTTGAAGACCTATGAAGCCGGTCAGACCGTTCAGATGGTCATTAATGGTTCCGTTCACAAAGGAATGCCCTTCAGACGATTCCACGGACTCACGGGTACTGTTTTAGGTATGCAAGGAAGAGCCGTTCACATTGCCGTCATGCAGGGTAGCCAGCACTGCGAATTATTTGTCAATCCCATTCACTTGAAAGAAATTGCACAGATGCAAAAAGCAACTGTGGTAAAGTAACGGGAGCGTGTCACAATATGATTGGGAAAGAATTAGTGTCTAAAAAACCAGTTTCATTGCCTCATGTCAAGGACATTTTGGAAACGCGCGACCACGCAGGGAAAGAACCTTCGTACGAACAAACGCAAACGTTGGAATACGCGACTTTGTTTTCAAAACTCTCTAAGGACAAGGCCGAGAGCTTGTACAACAATTTGTTGAACCTCGATGGGATGAATGAGGAGATTGCCTCGAAGTTTGTTGACTTTTTACCCGAAGACGTGGAAGCAGCGAAGTTGCTTCTTCCTAAGAACGCTGCCCTCACGGACGGTGTCTTGTCTGAGGCTGTGGATTTGGCTAAAAAGCACACCACGGTTTCCTAGAAACCCGTTAAACGCGTCCTATTTTCCTATTTGGGGGCGCGCACACCCATATTAAGGATAAACCTACGATAGATATTACTCACTATGAATGAAGAAAAAGCAGTGGTATTGGACTTTCTCCCGCATGGAAAGAGCTCGAGCTTCAAAGACGAACCATTAGCCATTGTAATTGGTTCGAGTTTCTTTACGTTGTTAGAAGTAGTACCTAAACCCGGCGTCGATTTGAAACCCTTAGATGAAGCCTACATTGGTCGCGAATCCCGCGACAAGATTGACCACATTAAACAGCGCGTCTCGTATGACAATTTGACGAACAACGCTAAATCCGAATTGGAGAAGGCCGTGGAAAAAATCATAGTGGAAAACGAAAAGCGATTTTTACAATTCTTCAACGCTGCAGGGTCCATCTCTCTCAAGCGACATCAGTTGGAGTTACTCCCGGGCGTTGGAAAGTCGCACATGGAAGAAATCTTACGTGAACGTACGGTCAAGCCTTTCGATTCTTTTTCAGACATAGAAAAGAGAGTCAAGTTCCTTACTTCTCCCTTGTCTATTTTACGAAGACACATTTTGAATGAATTACAAGGGGATCAGAAACACTATTTGTTTGTTCGCCCTCCTCAAGTTGAGGACGAGTTTAAGCGCAAACGCTTCACCCGGTGATTCATTTGAGTCGCCTGGAAGAGCTGCAGAAATCCATGATGGAGGCGGGCTTTTTTCCAGAGAAAAAATACTCACAGAACTTTTTGGTAGACGATGACGCAGTCATGCGCCTAGTTGAGAGTGCTTCGCTTTCAAAAAAAGATAGAGTGTTGGAGATTGGTGCCGGAACGGGTTTTGTTACAGAAAAACTCGTCGAAACGGGTGCATTTATTCACGCGGTGGAACTGCGCCCTGAACTTTGTTCGTATTTGTCTCGAAAATTTGAGGGCGTGAAGAATGTGGAAGTGATTCACAAGGACATTTTACAACTAACCAATCTTTCACTCGATTTCAACAAAGTAGTTGCGTCTCCTCCGTATGCCATTTCCGATGATATCATGTATTTGATTTTCGAACACGGATTTGAGCACGCGAGTTTGGTGTGGCAATTCGAATTTGCGGATAAAATACTAGCTCCTCCGGGCAGCAGCGAGTATCATCCCCTCTCCATTATTGCACAATACCAATATGATGGAAATATTCTGCAGAAAATTTCCCCTAAGTCATTCTTCCCGGTGCCCAATCACTTCTCGGCCATTCTCACGTTACACCAGAAGAAGAAAAATCGAACCATTCCAAATTATCCTATCTTCGTGAAATGGTTACGTACGCTTTTTCGTTTCAAAAACAAAACACTGGTGAGTGTAGCGAAACAATTGGATAAGAATCCTGTTCCTGGAATTCCTCGCAGCGTGTTAGAGAAAGCGATTCATGAGTTAGGATTGGAACATGAAAAAGTATTCTTGTTAGAGCCCGAGGATTTTGTTGAATTGTATCGCGAGTGTGTGAAAGAATAGCTTTTGATGAACCTTTTTCTAAAAGGTTCAAGGGTTCGCGCCTAATTCGCACCAGTTTTGTGCGGATGGATCAGTTATTTTTGTGCATAGTGATTTGTTTTGTGTGATTCCTGCCACTCCCGAAATACATGAGGCGTATGCGCTCGCGCTTGGTATTTGATCGCACACGTTTGCATTTTTGGTTGCAACGGCTACTTCGCTCAAGCAATTGTATTTCACTGGCGTATTGGTAATGTTGTTGCACACGTTAGGATCTTTTGTACTAATCGCCGCTTGAATGTAACACGAGTCTTTTTTGCTACCGAATATTTGATCTATAAACGTGCTCGTGGAAAACACACTCGCGCATTCGCTCTCCGTTACAAGCGTAACAGGCTTGGATGTGGATTGTCTAAACAGGGGTCCTGTGAAAATGTAGGGATCCCCTGTATCTAAAATAGTAAATCCGGACACTGCGAGTCGTGCGGCGTCATTGGGATTTACTAACAAGGCGAAAACGAAGGGTTCCGGACATCCGCACGCATGGCACACTTCGCTGGGTGGTTGATACGTGAAAGATGCATCAATAATGATGATTCCTTTTTCCGAATAATACAATGTCATGATCTCCACTTCTTCTTCGAGTGGAAACTCACCATAGGGTTTTTGGTTTTGAATGGACCATTCTTTGCGCCAAGGTATCTCGTGGCACTTTTGGGGTTGTAAAAGTACCCATTCTGGGGTGTCGGGGAAGAAGCTGGTTTCCTCCACGGGTATTTCCCATTGCGAGACCCAATAGATGATGGTTAACGAGACAAGAATGATTCCGACCGTCAAAATAACGGCTGCCCGATTCATATGCGAGAGGGGATTTCCCCCTTAATAAGCACGCGCGGATAAAATCGCAGGGTTTTAATAGCTACGAGCGCGTAAATACTCTGAAAAGGTTTCAGTTTTTATCATAACATGAAAAAGAGGGGGGAGTTTTGAATGAGTAGTATTTTTGACCGAGTGAATAAAATTCAGAATCAGGGACAGTATGGGTATACGTCGAGTGGGTCCGTGGTAGCGCACCCCATGCCCTCTGCATCAACGCCTCCCGCCGTACGGACGGATCAGCAGAAGCAAGACGATGACATGCTGCGTCAGATTATTGAGGACACGCATGCCAAGATATGCGTCATTGGAGTCGGGGGAGGCGGAACGAATACGGTACAACGCCTGAGTGAAGTGGGATTAGAGGGTGGAGAAACCTTCGCCGTTAACACGGACGCCCAAGCATTATTGCATATTAATGCGGGTAGAAAAATTCTGATTGGAAAACAACTCACCCGTGGATTAGGAGCAGGCTCCGACCCGACTGTGGGAGAGGCGGCTGCGAGAGAAAGTGAAGCCGAATTGAAGGAACTCTTGAAGGGCTCCGATTTAGTGTTTATTACGTGCGGATTAGGTGGAGGAACTGGTACCGGTGCTGCGCCTGTCATTGCAAGCGTGGCCAAGTCCATGGGCGCATTAACGGTTGGAGTAGTAACGCTCCCTTTTACGGTTGAAGGGCGCGCGCGTATTGAGAATGCATTGGATGGGTTGAATCGTTTGCGCAAAGAGGCCGACACGGTCATCATTATTCCCAATGATAAAATTTTGGAAATAGCCCCTGATTTACCCGTGAATGCGGCATTCAAAGTGGCAGATGAAGTGTTGGTAAACGCCGTGAAGGGAATCACCGAAATGGTCACGAAACCCGGTTTGATTAACCTGGACTTTGCGGACTTGCGAACCATTTTGAGCAAAGGTGGCGCTGCATTAATTGGATTAGGCGAAAGTCGCCAAGACAAGGCCAGCGATTCACGTGCATTGGAAGCAGTTGAGAATGCGCTTACTTCTCCTTTGTTGGACGTGGACATTTCCGGTGCCAATCGTGCACTGATTAATGTAATTGGGGGCTCGGACATGACCTTGCGAGAGGCCGAGATGATCGTGGAAGTCGTGGGTTCACGCATCGATGCCAATGCCCATATCATTTGGGGGGCCATGATTGAAGAAAACATGCCCCGCTCGCACAGTCAAGCTATGGTTGTCATCGCGGGAGGAAAAATTCCTTTCCTCGATGGACCCGCGCCC
>CAYHNT010000003.1:0-52729 GCA_964358055.1 uncultured archaeon | reverse complement strand
CATGAAGTCCGGCCCAGCCAAAAGCGTTTATGAGAAAATAAACAAAGAAAAAATGTATCAGACCCCGCGATTTTTGAAACTGAAAGAACTTTAGGCTCTCAAACGAGCTTTTACTTCCTGGACGTATTCTTTAGCTTCCTTGTGCTTGCTCATCCTTTTTAGGGTGGCAAATGCTCGATTGATTGCTTCGAGCTCTGCCTTTGAATAAGCTCTTTCTATTTGAACTGATCTCTGGTACATACCACTATTACTTAGGGCCCTTTATTTAATACCCTTCGCCAAAACTCGATTTATGACATCAAGTCCGAGAGGCGGGACTAATACCTCAAACGCTCAAACTTCGGTCTATCGCAACCATTGACTCTCATCTATTTATTTAAAGCAGAAAAGGTATTTCAGTTTATGGTTCGACCGCGCTCGTCTAAAACAACATCGAAAAAAGGAAATTTAGTTGGCAAGATAAATTGGGTTCACAAACCGGATAGTAGAATTGGTTGGCACAATGATGCGGTTGAAAATATGGTTAGGCGCACCCATCGCTTTACCGACCAAGCTACAGCTAAGATGTTGATGGATTCGCAAGTTGCGCGCAATGCTAAAAAATCGGTTAGACCTGAAACCAAACGTGGCAAAAAAAGATAAGAAATTTCTTGATATTAAATTTTCCTTTACAGCTTGCCGATGGCTTCGAGGAGTTTCTCGTGCCCTTTGATTAACTTGTGAAAAGCGGCGAGCTCTTTTTGACCTATTTTTCGTTTCATACTCTTATATATTTTTCTAATTTAAACACTTTTCTCGGCGATCATTGGCGGTTTGGGGTCCCTCCAAACTAAGGGTTATGGTTTCAATGACCGTTGTCTTTGCGGTGATCGAAATGAGCTTTGAAACCCGAGTCAAAGTCGTCAATGGTAAATACTTCGTGCCTATTTCGAAAAGCGTAGCCAACGAGTTTAATCTGCGTCCTTTTATGGCCGGAAAACTAAAACCAAAGGGCAATAAGGAATTCATCTTATCTGATTTTACCCCATTAGTCAAATTAAAAGTGGATTTGGACCAAAAAACTCTTTCAACTGCACGGGAGATAATGAAAATGGAGGGATATGGTTCCTTGGATGAGACTTTCTCGAATGTGATTCACAAATTCTGGGTAAATAAAAAGGGTTTGAAAGAAGATGATTACATTGTATACCTTTATCCTGAAGGGTTTTTGCAAAGTGGAATTGATTTAATTGACGACTATGAAAAGAGACTGGAAAAAGGAGGCAAGAAAAATGGTAAAGAAAAGAGCAAAGGAGCAAAAGTTCGTTCGTAATCTGCGAGAATACATTGCGAAGAATTTTGGCAAACCGTGTCCTGACTACAGTCCTTTCTGTGCAAATTGCATTATGTGGGATGCGTTCGAAACGATCAAAGAAGGGGCTGAAACGTAAGGATAGAGAAATCCTTATAAGTTAGTTTAACTAAGTTAGTGTTAGGTGATATTATATGGGTAATTCGGTAGCCATCAATACGAAAGTGAAGGACTACACCTCCCGTGTCTTGGGCGTAGTAAAGGAAAAGTATGGTTTGCGCGATAAAGGCGAAGCTTTGGATAAGTTTGCTGAGATGTTTGGAGGCGAGTTTGTAGATAGAGAAGCATCTGAAGAATATGTGAAAAAGCTGTTGAAAATTGAAGATGAACACTTCAAGAAATATGGCTACAAGAAAATGAATGATGCGGAATTAGATGCTCTTTTTGGAAAGTGAAATCAAATGCCTTTTGCCTACGCGTTTACGGATAAGTTAAAGGATATTATCCAAAAACTAGCTAAAAAAGACCCTCGAAGGGCTGACATTATTTACAAGAAAGTAAAACAAATCATTAATTCAGATGAGTTTACGATTGAACACTACAAGAATTTACGTCATGAATTAAGTGACCGAAAACGGGTCCACATAGATGGCAGTTTTGTGTTAACTTTCAAATACGATAAGACAAAGAAGTTCATTTTGTTCCTTGACTTTGACCATCACGACAACATATATCAAAAAAGGTGAGTTCAGATGCATCTATTGAATAACAGCACTAACTGCACTAACGTCGGCGAGTCCCAAGAGGACGAGCTTTTGAATAAAACCACGGTCGCGAGTCCGGGAGGCGGGACTAATCCTTATTCGAAGATTCCGTCTTTAGATTCCTCTTTTCGGCGAAACTGCATCCGAATCATTATTAATGATTTCACGACAAAATGAGACTATGGAGAATGAAACCCTATGATGAATGACTTGAAATCCATGCAGATTATTTTGAATTTGAACACGCGCCTGTTTACCAACACGCTTGAAGGAATCACGGAAGAACACTGGGATGCGCGCATGAGCGGCCATAACAATCCTCTCAAATGGATTGCCGCCCACGTGGTGAGTTCACGCTACTTGTTTCTTACTCTTCTCGGGAAGCCCGCTCAAAGCCCGTATCATGAATTATTTGCCAATCAGCGACCCTACGACACCAAGGACGTCTTTCCTTCATTAGAGGAAGTCAAAAAAGAATGGGAAAATGTTTCCGCTTTGTTGAAAACTGCTCTCGTGTCTCCCTCTTCAGAGGCATTGGGAAAGAGTCCTCCGTTTCCCCTTCCAATCGAAGAACAAACCAATTTTGGAGCATTGGCCTTTTTTGTCCAACACGAAAGTTATGAAATTGGTCAACTTGGATTTCTGAAAAAATACCATACAAAAGAAGCCATGAAATATACGTAATTCAAATCACCCCGGTGCAAAACCGGGAGCTATTTTTTTTCTCATCCTGAGAGCGGATTTAATAAGTACCTTTTTCGGTAATTATTTATGAAAGAAAACGATGCGTCAACCAAACGAGTCTATGCCATGAGCTTCGCAGGAGTCTATCCTCACTACATTGCAAAAGCTGAGAAAAAAGGACGAACGAAAGAAGAAGTAGACACGATTATTCGATGGTTAACGGGGTATACTCAGAAAAAGTTTGAAACCCAACTGGAAAAACGAACAAACATGGAGGACTTCTTTACGAAAGCCCCTAAGCTTAACCCTGCGCGAAAATTAATCATGGGCGTGATTTGCGGTGTCCGAATTGAAGAGATCAAAGACCCCATTATGCGGGAAGTTCGCTATTTGGATAAATTAATTGATGAATTAGCGAAGGGCAGAACAATGGATAAAATCTTGAGGAAGCAACTATGAAACGAGCAACGAGTGTGGATGCATATATCAAATCCGCCCCTAAAGAAAGCCAGGCGAAACTAGTTCAACTTCGAAAAATAATCAAAACAGTTACACCCAAGGTGGAAGAAAAAATCAGTTACGGAATGCCCTATTTCCATTACAAAGGAAGACTGGCCTACATGGCATTCGCCAAACACCACATAGGGTTGTACGTGATGCCACCCGTATTACAAAACCACAAAGCCGACACGAAAGACTATCACACATCCAAAGCCGCCATTCAACTTCCATATAACCAAAAGCTCCCCGTGATGTTAATCAAAAAACTACTCAAAGCCGGAATCAAACAAAACGAAGCCAAGAAAAAATAATTTTATTCTTTTTCAGCAGATGCAGGATGAGCCTTGACGCGTTGGCACTCTTCTAAAATAACACGGTTTATTTTGTCACGAATGGAGAGAAAATTCTCAGTGTCCTTTACGGTAATGGGAATAGAAAGAACGTATCCTTCCTTAGTTATTTTTTCCACCAGAATGGGACTCGCACGCGAGGTTGACTTCTTGGCGAATTCCTTTTTGAAAAACTGGGAAAGAATTTCATCAATACGTTCAGGGGAGACCTTTCCAGGAATTTCTGCCAGAATGCTAGTTTGAAACCCCCTGTTGAGAACGGAAAGATTCGTTAAGCGCTGCTTGGCCATCTCACTATTTGACATGACGACTACATTTCCATTCAAGTCATAGAACTTGGCCGAACGAGAACCTATTTTTTGCAACCGAAGAATATCCCCATTGAGCGTGCGCACATAATCCCCATACGCCGCGGGACGATCCAATTGTAACACAAGTCCAGCGAAAATATTAGCAAGAGACTCCTGGGAGGCCAGTCCGAGAATCAGTACCCCAATACTTGTAATGGTTAGGAGACCCGACACTTCCACTCCAATTACCGAGAGCGCGATGACACTTCCTACAGTAATGAACACGATGCGCGTAATTTTTCGAATGAAAGGAAGAAGTGTCAAATCGAGAAACTGCGTCTGGCGCGTCTTAGATATCTCATAGTACCACCGCAGCACCGCCCCTACTGTTTCCGAGAGCGTGTAGGAGACCAGTACAATGAGGATGGCCAACCCATACGTCATCATGGCCGCCTGCACCACGAAGAGGTTGGGGACGATCCCTGACATGAAGAGGACGGACAATACGATGATGCTCAAACGAAGGGGATTTTCGATGTACTGGAGAAGAATATCATCCAGAGTGAGGGCCGTGCGCTTGGAAAGGAACCTCATTCCCTTCAAAATGACTGCGTGAATGAGTTTTCCAAGGACGCTTCCCAGGTAGCCAATCACCACCACCTCGATCACGATGATGGCCCATTCGATGATTTCCATACATCTTCAACGAGGGAAAGAATTCTTAAACCAAAAAGAGAAACGAAGACCTCTCTTTTCTAACGATGAGGGCAACCGGCCCAACAACAGGGACGGCGCATTCCCCCTTTCATCTTCGAGAGTGCCTTCTCAATTCGAATACTTCGTGTTTCCGTTTTTTTACCCGACGTGACCCAGCAAATCCACTCATTGCGTGCGAGGGGAGTAATGTCCTCCCATATTTTTCGCGTCACGGGAATGCTGGTAATAGCCTTGCGTAAATCGGCGGGCATTGAATGCAACTTACCCGTGGCATTTGCTTTTTTGCTCATGTGGTCACCTGAAAATAAAAAGGTGCGCCGCGATTTCCCGGCGCGGGAAGTGAAAATTACCATTCCACAATCGTCTTGAATCCGCCCTTGGAGAAGCGCTTCATGTCAAACACTTCACTCATTTCTTCCACGTCCTTCTGGGTCATGTTTTTCATCATTTCCTTCATGACCTCCTTGTTTATTTCATCCCTATGTTTGCGTGACTTGTACACGATGAAAGAGAACACCACGGTCTCATTGGACTTGAGCTTGGCCATCTTCTTGAAGCCCTGCCCTTCTCCCTTCTTCACGCGCAAATCGTCCCCTATACACTCATAATAATCCAGTGCCCCGTGCTTCTTCCACAATTTAGCACCCCATTTGGCCATTTTCTTATAGGCCGAAACCTTGTCTTTTCGAATTGGGATCACATATCCATCCACATACGTCATGAGAATCAACCCTCCTATATGGAATTTTTCTCTCCTTTCGACTTTAATTTCCTTTCCTCGTTTCCTTGTATCCGTCAGCCTTTTCAAGTAGAAGAATATTCCCCCTGCGTGCTCTTCATTCAACAATTCCAACTCAAGGGATACCTCTTCTGGGTCGTTATTCTGGGACTCATACTCTTGGCTGCTTTTCTCGTGTGGCCCTTTATGGTTGCTATTGTCTCCGCGTATTTACTTGCCTACGTGGCCCGCCCCTTGTGCGTGCAATTAACCCCTAAACTTAACCGCAAGTTCGCCGCTGCCGTATGTGTGGCGGTGGCAATTATTTTGGTGGTGGTACCTGTAACTTTTGTACTCATGGGCATGCTCGAACAGGCCGGCACCGCGGTGAGCCGGCAGAGTATTTCCAAATACGTGGTACTCATCGCCACGCACCCCTTCCTGCATGGTTTTCGACTCAACTCCATTACATTACAAAACCAAATCAACCAATGGATCACCGACATCACGGCCTCCCTACTCGTAGCATTGCCCAATTTAGCATTGGGTCTTCTCATCACGCTCATTGGAATGTATTACTTTCTCTGCGCCTGGGAATCACTCTCAACGGAGTTGCGTAAATACATTCCTTCTACCAACAAGGATCGGATTATCCAAGAGCTGAATGAAAACACCCGCGCTATTTTGTTTGGCACCATGGGCATGGCCATTGTGGAATTCTTCATCACGTACGTGGGACTCACTTATTTGGGCATTGAATCCAGCCTCATCATTGCCGTGCTGATGTTTGTACTGGCGTTCATCCCGAGTATTGGCCCCGTCATGGTATGGGTGCCCCTCGCCATTTTCTACTTGGCCAACCAGCAATACGACGTGGCCATTGGAATGATTATTTTAGGCATCATCCTCACGATTGGAGTAGAGGTATTGCTCTACACCAAGTGGATTGGCGACCACACCCGCATTCATCCGTTTGTCATGATGATTGGCGTATTCGGCGGGATTAATTTCTTTGGAATATTCGGATTCGTCTTTGGCCCCCTTATTTTGGAAAGCGCACTGGATGTCATTAAGGGTGCCATGCAGAAATAGGGGATTATTTTCTCCAAAATCAACACGTCTGACGCCCCATCCTTTTATACTCGCCTCGAATATCCTCCGCATGAAGTACGATTTTGTCGTGATGGGCGCCACCGGCATGCAAGGGCGCATTGTTACACGCGACCTACTTGAGAACGGACACACTGTCTTGTTGTGCGGGCGCGACAAGAAAAGAGTAGAGCACTTGTTGAAGAAGCACAAGAAAACCAAATTCGCCTTTGTTGATGCGCGAAACATTGAGGAGATTACAAAAATTTTCAAACCCTCCGGGGCGGGCATCCTCATCAATTGCGTGGAAGGAGATTTTAATTTGAACGTGCTTAAAGCCTGCAGGGCCGCGGGCATGCACTCCATTGACTTGGGCTCGGAAATTCCCCTCACGAAAAAACAATTCGCCCTGCACGACGCACTCAAACGCAAAGGACTCACTCACATCACGGGCGCGGGATCAGTACCGGGAATTGGTAACGTCATGCTCAATCATGCCGCGGAAAAATTTGACTCTTTACATTCCATTGAAGTAGGGTTTGCCTGGAACTCCAACATCAAAAAGTTTGTGGTACCCTTTTCCATGGAGAGCATCATTGAGGAGTTCACCGAGCCTGCCACCAACATCAAGGATGGAAAATTCACCAAAATACGACCCTTGGACTCATTAGTTTTGAAAAAAGAACCCTTTGTGGGAAAAGAAGAACGAATGTACGTACGCCATCCTGAAACCTACACGTTTTATCACTATTTCAAACACAAAGGAGTGAAGAACGTCCGCTTCTACGCCGAGTTTCCACCGCATTCCTTTGATGTGATAGAGAAGCTGATTGAATTAGGTTTTGCCAACCAGAAACCCATTCCCATTGATGGACACATGATTCGACCCATTGACATGGTGACCGCTACACTCAAGGATGTAAAGTATCCACCGGGCTACACCGAAAAAGAAAACCTGTGGGTGCGCATCTATGGAAAGAAAAACGGCAAGCGCAAAACCACGCTGATTGAATGCATCGTGAATACGCTCCCCGGGTGGGAGGATGCAGGATGCAACATCGACACGGGAATGCCCGCGAGCATTATGGGACAAATGATTAAGGATAAAATTATCACTCAAAGAGGAAGCTTTGCCCCAGAAGCCATTGTCCCCCCAGCGTACTTTTTCAAAGAACTCAAAAAAAGAAAAATGATTGTATACGAGAACGGGAAAAAAATAAACTAGGTGCGCCCTATGATGAAACATGAAGTGTTTTGGAAAAACCCCCACCACCAACCCTTCCCGTATTTGAACGCCTCCACGAGTTGTGAATATTTGATTGTAGGAGGAGGAATTACGGGCGTCTCCCTTGCGTATTTTCTCGCAGGAGAAGGAATCAAGAACGTAATTTTAGTTGAACGAAACATGATTGCTTCAGGAGCCACTGGAAACGCGGCAGGAAGCCTAGTTGCGAGTGCGGAAATCGACTTAAGCGAATTGGTGCACAAACACGGAGTGGAAAAAAGCCTCGCGCATTGGAAAATGGTCGGAGAAACACTTAACGATATCAAGTCCATCATCAAAAAAGAAAAAATCCCCTGCGACTTTGAGGAGCAGGACACGATGTACTGCAGTTTGAATGAAAAACACGAAGACATCTTGCACGAAGAATATGACTACGTGAAGAAACTCACCCCTACTGCTAAAATCATCCAGGGAAAAGAACTGAAGAAAGAACTCAATAGTCCATTGTTCACCAAATCCATCTTTTCTCCCAAAAGCGGAGTGTCCGTGAACCCCATGCAGCTCACTCAAAACTTGGCACGCGTGGTTGCAAAGAAAGGCATTCAAATTTTTGAACACACGCCCGTATTGCGCGTGAGCGGAAACACTGCGGTCACGCCGCATGGAACTATCACATTCAAAAAAATCATCTGGGCCATTGACGCAGCGCATCCCAATCCCCATGTGAAAAATAACAAAACCACCATCCTGATTACACGACCACTCACAACGAGCGAGCTGAAACGCACGGGGTTGAATAAAAAGAAAATCATTTGGGACACAAACCAATACTACGGCTACGCCAAAGTCACGAAAGACAATCGCCTGTTGATAGGGATAGGCGATACTAAGGTGGGCAAGAACTTTTCAGCCAAAAATTCTCGCCTTTCTCGTATGGCCGTAGCCAAGTCGTGGCTGAACCGACTTTTCACTTATTTGAAAACCCACATTCCGCATACGATTCGTGGCAAACGATGGTTGAGGCAGCTTTTCCCCTACTTGAAGATTAACATCGAGTATGTATGGTCGGCCACCTATGGCACCACCGAAAACCATCGCCCGCTCATTGAACAAAAAGGAAACACCTATGCCTTCGCCGCAGCCGGATCCCAAGTGATTTGTGTGATGGCCGCGCATCAACTGGCGCGAAAGATCGCAGGGAAAACCCACCAGTTTGATTTGGTTTACTTGTGAAAAAAAGAAAAACGCCCCCGCCTAACACTAATGGGTGGGAATGAGGGGTGAATCCGTGTTAGGATTGGGTACGGGGCGAAAAGGAATTTTAGGAGGGGGTGTTTGGAAAGCAAGTGGTGCGGGATTCATCTAATTGGGTTCTCCCGCTTTTTGCAATTGCTTGATTTTCTCCCCCACGCCCTTGGATTCGAGCTCCAATTGCTCTTTGTATTCCTTCAGCATTTCAATTTTTTCCTCCGCGGTAAGGAATCCTCTTCCGGGGTAGGAACTAGTGGTATTGCAGCAGCCATTCATGAACATACACCTCCATGTGTATCGGACATACGATATTCATGCATGGAAATATTTAAATGCATCGGATACCCGATACATATGTATGGGTAAAGACGAGAAAGAAGCATATTGCTGCGACATGCGGGGCTTCCTCACCTTCCTCATCCTTTTTCTATTATCCAAAAAACCCATGCATGGGCAGGAAATCGCAGATGAATTGGAAAAACGAAAAGGCGAACGACCCAGTCCAGGGACCATTTATCCTGCATTGAAAATGATGAAGGAACTCGAATTAATCAAGGAAATAAAAAAAGGAAAAACCGTGGTGTATTCGCTTACAGATGAGGGAAAGCAAGTGTACAAAACCGCCAAGCAACGATTCATTCGAACATTCGTGGATATCTTGTAAGGGCCTTTTTATTCACGACAAACAAGAATCACGTATGCCCCCTCGCTTTCTGGAACTCGATGTGCTACGTGGAATTGCCATCGTATTCATGATTGTCTATCATTTTATTTTTGACTGGAACTTTTTCGTACAACCCGTCGTAGATTTGAATCAGGGGTGGTGGTTTTACTTCGGACGATTCACGGCTGCACTTTTCATCGGACTCGCCGGACTCTCGCTTACGCTGAGTGCGCACCGCTCCGCGCATGCGTATACGGAAAAGTGGCGAGCATTGGTGCAAAAGGGAATTTTCATTCTAGGATTGGGAATGATTATTTCACTCATCACGTATATTACGTTTCCCGCATATGCCATTTGGTTTGGCGTGCTACACTTGATGGGGGTGTCCCTGATTGTGGGCGCGTTTCTTGTGCATCGACCAACACTCACGTTGCTGGCTGGAATATTATTCACTGGATTGGGAGTTCTTTTTTCCACCATTCTTCATTCCACTCTTCCATTCTGGCCCATCCTTCTTCCCGTGTCCTTTCAAACGTTTGATTATTTTCCATTGTTCCCATGGTTGGGCGTTTTTTTGCTTGGAATGAGCGCGGGAAATTATTTGTATCCGCAAGGGAACCCCCATTCTTTGCTTGGGTGGAAAAAGACAAACGTAATCACGAATCTTTTTGCAGAGTTGGGAAGAAAATCACTAATGATTTATTTTGTACACCAACCCGTGTTGATTGGACTACTTTTGGCAATGGGAAAAATTAATCCAAGTGTTTTTGGAGCGTAATTATTCTGCCATGTCCCACAAAACAAAATGGGCGTTCTCCAATCCTTCAATGGTGAGTTGCTTCTCTTCCATTATTTTAGCCGAGTCCTGCTTGTTGATCGTCGCGCCGTTCACGCGGATGCTCCCGTCAATCACGAAAAGATACTGGTGAGAATATTCAGGTTTCCATTCGATTTTTTTTCCCTTCATCAAAATGGAAACGTGAAACGAAGCATCTTGATGGATGCGCATGATGGCGTCGCTTTTCTTTTTCGACACCACACACAATAAGCGATTCATTTTTTCTTCACGCGAAACCGTTTGCTGTCCCCATGAGGGAGTAAGGCCTTCCTTCTCAGGGAGCACCCACATTTGAATCAAGTGAAGCGGATGGGTTTTGGAAGCATTGAACTCCGCGTGCAACACTCCTGTTCCCGCACTCATATATTGAATTTCCCCCGCGTGAATGATTCCACTATTTCCCAAACTATCCTCATGCTTCAATTCACCGCTCAACACATATGTGACAATTTCCATATCATGATGAGGATGTAAAGGAAAACCTGATGCAGGAGAGATGAAATCCTCATTAAACACTCTCAACTTTCCCCAATTCATGTTGGTGGGATCATAATATTGGTCGAATGAAAAGTGATGAAACGAAGTCAGCCAAGAGTGTGCGGAGCGGTGATGCTGGGTGTTACGTATGAGTTGAATCATAGAAAGCAACCCTATATGCGGGTGAAAGGAAGACGATTAAGCATCCTTAAAAAGCCTAAGCGGCTTTCACCCCATTATGGGGAGAGGAATATGCATTTTGTTAATGGTAGCCACGCTTGTGCTGCTTTCCCAAAGCGTATTCGCCCAAACACTCTCCGATACGGAGGTGTTCATCAAGAATGGCACCACGCAATTCCTGTCCAACGACCTGGTCAACATTCCCATTTCTTTTACCAAAGCAGACAACATGACGGTGGCAGGCCTCGCCAATGTGAAGATTGGGGGACTCAACACGCAGGGAGTGGCAACCTCCTATTATGAAGATGGAAAAGTCCGCACGGCCGTGATGCACGTACTTGCAAGCGTTGGACCCGGGTTGGAATCCATTCTTCCCATTACCACGGGCTCAAGCTCAGCCTTCAGCACCGTTACAACGGTTGAAAACTTTTTGAGAAATGGAGGAATGAAAGCGCAGACAAGAGATGTGTTGGGTGGAACCTATGACATGACCGTGGACATTGACAATTGCCCCTCCACCACGTGTGAAATATTAGAAAACGGCCCCGTGACGCGCGTGTATCACATCACCAAGAGACACACTCCAGTTGCAGGCGGTGTTACGGAGAACTTGGTTTATCTTTTCACCTCCGAATTTTTCATTACCATTGTTTCAGGAAAAGACTATGTTTTAGTGGATCATATTCTGTACAGCTCAGGGAACCTGAAAGAAGATACCATGTCAGCCACCGGGGGACCTTTCAACAATGGACCCGACTATGCGAATGGACAATATCCTGGTTTTTTTTATGACGATGCTAAAATTTCCATTACTACTTCAGGCGCACACGAATTCTATTTGACGGACGCCACGTACATTCAGCCCTCCTACGTTGAGTCCATCAGCGGCTCGCAAACCGACTACTACATCATGCCCACAGACGGACAACAATTTTTAGGGACGATTGGAGAAGGGCCTAACTTTACGAATAACTACATCGGCTTCATGCAGGGACTCATGAGTAAATTCGTAGTATACACGGGAGGAAGCGGCAGCGCATCGCATCCTGTCGAAGAGCGCATGATTGAATCAGGACAATCCCTTTCGCGATGGAGCAAAGTGAATAGTTATTTCTTCGAAGACTTCCCACGACCCGACGCAATTGAGCCCAATTTTAGTTTCAGCAACGACGCCACCAACACGTGGAACGCACGAGTGGGCCTGATGAACAACATTGGGAACGCTCACCGATGGGGATGGTACGATTATGAGAGTAAAAACATGGGAAATACCTCCTACACCTTCCTCCATTACCGACAAGAGCCCATGGAATTAGTTCGATACTTGTTCTCCTGTCAAACACGATGCCAAAAAGAATACCTGGACGTGCTACGCTTTCACATGTACGGGAGCGCACAAACGGCCGATCAGCTACCAGGATTCGACTTCATGGAACACCCTAAAAGCAACATGGATTATTACCAATCACCCCCCATTGTCCAGACAAATGGAAACTGCTCATTGGTTTATTCCGCAAGCGATGCATTTGGATTATGCGACACGTCCAATCCAAACTCTGGGACTGCAAACCTGGCTCCACATTTAACGGATGATTCTGGAACTTTTCTTTGGTCGCTAAATGCGTTTCACGGATGGCAGATGCGACCCCCTTCCCATCTTTCGCTTGGAATGGAACTCTATCGCTGGATGCTCACCGGAGACTGGAGTGCGCGCACGCTCGGGTTGCATGGAGTAGATATTTCCGCGGCGTCGCCCTATTACTATTATTCAAGCAACACGGTAAACGGAGGACAATGGTACGGAATCACCGGCCGCTCGCGCGGAAGAGCACTCAAAAATATTGTGCTGGCCTACATGGTGACGAATGATAATGATTACAAAAATCCACTCGGCACCCAATTCGTGGATTTGATACGCAAAACAATGAATAATCAAAACGAAGGAGAGGCCGGAATCAATCCCTACACGGGAGAACCGTATCCCGTAAAATATTACACCAACGAAGCACCCGGCTGTACAGGCTGTAAAAAAATACAACCATTTGAAGAAGCCCACGTGCGACACGGACTCGGTGCAGCCTATCGGGACATGTTTAAGCCCACCGACGCGGGGGCAATCCAACTCAAAACCATTATCGAAGACGGAATATGGTTTCTTACTACTTACATGCACAAGACCCCTGAACAAGTGGTGAATGGAAAACCATTTGTGAACGGTGCGAGTGGATCACAAAATGAGGGACAAGGAGGACTTGCCCCATTTGGTAAAATCATTATCGCCGATGCAGCACCTGGTTCCGAGAACGACACATATCACTATTTACCCGAACAACAGATGTGGCCGGGGATATGTGCTGAAATGCAAGCAGCCAACCTGATTCGACAAACGGATCCGAGCTACATTCCCGATTACCCCACCTATTATGCGGACATCAAAAAGACATTCGAGCGAATATGGCTAAATAATATTCAACCCAACCCATTCCCCAGCCCCGACCAATGGGGAGTCCGATTGGATGAAATAGATGATGAAATCATCTGCGGACTCACCTTCTTTGCCAACATCCCCACTGCAAAGGTTACTAATTCATGTACGGATGCAGATGGAGACGGTTACACCACGTGTGCGGGAGACTGTAATGATACGGATGGAAGCATGCACCCGGCAGCCGGAGAAAATTGCTCAGATTCAAAAGAAAACAACTGCAATGGACTGTTGAATTGTAATGATCCCCTGTGCTATACCAATGGGCTGTGCTTTGGACAATCTTTTTGTGGAAACAAAGTAGTGAATACTCCAGAAACGTGCGACTACGTTCCGCAAAACGTCACAACTGGACCAGGGGGAGTCAACTCATGTCCCAGTTTCCTATGCTCTCCTGCAGGAGTGCCACTGCCTATTGCATCCTGCCAATGTGCATCGTCCGCATTTTTCTTAAGCAGCATCACCAGCAACCCCACTCCCATCATCACGGGACAAGGGCCCTACACGCTTACCGTAACAGGAAATGGATTACTATCCGGAGATACGCTTCAAATTACCAAACAAGGAGCACCCACCACGATTGTAAATTTGCCAATTAGTACAAGTGGACCTAACTTGATTGCCACACTCACAAGTGCGCACACCACCACATTAGGAAACGGAAGTCATTCGGCGAAAATTATTCAAGGAAGCAATTCCTCCAACACCATTACCCTTTCCATCCAAGCACCCCCACCCATTACTCTTGTCAGCATCACTCCCAATTCCACCCCCTACAACCAAAACTCCGCCCTACTCGCACTCCAAGGAACAGGGTTCCAATCTGGTGACTTGGTAAAGTTCAGGGGACCCACTGGACAAGTATTTGTTGCTTCCACATTTGTAAGCTCCACACTCATTCGCACCAGCCTGACCGCAGCCCAAACGGTTACAGTGGGAGCCGGCAATTCTTCCGTGGACGTTGAACGCGGAACCATTATTTCAAACACCATTCCATTTAGTATTACCAGTACCAGCACTCCAACACTTACGAATGTAAGCCCAAGTACGATTGCCTACAACGCGGCCAGCGGAACCATTACTCTCACGGGAACGAATTTTGCAAGCCCTGCCACCGTAACCATTGGAACGGGGGCAAACCAAGTGGTAATATCAAACCCCACCGTTGCAAGCGCCACCAGCATCACATTCTCTCTCTCCGCAGCGCAAACACAAACATTGAACACAGCAACGCACGCACTTACCGTAACCGTGAGCAGTCAAACAAGCAATGCACTCTCACTCACCGTGAGCAACCCCACACTCTCAACCATAAGCCCCAACCAGGTGGAATACAACTCCGCGCCCACACTCGACTTAACGGGAACATTCTTTGGTAGCGCCCCTCAAGTCAAAATTGGAGCACTCACGATTACAAATCCCACGATTGTTTCACCCACTGTGCTGCGCGTCACATTAACCTCTGCGCAAATCAACTCGTTAGGAGTGGGAGTGCACGCCGTGCAAGTGGATAACGCAGGGAAACTCTCTAACACCACTACACTTTCCATCGTGGATCCTGTTCCCACGCTCAGCTCAAGCAATCCCCCTTCCGTCGTATGGGACTCTACTACCAGCATTACACTCACGGGAACGAAACTCCAAACCTATTCCACCGTCACCGTAGGAAGCATTGTCGGGATAGTTCCAACAAGCGTTGCAGGGAACAACCTATCCCTCGCCTTTTCATTAAGCGCCGCACAAACCAAAACATTGGGCGTAGGAAACCATTCTGTGCGCGTGACGAACGGAAGCCAGTCGTCTAATTCGATTTCACTCGGAATAACAGAAGCCACTCCTACGTTACAAAGCGTCACACCCAATCCCATTGTAGAAGGACAAGGCTACACGCTCACACTCACGGGAACAAAAATACAAACCTATGCCACCGCACTCGTGGGTACGCTCCCTGAAAAAACACCCACGGTTGTGGGAGGGCTCAATGACTTCATGCGCATTAATCTTTCAAGTGCAGAAATTGTAACACTAGGCGGACCTGGAACATACCCTGTGCGAATCAAGAATGCCGTGGGATTCATTTCCGCATCCGTGAACTTGGTCATCGACGCCTCGACGGGAGGACCCACTGCACCCGGATCATTTGACGTGACAACCAACGAAGGAACGGGAACCGGACACGTGGATGTTACTTGGTCACTCGCAGGGGGAACCGCACCCGTAGCCTATAATTTGAAAGGCGTACTCAAGAGCGACCCGATTGCAAACGATGGAATCATTGACTCCACCGAATTTGAAGATCCACTTAACACGGGCAAATGGATATACAATTCCGTCGACCCACTCAACCCATTCACCTACACGGGAATACCGGGAACCGAATATTGCTTCGCAGGAAAAGCAAGCAACACGGTAGGAAGCTCCTACTCCACAACGGATTGTGATATTGCAAACATACCTGACTCCCCTCCGGGGCCCTTCATCCTAAGCACGGATGCCAGTTCAAGCGTGACGGGGCTCATTGATATCTCATGGACCGACTCTGCAGGAAAACCCACTCCTGTTTACGAGCTACGCGGAATACTGAATAGCGATCCCATCATGGAAGACGGAATCATTAGTACAAGCGAGTTTGATAGCACACAAGCATGGGTGGTCAACACCCAAACCACGAGTCCGTATGCATTTACAGGAAACCCCAAAGAAACCTATTGCTTTGCCGTCAAGGCACGCAACGTATTAGGAGCAGCGCTATCCAACACGAGCTGTGAAGAAGCACCCGATTATACCTCCACGCCCCCATCAGGCGGAAATGAAGGCGGCAGTGGAGGCGGCGGCGGAGGCGGCGGCGGAGGCGGTGGCGGCGGTGGAGGTAGTGGTGGTGGTTCTGGATCAGGCGGAAGTGGTGACTCGTGTGAGCCCTCATTAGAACTGTGCGACGGAATCGACAATGATTGCGATGAGGAAGTAGACGAAGACTGTGCACTACCCATTACATTAACATGCTCGAACGGCGTCTATGATCTGGGAGAAGAAGACGTGGACTGCGGAGGCATCTGCCCCGGACTCTGCGCCAATGCCATTGTAGGAGACGTGGTGGATTATGCACTCGTGGGATTGAGCCCATTCGCGTTAGTATTCATCCTATTCTGGAGACTCATCTTCCCGATCTAGTTTAGACTACTTTTCATTCACTTACTTTTTTTCTCTCGTACCCAAACGGTCATCGAAAACAGCCATCTTCAAATGATACAAGAAACGCAAACCCAACTCAAGGGCGGAAAGATACACGATGAATTGCAATAGCGTAATGCTCAACGCAGGCAATGCGAGAAAACGCTCATAGGCCAATTCAAATTGGAAGAAGTCAGGCTCAATTAATGCCACACCTAAAATAACAACAGGAACCGTCTTGGCTAATTCTTGGGAAGCCTCCTCGTTATAGTACGCCAACAATCGTGCACCCGTAACTAATGCAATGGCAATGAGTGTAATTTGATGCACCGTTTGATTCTGAACAATCAAAAAAAGCAATGCTGCAAAACCAAAGAACCATAGAAACGAAATAATGGGAAACAACACCCCATAATGAATGAGGCGAAGAATGGATAACACCAAATCCTCCATCAAACCAACGATTCCCGGATGCTCAAATGTGATCTTCTTCTTGAAAATGTCCCGATGTGAAATGAAACGATAAAAGAAAAAGATGAGAATGAGGTAGGCCGCGAGCGCGAGGCCGTACGAAAGCCACTGTAGGACATCCGCAAATGAAAAAGAAAAAAACGCATCCTCGATTGAGGCCATAATCTGCTCGGTTACCATGTCTTCACCAGAAAAAAGGGGTATATAATAGTCTACGAACCTTTTAGGAAAAGATTCATCAAAATACGACTAATTTAGGAAGGTATCTGCACGACTTGTGAGGGAAATTTCCCCAGCATAATTGGTGAGCATCATTTCCTTGACTTTCAGCATATCTTTCGTATGACCTAATACCCACCCTAATTTCACATAGGCCGTTTCGGAGAGCATGTCTTCCAAACCCACTGCACCCGCTTCCTGTAATTGTCTTCCATACGAATACACGTTAAGGTTGACCCGACCATAAATGGTCTGAGACACAATGAAAACAGGAATCCCTTTTTGGGTAACGGAATGAATGGCCGGAATCAATTCCTTGCGCACGCCCCCCAATCCAGTGGCTTCAATCACAAAGCCCTTGCATCCACGCTTCACATGATCCTCCAACATGGAGGGGGACATTCCAGGAAAGAATTTGATTAATGCCACATTCTCTTCAAACACCGCATCGAGCTTGGTTTCACCTGTTGAGCGTTTATGAAATGGAGAGAGCACCTCTATTTTCCCATCCTGCCACACCTTAGCAAGAGGAAGACGATTGATGGGACGAAACGCATCCCTTCTCGAGGTGTGCATTTTTCTCACACTGCTCCCGCGGATAAAAAAACAAAAACTATCCGATGTATCCCCATGCATGCACGTCCCCACCTCGGCAAAATCACTCACGGCCAAGCGCACCGCACAAATAAGATTCATTTCCGCATCACTGCTTCCGCGGTCACTGCTGCGCTGGGAACCCACCACTACCACGGGCTTGGAAAGAGAGGGAAGCATGAATGAAAGTGCGGCCGCTGTATAGTGTAACGTGTCCGTGCCGTGAGAAACCACCACTCCCTCCACATCAGGTTTGATTAATTCCTCATGACACGCCTGAGCAATGCGCACCCAATCGGAGGGATTGTTGTCCTCGCTCATTTTAGTAAAAGGAGACACCACGTTTCGTATCTCGGAAAACTCCTTGATCCCCGGAACAATGGATGAAAGTTCCGCGGGGGTCATCTTGGCAATAACGCCCCCCGTTTCATAGTTCACCTTACTCACAATTGTACCGCCCACCCCAATCAGGGAAAAGCCTGGTCGTTTGGCGGAAGGAGAAGAATTGGGTACAGGAATATCATGAAGATGGGCGGGGGAAGCGAGAGGATGGGCTATTTTTTCAATCCGTTGAATATTCGTGAGCGCCACTCCCATATTGTATCCACTATCTAATTTTATTTTGAGAAACAAATGCTCCTCCGCAGGTTGGGGGAGAATGGTTCCCTCTAATGGCGCATTTTTCCACGTCAAAGAGACACGGTCCCCCGCGCTCAACGAGTGCTTGGACAAATAGTCGGCAAGGGGCGAGGCCATACTCACTCTCAACCTAAAAGGGCTTAAAAAAGAGACATGGGCTAAGCGGAATAAAAAGAAAGAAAACCAAAATATAGTCGTTACCACGGAGGAATACTATGAAACTGTACGCCCTATTCGTCATGAGCATCATGGTCCTAGCATTAGGATGCGTGAATACGCCCCCAGTTAATAATGGATCCAATAATGGAGGAAACATTGTGGAAGTGGACATTGAAGGATTTGAATTTGTGCCGAGTAGTATTACATTAGAAGCAGGACAAACACTGCGCTTCGTCAACAACAGCGGATTCGCCCACGACATACATGTCAAGCAAAACGGACAAGACGTTTTTCCAAAAACACAAGTAAATGCAGGAAGCAGCGTGGATGTACCCATCATAAATAGCGGAACATACGAATTAATCTGTGACCGACACTTACCCGGAATGATAGGAACCATTACTGCAACCTAAATGCGGTAATGGAATCAATTATTATTTTTTCTAAATCAAAGGAAACGCAGCGCATGACTCGTATCTTTTTCGGAATCCCATTCCCTGCACGCGCACTAAAAGTGTTTACTCCACTATACAATGACATTTACACTTCACATCCAAAACTCACCATGGTGCCACCGCACAAATGGCACATCACCCTACACTTCGTAGGGAATGTTACCCCCAAAGCGTATGAAGTCCTACACGAACGCTTCCTCCATACTCCTCTTCCTTCCGTGAAAAAACTCACCATCGGGGGCGACACTCCCTTAGGGGCGTTTGGGAATCGCATTCTCTACCTGAGAGTAGAGGATACTCAACATGGATTGAAGGCACTGCATGGTGAATTATTCACACTAGTCCCTACTCACTTGACCCAAAAATTCAATCCCCATATCACCTGGGCACGTAATTCGGGAAGAATTTCACTCCCTTCCTTGATCGAAAAACACGCCCCTCCTCTCAAGGTTACGCACGTTCCGGGACAGCTTATTCTCTACGAGTCCCTCCCCCAAGGAGGAAAAACAATTTACATAAAAAAAGCCATCCGGATGCTCAACTAGGTTATTTTCCCTCGTAAATAGCGCATGGCTTTTAAAACTCAATTAGGTTTCTCTCGAAGAACCAGTGCGCCCTGCGCAGGAGACTGATTGAATATGGCAATATTTGGGGAAAAGAAAAAACCGGCCTTTGGCGGATACAGCATTTCATTTTCGGGACGAAAAGAAACCATTGAAGAGATCATGGGAAGCAAGCCCATCGCACCGAGCGAAATGACCAAGAAGATTTGGACCTACGTTAAGAAGCACAATTTGTCAAGCAAGTAATAGCGAGAAAGGGTATTTCACCCTTTCTTCTCATTTTTATTATCCAACGTATTCGAAATGAAATCCTCTTTTGTCAATAATATACTTTTGTTACATGCTGTTAGAAGGTGATTCGACATGGAAAAAAGCGAGCCTCGGATGCGATCTGTAAAATAATAAAGAAAGACTTTCACTTTATTCTTGAACCGTAATTGATTGAGAACAGGAACGAAATCGGTATCGGCAGCCAAAAGAATAATACAATTAATTTTACGATCAAAGGGTTCTTGACACAAATCCATGGTTAATAGTGTATCCACTCCCTTTTGAGTGAATGAACTTCCAATTTTTTGCAAACGACCTTCACGAACTGTAATCATGGAACTTTTCTTCACGTTATTCATGAACGAATCATATCCCGCCTTTAATCGCATTTCAAGAGGAGTAGGAAAGACCCCTTGAAATGGTGGAGCAGTGTAGTAGAAGACGTGCTCACACACCAACTCTTGTTTTTCCGCCAGACGTTTTGAAAAAAGAATCAAGTCAAGCTTGATATGTTTGCCACTGCCAAAATATTTCGAAATCTTGGACAAGTATCCAGCATCGATAAAAACAAGCGCGGACTTTTGAAGCATTTTGAGCTTCAAGGCCCAAACCATTAAGAAACTACGGAAAATTTTTAGAGAAAAAAAGTCATCTAGTGTCCCCGAAGGAACACTAGGGCTCATGTTACCAATCTTACTCGCACTTTCTCCTTTAAATCTATCTTTAAAATTTACAAAAATAAGCCAAAGCACCGTCGATTTAAAGTTCCCTTATAAACTTCTGCCACCCACTCCCTATAGAGGGAAACCCCTTATGGATGATGCCTGCACTACTACTGGAACCGCCACCGTCGGCAAAACCGAAATGAAAACGGAAACCAAACACCTTGTGGAATTAACCGAACGAGCTGCTCACAAACTCAAGGACTTCATGCAGAGCGAAAACAAAGCAGGATACGGATTGCGCGTACAAGTGTTACCGGGCGGATGCTCAGGTTATACCTATTCATTAACCTTTGAAAAAGAAGGACTCGGAAGCGACATCAAATTAGAATTCTACGGCGTACACGTGTACGTGGACAAAATGTCTGAGCCCATGATTCACGGAAGTACGATTGACTTCGCTGAATCGTTACAAGGAAGCGGATTCACCGTGAACAACCCCAATGTTCATGGAAGCTGCGGATGCGGAAAAAGTTTTTCATAAAATAATTTAATTTTTTTTAACCCATGGAGTAAATTTGTCATGACCGCGATGCCAATTGAAGGAACCAAAGCCCCTGATTTTGTGTTGAACGACACGAATGGAAAAGAAGTAAAATTATCCTCATTGCGCGGAAAAAAAGTGGTACTTTATTTTTACCCTAAAGATGACACGCCAGGATGCACGAAAGAAGCCTGTGAGTTTCGAGATAATTTAGCGCGCGTAAAAAAGAAAGGCGCCCTTATTTTCGGCGTAAGCAAAGATGATGAAAAATCCCACCAAAAATTCACAGAGAAATTCCAACTCAACTTTCCCTTGCTTGCGGATCCTGAACACAAAGTTATCGAAAAATACGGAGCCTGGGGAGAAAAGTCCATGTATGGAAAAAAGTTCATGGGAATCATTCGCTCCACCTTCATTATCGACGAAGACGGGGTCATCATGAAAGTATTCCCCCGCGTCTCCCCCGAAGGACATGCTGAAGAAGTGTTGAAGGCACTGGACGGATAGAGGGGTCTTGGACGCTCCTTTATAATGCTTTTTTCGTCAATTTACTTTAACGACTGGGCTGCCCGCTTAGTCTAACGGTTAGGATGCCACCCTGTCACGGTGGCGGCGCGGGTTCGATTCCCGCAGCGGGCGCTTATTCTCTTTTTTTTCTACTAATCCCCTTAATACCAAGGAATCACTCTAATCCTGTGTTGAGATAGGAGAGTGGTCGTGTATGAAGGGGTTTGTTGGAAACATCGAACGATTAACCATTGAAAACAAGGCATTCCGAAGAGTGTTATTCACGGCGAAACACCAGCAGCTGGTGGTGATGCGCATTCCCCCGGGCGAAGAAGTGGGAATGGAAGTCCATGCGACTATTGACCAGTTTTTCCGCGTAGAACAAGGAGAAGCCAAGATTATCATGGATGGAAAAGAACATCGTATCCCGGACGGAGGAACGGCTATCGTGCCGGCGGGAACCACACACAATGTGATCAATCCCTCCAGGGGAAAGGACCTGTTACTCTACACGGTGTATTCTCCCCCTGAACATCCTCCAGGAACAGTACATGCAACAAAGAAAGAAGCCGATAAGGCCGAAGAAGATGAGAAGAAAAAAAAAGAAAAAGTAGCACCTAGAAATTAGTGGTGTTGACCAAGCGCTTATTCTCTACTTTCACCACGCGATGCGCCACCTTGTGAATAAAGTAACGATCGTGGGAAACGGCGAGAATGGTTCCGTCATAATTCAGGAAGGCATTCTCAATAATTTCCCTCGCATCAATATCCAAATGGTTAGTGGGTTCATCTAACAATAAGAAATTAGGCTTGTTGAGTAATACCTTCAACAAATTCAAACGTGATTTTTCTCCCATTGAAATGGACGAAATTTTCTTCTCAACATCCTCGTTTTTCTTAAACCCAATCATGGATAAATTAGCGCGTGTGAGTGCCTTGTCTTTGAGGATGGCATAGATTTCCTCATACAATGTTTTCTCGGGATTCAAATTCTGCAAATCCTGGTCCGCATATCCAGTAACAGCCTCACTGGCAAACTCGATTTCCCCCTCTAACTTGGGAAGCTTCCCTGCGATGGTGCGAAGCAACGTGGTCTTCCCACACCCATTCTCCCCAATAATTACGAAACGCTGACCCGCTCCAATAGCAAAATTGATGCGTGAAATAAGGGGAGTCTCGTATCCCACGGACAACTCTTTGGTTTCCATGACATACGGTGCTTTCATGGGACGAGAAGAGAAATGTACCTCAAACTCACTCCGATCCAACGAAGGAACATCCACCGCATCACGCTCGTCTAACATCTTCCTACGATACTCACTCTGGCGAACATTTTTGGGTGCCGTGCCAATCTTATTAATTTTTTCAAGTTGAATACGTCGATAATTCTGCTCATTCTCATATGCCTTTTCCTGTGCAGAGTATTGTTCGGTGCGTGCACGCAAATACGTGTCATAGTTTCCATTGTATTTGATTACTTTTCCGTTCTCCAGTTTCAACACCGTATCTGCGACACGATTTAACAAATAACGATCGTGGGTTACGATTAACACGGTGCCCTTGAATGAAGATAAGTATTTTTCCAGGATATCCAATCGATCAAAATCCAAGTGATTGGTAGGCTCATCTAAAAGAAGCACGTCACAATCCGCACAAAAAATACGCGCAAGCGAAAGGATGGCCTTTTGTCCCGTGCTTAGTTCAGATACCTTTTTGGTAAAAATAGAATCAGACACTTTTAATCGCTTCAACACGTCATCCACGCTCGTAGAGTTAGTTGAGCGAGTTTCCTGGTGCGCCTTTGATTGGAGAAGGGAGTATTCCTCCGTGAGTTGGGTCAAACGCTTCATGTCGTTGTACACGGAAGGGTTGGCCATCAACGATTCAATTTCTTGAATACGCGCCCCATATTTGGATGCGTTTAACCCTGTTTCAAGCTCCTCACGAAAGGTATGATTGGGATTCAATTCAGGGTGTTGAGGAAAATAACCCAAGCGTGCATTGCACTCAATTTTACCATTGTAATCGGTCTTTCCAATAATCGCTTTCAAAAGGGTGGATTTTCCAACCCCATTTCGTCCAATAATCCCGACCTTGGCCCCATAGGCTATGCCGAAGCTCTCATCATGAAAAAGATCCTGTTTCCCCAGGCTGATGGACAATCCCTTCACAATAATATCCATGGATCATTCCCCGCGTGCATTCCTGAAAGCGCTCACTACATGAAAAGGCGGGTGAGTGTCTATAAAGAAATGCGTAATGAGGGTTTTTTTCATTTGATTTTGGGAGAACCATTAAATCCTCTTTTTCTCCGATTATACCTATGACTCCCTTGGAAAAAATACTCAGGCAACCCGCATATGCCCTATTGGCCATAGTAATTATGACCGGGATGCTGGTGCTGTATACCTATACCCAATTGTTGGGGAACTTGGACAACATGGACGTGTGGATAAGTAACCTTCCATTGGGACATGGAATACTATTGGGCATTTTTATCCTCCTTTTCGGAATCACCATGGCCTACCAAATTCATTTATGGGTGAGTCCCCAAACATGCTCGGTGGAGAAGCGAGCAAAAGGAACCGGAGCGAGTGGGATTGGAACCATTGGAATATTTTTAGTGGCCCAGTGCCCCGCATGCGCGAGTCTGGGTGCATTATTTCTTCCCGTGAGTGCGATTACTTTCTTTTCCGAATACGCGGTGTGGATTAATCTCGTGAGTATTGGAATGATGCTATTCACGCTCCACTACTTAGGGGCATTTGGAAAAACGAAATAGTTTTTCCTCGTTAAACGGGCGTTCTATTATAAACCCCAATTTTTTTGCCAACCTATCCAAGCCCTTTTTGGGGCAACTAGGAGGAGAAAAAAATTATGAAGGGAATGAAGATGCAAAAAGAAACCTGCTCATGCGACTGGGGCGGAGCTGCCTTATCCGTGATTATGATTGCATTAGGAATATGGTTCTTGGCCGGTGGATTCGCCACCCAACTTAGCCAGACTGCACGAATGTTCGACTGGGGCGTCGCCGCATGGTACGTTATTGGTGTAGCATTAGTCATGTATGGCAAAATGTGGGGATTCAAATCCTGCGGATGCTGCAACGTGCACGGAAGCCATTATTAAAATTTTGAGTGCGGGGAAAAAAAACCCGCGCTTACACTTTTTTTTAATTTTCTATTTTTTTCCCTACCTTCTCGATTAAATACTTCAAGAATAATGGTCAGGCATAGGTTTTTTTTGAGGAAAAAATACAGGGGAAAAAATATGGGACGATTAGTAGCATCGGGGACGAATCCTCCTTTACGGAAAAATTATGCCAGAACAACCCCCGAACCCTGGGGTCCTCAACCCAAAAGGAGTCCCTTTCATTTACTCGCCGCCCCCATCATTCATCCGGACAAGTTTGCCTGGGATGATTTGGCCCAACAGATTGTAGGGGCCATGGTCCTAAGCGCACCGATTGCGGTCACCGAAGAAGTGTGGCGATTATCGGCAGGGCTAGATATTGCCCGCCTCCTGGCCATACTGGGCGTCACCATTTTGTTCAACATTCTTTTACTCTATTATACCAAATACCAGCTCGTGGAATCGGAACGAATCTTTGGAATAATCCCCACACGCCTTTCCTCGCAGCTGCTCGTATCTTACTCCACCGCTGCCGTCATGCTCTATTTGATGGGCGTGCTGGGTGGAGTTGTTACGGGAGTTGGGGATAGCATTCAACTCGTCGTATTCGTTGGACTATTCGCGAACATTGGTGCGGGAGCCGCGGACCTGCTGAAATAGCTGGAAGAGTTAAATACCGCAACCCCATTTGCCCAGTAGTATGGATGCCCTTGCAACTCCTTCCTCCACACGAATACCTTTTGTGTTCCCATTATTCGTGATGGTGGTACTGGCCCTGGCCACGGCAGCACTCTATGTTCATGCGCAGCAGCCCACGGGGTATTATTTGCTCGCATTTCAGGCCACGGATACTCCTGTAGGAGTAAAACTACTCACCCCCGTGGATGGACTTCATATTCAAGGCGAAGAATCCATTGTGTTTACTGCACAAAACCTGAGCAGGGAAGGAACCTACTCCATGCGCTTGTACGTTCGAAAAGGAACCCCTCCAAACGTGAATGGGGAAGAATACTTAGTAGTGGATCGAACGGTGCGCGCCTCCCAAACGTTCACGTACACCCATGTCCCAAATCCGGCGTGGGGGAGTGGAACCTATTACTGGAAAATACTCACCACTAATCTATCCACCGGAGAGAGGGCGGAATCCGAAACGTGGCAGTACAATGTGGTTTCACTCACGGACATAATGAATGTCGCTGAAGCGGATGCAGGAAACACTACGGGAACGGGTTCCTGTGATGGAGGAGCAGGTGGACATGAATCTGATTCTACGGGAGAAAAATCATTCATGGGATTTACGCTCAACACGGGAGAAACCACCTTTCTACGATTCAACAAAGCTGAACAGCATGCGATTCAAAAAATAGTGATTCGTTCCGAGAAAAAACTGGAACCAAATGGATTGATTATTCACCAGGAGTTCGAGGACGAAACAGAATACACACTTCCTACCATTGACGCGGTATACAAGACCATCCATGTCCACCAAACTCATCCCTGGAACGAAAACTCGTTTTATGTCACCTTTTATTTTAGAGTGCCCAAAAAATGGGTGGAGAAAAACGAAAGAAAACGAGACGAGGTGCATCTTCAACTATACGAAAATGGAAAATGGGCCCCTAACCCTACTTTTTTTGAGAAGGAAGAGGGAGGATATTATCTCTACCAATCCACCCTCCATGGACTGCCTCCCTTTGCGATTGGGGCATGCCATAAAACGAGACAGGGACGCATTATTGGATAGAAATTATTTTTCTTTTCTCACACGACAAACGCGCCACTATCAAACACCAGCGTGTCTTGAATCCAAATACGTTTAACTAATGGATAAATGTCCACATGGTATCGCTGCTGGAGCTCCTTGTTTTTCTTGAACTTTTTCTGGTACGCCCCGTGCTTCATTCCCATGGACAAATGAAGACCCGCCACACGCTCAAATGCCGTGGCCTCCGTCAACGTATGAGTGGGAGAAATGCCGCGGTTTAATCCCAATCCAAATTCTCTCACGGGAATCTTTCCATCCGCGTTTTCCATTTTGAGCATGTCAATTAAGGGCTGGAAATTCTCAGGAAAATCTCCACCCACGACGTTTCCATTTTCTATTGCAATCTTGAACGGGTGCTCCACGAATACCATGCGGTGGTCCTCTCCCGGGTAGGCGTACACTTCTACTGTACCATTCATTTTATCCAACTCAATGGGTTCAGAGAATATTTCTCCAATTGGAAAATAGCCCCCGCGCTGTTCCGTTTCAATATTCCCCGTGTTAATCACGGGTTTCTCCATGCGCGAATCCAGCGTAAGGATGCTCCCTCCTTTACATTCGATTTTGATGTGCACGCTCGTCTTCAATAGCTCATTAAGCTTTTGAGAAGTGGTGCTGGTAAAAGGAAAATCATATTTCAACGAATGAATGTAAGCGGGTATTTCGCTCTCTAGGTTGTGAGACAAACGCACATGCTCAACTACTTTCAATCCATGATCGAATAATTCCAAGCGCCAGCGATATACGGAGACACGAAAGCTCATGGATTGAATCATCACCACTAAATCATCCTTGGAAAGCGTCTTGGCTAACGCTTCTACTTCTTCCATCTTATGCGCATTGAAATCCACAAACTGCGTGAGGGGATGCGTTGCGAGTGCCTCGCGATACGCTTTGAGCACAATCTTGGACAGTTCACACTCCTCGTCAAAAATCACCATCACTTTTTGTCCGCTCAACACGTGCATATGCTTGAACACAATGTCCGAGACGTTTTGAACAAGCTGAGCGTGCAAATGGGCATCCATCATTGAAAAGCGTGGGAAATGTTCAAAAAGAGTGGAGCGGAGATTGGCTATTTTCAAAATTTTCCCTAGTTTTAACTCATTTTCGGCTGACTCGCAACTCATGGTCATTTCTTACATTCTTCATGCACGTCATCGTATGGATGAACTGGGCATTTCGGATGAGGCAGTTGAGTTAACTCTACTACACCCCGATTCAATTGCAGAGGGCCGGTTTGATAGAAAAATTTACCAGCGAAAACTGAATGGTCACGTTCTACGTGTGATTGTGGAAATCGAGGCAGACATAAAAAGAGTAATAACCGTGTATAAAGCAAGGAGCATGCGTTATGGAATATGAATACGACCCGGAAGCCGATATTCTACTCATCCGATTAGGAAATGGAAAGCCCGACTACGGAGAGCAGAAAGATAACGTCATCACGCACTACACAAAAGAAGGGAAAATCGTCCAGCTCGAAATATTGGACGCAAGCAAAGAAACCGCCCATATGATTTTGTCCATCATGAAATCGAAACACGCGCTTGCGGCAGACTCAAATTAGTTATTTTCCAATAATCGGGACCTTATTTCCAAGGCTCTGGGATTCCCTAAATAACGGCTTGATAACCGTAATGAGTAATAGCGCCGCAATGATGAGCACGAGAATGGTGTAGAGTGAATTGAATTCCCCCTGCGCACGGGTCTCGGACCAAATTGAACGTCTCATAAAAGTAAAAACCAGTGGATGCTATACAAAGCGTAAGGCAACCACACAGGCGGTTTGGGAAAGACCCAATAATTGCTGGCACTTATCGGACTGCATCCATGTGGAGTCATCAATTCCATTGTTCTGCAAGTCAGTAGACAATTCTGTTCCCGTGTCGCAGATGACGCTCATCTTTACGCGCAACTGACCAGAACCACTATATTGAATAATGTCTCCGGAGACAGAAGGATTCGTGTCCACAAAATCGCTTCCTGCTTCATCGAAAAAGTCACCCATGGAAATACACAATTGACTGGAGGTTAACACGCCCGAGGCTGTAGCGACGGCCTTGGAGTTCAATGAATCTTCGCGAGTAAAAATAACCGCATTCGAGCTTGTACGTAATTCAGAGGGTGAATTAATTTGACTCTTGATCAAGTTCACGGCCTCCGATTGAGGCTTGGTCGTTCCGGGCGTGGGGAGGCTCCCAATAATGTTTAATAGTAAAACCAAAATAGCCAAAGCCACTACGGCCGCAATCAATAATTGAAACGTCGAAAACGCTTGTCCCCTAGAATTCATACCGGTTATCACCACTCCACACAATCCCAGCGCCCTATAAAAAGGTTGCTTTCGAGGGTGCGCCCCTACGGGCTGGTAAGGGCCTTGCCAAATGAGATGATACAATATACGAAGCAGGAATCGGGGCCCGGGGGAATAATGAAATTAGAGGTGTCGCACTGGAAATACACGCTTCCCTGGATGGAACTCGCCACACGTATGAAAGGGTGCAAGGGATCACTGTCGTCCAGGTCAAAGCCCGAGCTCTTATCCCCATCTAATTGAATACACTCATCCTCAAGGCTGGTCTGCCGGGCAAACTGCGTACGGGAATACGTTGATCCGGAAACAAATGCTAAACTCGTGGCCTTCACCACTTTGGAATTAGGGGAATCCACTGCACTCTTGAACGAAGAATAAAGCGTGTCCTGACTCACCTTCCTTCTCAAATCATCAAAGTACGCCACGGCCGAAAGAATAATCACTAACACCGCAAGCGCAATCACCATGGCGATGAGCAAACGATAGGCTTCGAATGCCTGTCCCTTTTGATTCAATTTAGTTGGAATCATTCCCCCCTATCCCCCAAAGCTTCCCGCCACCATGGTGTTGGAAATAATGACGGTGACAACGAAAATGATAATGGCCACGGGAAGATTCTTCGCCGCATTCAATTTGGCCGTGAGGGGATTATTTTCCTCAATTAATGTAACGAAATAATTCATGATTAACACTAACTCAATCACATAGATGGCCACAATCACCAAAAATTCCCCAGGAGTTGCCAGCGTTGCAATAACATCCGGTTTGATGAACGAACTAATATCCGAGTTAGCAAACGAATCGGCACCCGGAATTCCCGTCGAGGATAAATCGACGGCAGGCTGAGTAGAGCCTGTGGCGTTAATGCTGACTAATGTGACGATCACCACACGCTGAAGACTCGTCGTAATTCCTAATACGACGGGTGCAATGTACACCGACACTGTTTTCATGGTCCCTGTAATGTCCTTGATGAGGATGGTGAGCATTTTACTCACGCGCTCGGAGTTTCCTAATTGTCGCGAAAGAGAAATGAGCGTCCGCGCGGCCACCTGCACACCTAAGCGCACGGAATCCACTGCAATCTTCATGGAACCTACAATCATTTGAGAGGGATTATTTTTCAGGCTCCCATACGCAGGGTCGAACACGGCGCTTTCCAATGGCATCCCCAGCATGTGGATGTTATCCACGGTCTTCCCAAACACTTCCTGCGAAACAATATTGTTGGGCAAAAAAGTCTGCGTGTGGCGCAGCGCATCCTCAATGGGTTTATTTTCTCCTAAGCGTGAGGCGAGAACGTATAATGAATCCTTGAACTCGGACTCCATCTGCATGTAGCGCTGCTGAATTTTTCTTTTTTCGCGCAACGAAAGCTCGACGAATGTGGCGCCGGCAATTGAAAATGCGATGAGGACGCCAAAAATAAAATTATAAGGCGTAATGTCATTCTCTGCTTGTGCAAAGAAACGAGCTCTCTCCGTATTAATGGTGGTTTGAACGGTATCGCCCGTATAACCTAATGCCGTCAATTGCTGCTCACGCGCCCCGCCCGGCTCAAAATAATCCACGGGCTTGTTGTCAATTGAAAGTACGTTTTCAAGCGTCTTATCGGGCTGCAATAAATACAATGAATTCGCCCCCTCCGGATCGCCTATTCCCAACCCGAAAAGGTGCAAATATCCTGAAATCAAAAGACCCAGCACAATGATTCCCACGACAGGGACCCAAATGCTCATGGCATTTTTTCCCACCTTGAATGTATTCTTAGGAGGCAACCCGGGTTGCGCATCGGAGATCTCGGGAGGCGTGTAAGTGGGGGGACGCGAAGACAACAGATTGCGCGCGAACCAAATAACCAAAATGGGAAGGAAAATATCATAGATAAAAAACAATATTCCCGTCTGTGCAAGCGGACTCCCTGAGAATGCACTTCCCACGGGAAGAATGATAATCAAAATAAGCGGAAGCAAAACACCCACGTAAAACAATGTGGTGCTAGGCCCCGAAAGATCGCGGGCATATTGTTCCATTTTGTTTTGGACACTCTCGAGAATTTCATCCATTGTTTTTTCGAGCAACTGATAACGCTTCGCTTCCGTATTCTCTAATACCGATGCGCGAACATTCATCAACGCCTGTTTGAACTCCGATGAAAAGTTTCCCCACGAATACGCAAGCTCATCTAATCCCTCCGCGAGGGTGTTGTATATTCCAAGATTTGTATTCCAAATGATCCGCCTAAACTCCTGCGCAATCCTTCCTTTCCCATGGTCTGCGGCAAACTCAACGGCTTTTTCCAAGTTAGGAACCAGTTTCATACTCATGATCATGTAGCCCATCATTTCAGGCACGTAGGTAAGCGCACGAATCTGTTCACGCTTCGCCTCCGCGAGGGGAAAACTTTGAATGTAATTGGCAATGACTACACCCACAATGATGGTGGGAAAAAACAAATAGAGAATGGGACCGATTCCTTCGTCAATTCCAAACATGGAAGCAATGGGTCCAGACAAAAGAATTCCCAACACAATGGAAAGAATGGCACCCGCAACCAATGCAATAATCATGCTTCCTTTTACTGCGGAAGAGAACTCCTCGGGCTTGAGGTTCCATCCAAGGAACGCAACGGCCTCTTTATATTTAGGAGCAAAAAAGGCACCCTTTCCCATGGAGGGAAAGCGCTTGTACATATTTTTACAAAAACGAACATACCAGTGTTCCTTGGGTACGGCAAAATCTTCTTTGACAAACAACGCATCGCTTTCAACGGGAATATCCCGGTATAATTTTCCAATGGACGGACTGGCCATAGAAGGCGAGTTTCGCGAAGGAGCCTTTACTTTCGAATCGGAAGAAAAACGGCCAGTGGGCATGTTCCGAAAAAAGGGCTTATTGTTTTTATAGCCCCCTATTTTCCACTCATTAAAACTGCTTGATTTGCGAGAGAATGTACTTTAGCAAGTATCCCCTATATTCTTCGATATTCATTTTTGCAATCCGCTCAAGTTCAGCAACGGGAATAGGGGCTTTTTTCACTGTTGCCCTTTGATGGCGTAGCAGATGTTCGGTTGTCATTCCCTGTGCTTTTTTGAATCTATTTCTCCAATGTTGCAAGAGCGCTTTTTGGGCAGTTGAATTATCAGCCTTTTCTTCACTCTCTGCCCTCAATCGTCGGACCTCTTTATGTGTACTCTTGTATTTCCCGCGACCAACTCTCCTTCCTCTGCCAGCGTTTGCCATTTTTTCTACTCCTAGTTCTCTTCCTGATCGGGCTCATTTCCGCGCTGTTTCTTTTTGTTCAAAATTCCCTGCAACGTATTCTTCTTCACCCACGCTTTCCACTCATCTAATAACACGGGATAATCGGGACTCCCATGTTCCTGAATTTGAATGTCTTTCATCAATGCAAGCTTGGCCCTTGCCTGCGTGGTATACTCGGCCTCCAATAATTCGGGAACCTTGTATTGGTTTTTCATCTCCACTAAAAATAATTTCGCATTTGAAAGCGTGCGGATGTCGTCCCAAATTTGGTTAAGTGTTAGGCCGGAAAGTCTGCGGATACGTTCGAACAACTCACTTTCTTTCAAGTGATCCTCTAACAATTCTAATGCGTCCGTGCGCGCATCATAGAGCATCAAATCCAACAATCCCCCTTCACGCTCAGGGTCCTTGTTCCAGTGCTTTTTGATCTCTGTCATCTGCGTCATGCGGCGATGCGACTTTAACGAACCAGAGAACCGAATAGGACGCGCAACGACGACCAAATCAGTGGCTTTGAAACTCGTCGTAGGAACTTTCAAATCATTCACGACACGATCCCACACACTGTACGCAGAGTCAGCGTGGATGGTTCCTAACACCGTGTTTCCTGCCGCACCCACACGCATGGCCTCGTAAAGCACGCGGGCTTCCTCCGAACGGACTTCACCTAACACCAGTGCAGAATCACCTAAACGTAATGCCGTACGCAACGCTTCCTCGGGAGAAACTTCCGTATCACTCTTACTTACTCCGATGGGAGAGCGCGTTTTCAATCGCTGAACATTAAATCCGACTTCCTTCATGTACGGAACAGGCAATTCAAGCGTGTCCTCAAGAACAATCATTCTAGAGTTTTGTAAAATCTCTAACATCAATGCACTCAACAAGGATGTTTTTCCACTTCCACGCGAACCCGTAACCAACATGGTGACTTTATTGTCGATGAAAAAAGAAAGCATTCCTGCAGAAAGAGGCGTGAGGAATTTGTTGTCAATGTATTGCTCCAATGTCCAAGGCGTTGTTTTGTGTAAACGAAAAGCAAAAGCTAATCCATCGGGAGAAAGGGGCTTTCCAATGCTCGCCACACGGGTTTCTTGTCCAGGCAAATCAAAATCCAACACAGGATGGGCCTCATCAAAGGGGCGTCCACTCATGGCGCGGAGCTTGGAAACAAACGCCTCGGCCTCATTCTCCGTGTACAAAATGTTCGTCATACACTGTCCATAATCCGAGTGCGTCAAATACACGGGCTTTCCTCCAATAGGAGAGTCCAAAAATACATCGGTGATTTTTCTATCGGAGAGAAGTAATTCAAGCACTCCATATCCTACCGTGTAGCGTGAAACAACCTCTGCAAGTTCCTCAATTTCCTCATTCTCAATTGCAATATTGTTACGGTGCGCCAAGTCACGAATAGTCGCTTGGTAGACGCGAGTAAAGTAGTTGCGCGACGCCGCAATGTCGGACAATCCACTTCTTCCAGGGTTGTATCCTGATACCACTTCTTTTGTTTTCGAAAGCAAAAAGTATTTTTCAGGAGAAAGTGAATATTCGGGTGGATTTACGAAATATAATTTGGCCACTTTGTTGGGATGATTAAATATTTGCACGTTGGATTTGCCAACCGTGTATTCATCCACGAGTTCAAAATTCTCAATTTCATTTCCAAACATCAATCGCGAGCCAATGAAACTCGGTTTGACTTCCGCCTCAAAGAAATGACGATACAAATCCTGGGTTTCAGGCAACTCATCTAAGCGCAACAAATATTCTTTTGTTTTTTGAATAAACTTTGTTTTCTCAAACGCCTCACGAATCTCTTGGAGTGTTTGAACGTACACCTTGGAGGGTTTTCCACCGGTTTTTACTTTACCCGCTTCACGTTTCAATGCAGACAAGCAGCGTAAGTATGCTTTGATGGGATCATACGATAATAATTCGAACGTGATTTGCATCACTTCATCGTGGCGCGCACCAAATTCACTTTCGCTTTCCGTTTCGGGATCGCCCAAATGAGAGTAGCTCCAGAGTTCTCTTCCCTTGAGTTCATTGACCAAATCCGCAATTTCCTTCCATTGCTTCGTTTGCTCTTCATTGTACACGCGCTCATACACGTCCGCAAGTACGATCAAGTCGGCATCGGATTTCTGCAACACACTCACAATGTGGAAACGACAATGCGGATCATCTGCTAGGCTCGCGCCGTACACACAATCTTTACACGCATAAATGAGGTGCTTCTTTCCGCCCTCTTCGCGCAACGCATAGGGTCCAACCTCAAATCCGCCAATTTTCATGCCATTATCATTGAATGTGCGTTAAAATAGGTTGTGTTAGCGCACTACGATTAGCGCCCTTTGCGCGAACCCGGAGTTTTCCATTTCACGGGTAACATTCCCGAATGAGAAGGATGAGAACGGGCCATTTGTGAAAGGGCCGTGGAAAGCGGACCCTGCGTAACAAACTGCGTATTCGCCTCGGGTTTTCCCACGTGCAAATACAATAGTGTTTGCGTGTTCAAATTAATGGTGAATGTTAAGAGAATGGCGAGTATTTGCACCAAGAATGCGAACCCGGTGAAAATAACAAACGTTACGGCCGTTTCTCGTACAGGACTCTGCGTCGCAGGAAGTTGCGTGGCGAAATCCGCAATGGAAGTGAGGAAGACATTCAATATGATCAACAAAATGAGCGTACCAAACAGCGCCCAATAATGCGGCTTCACGTATTCGTGTAACTTTTGGGTAATCTGCAAGGGCTTCGTATTTTCAAAATACACAATTGGAAGCATCATCATGAGGAAGGGCTGCAACATCAGAATCAAGAGGCCCATCACCAAAATGGTGGCCAACGCGGAGCCCGTCCAATTCGCAGGTTGGAAAAGTACGCTCAGCACGTTGATGTTTCCCGATACTAACAGACTTACAATCAATGAAAGAACAAACAACCCCACAATGAAACCCAACAAACTCCCTTGAACAACAAACGCATCGCGCCATCGTGCTGAGGAAAGTTTCCATGCCAAATTCAAATCAAATGGTTTTTTGGTTACGGCCTGCATGGCCAAATGAAACTGCACTCCATTAACGAATGCATTGATGGCCAGCATCCCTAACACCCACACGGCAAAACCAAACAACACCACAAACACGGATACAGGAAGAAAGCCACTCGCAAGGGAGGGAAGAATAGCCAAGTACACAATGAGTCCCATGAACCCAGTGAACACGAGGAACGCCAATACTGAAAGAACCAATGTCATTCCCTGCAACAAAAGCAACTCCACATTCAGGGCGGAAGAAATAGATTTACCAAACAATTTAGAATAGGAAAACGAAGTATGGGAAGGGTGGATCATTTTACGCATAAGGTTTTTTTTTCCTCTCACACAGAGTTAAGTAGGCCAACGTGAGGGAGTTTATAATGCTTCACACGCGCAACGTGCAAAACAAGGCCCTTTTGAGAGAAGGAATTCTCTTCCTAGGACAATGGGGCGTACTGGCTGGAATACTTTTTCTCGTGTTACAAGGAATCGGAGCGGAGCACGCACTGCAACAAATGGAAACAGTAGACGTGCAAAATGTGTTGAATATGCTGGGAACATTCACCACAAGCGAGAACTCTACTCAATTCTGGGCGCAGGGAAAACTAATTGAAATTAGTGCACTGTGTTCGGGATTATTGGAAATGGTACTCCTCGCGAGCGTCATTCTAATTACCCCCAACGAAGGGTGGAAGAAAAAAATAATAGGAGCCGCAGTGGGAGTGGGATTATTGTACGCATTCAACATTTTACGCATGATTATTTCCATCCAACAACTGGTCCACACGCCCTATTCGTTTGCCGAATTCACGCATGATATCCTGTTTCGTATTATTCTCATCGCAGGGTTTGCCTTTCTCTATTGGGCATGGGTTAATTGGACTTATGTTCACCAAAAACTGATACGAGAAGGACTCATTTAGGCGGGGCGAGAGAATCCTCTTTGAATTTACCCGGCCATTTATAAATTCCCGAGGTTTCGATACTCTATGGGGATCACCGAGTCGTTGGGGAACGTATACGTGAAAGTAGAGGACGCGTATTATGGCGTACTGGACTTTTTTGAAGAGAAAGGAATCGGCCTCCCCTGGAGCTATAACGATTTTTTAGAACAAAAAGGAATACCCGCACTTCCCTTCACCGCCGCACTATTGGTTATTCTCATTGGATCCATGGCATTCGTCTCCATGGCCAACGCCCCCCAGGATGCAAGCTTCACGTTATCATTGAAAGACAACAAAGGACAACCCCTCGAGGATGTGTCCATTCAAATATTTGATTCGAAAGGAAACTTATTAGACGAACTCACCGCGTCGGATGGACAGTCCATTACACTATCAAGTCTTCCGCCCCAAGAAGAACTGACCATCCAAGCAACCAAACAAGGATTCGGTTCACAAGAAGGAACACTGTTTGTCGGGGAAGAAAATTTACGACTATCGTTTCAAGGAAGCAACGATGCCATTGTGGGAAAACTCAAACTCGTTGATGCGGAAACACAAACCATTATTTCGGACGCCGTTGTAAGCGTCACATGGACGGGATCCGAGAGTCCAGTGATTGCGTCCGCGAATGAAGAAGGAATTATTCTATTGAGCGTGCCCCTCCATCAAGAACTGTCTTTAGTTGCACGTGCGGATAATTACGAGGACCTGATTGATTTCATCCTATTCACGGGAGACGAAATCAAACTAAAAGAAATGACACCCAAGGCGAGCGCAAGCGAAGGGCCCAGTGTGTTATTCATCAAGGCCATCGACAAGACCACCCAACTCCCACTTGAAAACGTCCACATCAAAATAGAAAATGCACAAAGCGGAGAAACCATCACGGATGTAGATGCGTCCTCGGGAACACACACTGAAAACCTAACCAAAGGACTCGTTGTGCGTGTCAGCGTATCCAAAGAAGGATACACGTCGTACACCAGTAACACGGAATTCCCCGGAGGAAAAACACTCCGCAACAACGAAGAAACCATTTTAACTCCCCTAAGCTTCGGCGGAACCTCCTTGTTTGTGATCACACAAAATGAACAATCCAAACAACCCCTACAAGGAGTAGAGTTGTCACTGTTGGATGAACTGTTTGACAAAATGGATTCACAGACCAGTAATTTTTCAGGAGAATCCGAATTCGCTGGATTGAATGAAACGAATGAGTATCATTTGCTCGCTTATTCTCCAAACTTTTATCCCAAACGCATGAGTGTGGAGTGGGTCCAACTAGCGGCAGGGGAACTCGGGAAAACAATGAATGTGGGATTAGTCCCATTTACGAGCGGTAACTCAGGAACACTCGCCGTTTTTGTAAGCGAGAAAGACGGAAAGGCCGCCACGCAAGCTACTTTACAAGTGTATGATTTAGTAGGGGAAGAATTTGTCCCCCTCATTGCCCCGAGAGGCGTAGATAGTGTGGGAAGCTTCACCGTACGATTGCCCGTAGGAACAAAATTATTGGTGCACGCGGAAAAAGAAAATGTTTCCGCGGAAGAAGAAATTACTATTGTAAGCGGACTCAACAAAGTGGTATTGACACTCGACGCGGATTTTGATGAGGTGGAATTTACTTTGTTAAGCACGCAAGGACAACCCTTCACGGGAAACATCACCATCCACACCGCCAATGGAACCTCCTTGTTTAGCGGAAACACCACGAATGGAAAAATCACTGCACGCATTCCCAAAGGAGAAACCGTTACCATCACCGCCACCGATAACACGGGCAAAATTTACAAAAAAACAATCAATGTGGGAACAAACAAAGAGCACACGATTACTTTAGACACGGACGCCCTTCCCTCCAACACGCCCGAAATAACCTATGAGGGATTGTTCAGCGCAAATGGAAATCCCATCCCAGGTATTTCACCCCAAGAAGATGGGTTTGCACGCTTCACTGTGAAGTGGCCGGCCAACATGCAGAAAGGGGGAGTGTTCGTACGCGTGGGAACGGACAACGTGACATCGATTGACTCTCAATTCGTAGGAATATTCGGGCTGAATGGGGACGCAGATACGATTAATTATGGAAGAACATGGAACCCATTACCCAAGCCCGGAAAAGAAACCAAAGACCGTGCAACATTAGGAAAGGCAGGATCCTTTTCGAAGTGGGTGGAAATAGTAGTAAACAATCCCACCGGAACGCAAACGTTTGACGTGCGACTCAAAGCACGCGAGGGTACGCCTGCGGGAACAATCGAACTAAATTATCGTGCCTTCACTCAAAATGGAAACACACTCATACGCACTCCTACAGACAGCGAACTGGGAAGCGCCTCGTATGTGTCGACCAAATCAGGATTGTATGCGCAAAGCAAAAACAGCAGCATCACGTTATACGAAGCACTGCCTTTTTGCCAAGGAAGCATTTGCACGACGATTCATTTTGTGGATGAAGACAATCGATTGTATCCCATTGGAAACATGCAAGCATTGTTAGGAAAAAAATACGCCTTGCAAGTGAACGTGCAAACAGCAAAACCCTTAGTCGCGGGACAAGCCGCCGCAGGGGAAGGATTGGTCCCGCTCACCACAGTGACAGGGGGAACGTCCTCCTCCAGTTCGGCCATCGTGAAGGCCACCACTTCCAATGAAAACCCATTACTCGTTTTCACCAAAACAGAAACCGGGACATTTGGAAAACTCGAAGACAATGGAAACAAAGACACGAGTATTTCCGTCACACTCTCAGGGACAAGCACCGCCACCGGGACCGATGCGCGCATTCACTTTTTGCCGGAAGAAGAAGGACAAACCACCATTCAATTGCAAATTATTTCCAACAACGAAGCATGGAACCAAACACTCTCACTTGAAATTGTACAACCCAAACACCTGAATGTAGTGGTGGCCGATTTCGTTGAGACAGGAGAAAAAATAGAACTATTCATCACGGATGACGAAGGAAATACGGTAGGAAACGCACTCATTTCCCTCACGGACGCCGAAGGAAAACTCGCCGCCAGCATGAAAGGAACCAATACGTTGAACAAGGGCGAGAATGGAAAATACATCCTTGACAAAAGCCTGGACGCAGGGCTGTACCAACTCAAAGTAAAGCTCCCCGGTTACGCGGATGCGGAGGAAGGCATTGCGATTGGAATCAAGGAGCCCTTGAAAGTCGACAAAGTGGAACTTAGCATTCCATTTGGACAAACCAAAGTCACGCAAAACGTGAGCGTGACGAACACGACGAAACATTCTCTAACAAATGTCACGGGAGAACTCATCACATTCGAGGGTTTCCCAAATGAATTCACCCTTGAAATTGGAACCATTCCCATCATTGCACCCAATGGAAAAGCAACACTACCCATAACCGCAACATATTCAGGAGAAACGGAAAGCACCGCCACACTCACGGGGAGTGCACAATTGAAATTGAGTGGAAATGCAGCATTATCATTTCCCATCCATGGACAAACCAGCGTTGCGGTGGTGTACAATAAGAAACTCGATTCAAGTTGTTTACAATTCAACAAAGACAAACTAAGTGTCGTGGTGATGGGGGAAAATCAGCCCTATGGTAACCTCTATGGGGGAACCACCTCCACGCTCAACTCGAACGTGCCCTATTATGGATTCTCACAGGGAGCCGCATCCGATGTGTACAATAGTCAAGGATACAATGGAATAGGATACAACTCAAGCGGAACATATCAGTATCCCGAAACCAAACGCGTAAGTGTAAAGGCCACCAATAATTGTGGATCCGAACTCACACTCATTCCGGGAATTACCTCCCAAGACGGACAACCGGTAGTAGATGGATTCAGAATCGCCGCGATTGACTCCTCATTCAAGCTTGCACAGGGACAAGAAAAACAAGTGGACTTCGAAGTATCCAATCAATTATTCCACGCAGGGTTTTCTCCCACTGGAATTAATTATTTTGCTACTTTCTCCTCCGCTCAACTAGTGGCTACGCTTCCATTCGAAGTGACTTTTTGGGATCGATCGCGCGCCATCCAAACACCCTCTAGTATTGAACTTACGCTCATCAAAGCGAATGCCAAAAGTGCCACCGACAAGGCACTCATTCCCATCACCAACATTGGAGCAGGACCCATTTACTCGCTCACCGCCACACTTGAAGGGGAGGCCGTGAACGATGTGAGTTTGAAACTTGAAAATCCACCCAACAAAAACACAGGGAACCAAAGCATATTGCTCCCCGGACAAACACTCTATCCTCCCCTCTCCATTGTGGGGGAAAGCTTGCGCGACGAATCGAGCGTGGTAACGAAACGCATCATTATTTCAGGAATCGTAGAAGGAAGACGAATGAATTTGAAAGAAATTGAGGTATTTGCACGCACCGGAAGCAGTTCGTGTTTAGAAATATCCGCATTCGACACCCCAATTAGTTTTATTTCAAGCGAAACCATTGGAAGCCTATCCAAAAACGTGACACTTTCAAACAAATGCTTGGAGCCCGTACGCGTCACGGGAGTGGAGCCTGAAAGCATTGGGGCGAACACATTCGATTTATCCCCCACGAATGGGAATGATATTATTGAGAAGGACGAGGAAGTGGAATACAACTTAATACTCACCAAGGCCAATGCCCACAAGGCACAACTCTCTATTTCAGTAAAAGGAATCATGGTCCTTTCACAAAAAACAATCCAATCCAACACACTCCCCGTGCATGTGGCATTAGGAGAACAAGAATTGGAGTTCTCTCAAGCATCTAATCCCGTACAAGTGCCCGTGTGTGAGGGCGGAACATTGAACGTACGTTATCCCGTGCAAGCAAAAAAGAATGAATGTGGACAGGCCTATTGTGATGCCGAGCAAGCCGCCCATTACTTATCTGAAATCATCGAAAAACAAATGGTCAAAGTATTGCAACAAACCCAATCCAAGAAAAACGACGCCACCCAATTCACAAGCTGTGATATTAGCAACCGTTATTGTACGTTCTCCCAATTAGGAGTCAGCAGCCCCAGCGTTGACTTGTATTTACAACACGATTCATTGACCCCTAATCTCATGGAATACGTGATGAAATCCGGTCCTTATCCCCGATTAGGAAGCCTCGCGACAAGCTTGGAGCCCCAATTGAAAGGGGAAAGCGCCGATAATGTGTTTGCTTCACGCTTAGGTACGGGATTTGGTAACGCCGTATTTTTACCCGAAATAAGGGGATGCGGGGTATACCGCGTGGCCATTATTGGGGGAGTCGAAGTGGTGACGAACCAATTGCAGGCAGACAAAATCACCATCGGAATAAAACTCGTCCAAGATAGAGAAAAGACCGCAGAATGTCAGGACAAAATATACAACGCCGCCAACTTTTTACCCAAAGATCGCTCCTTGAGCGTAGGAAATAGTCACCAAACACTCTTCGGGGTTGTCGAATACGACGCAGGATTGGAGGATCCCGCACAGGTGTTAGCGGAGACCGTATTTGGTTCAAAAGAGCGCGCCACACAAAACTCGGGAACCAATCGCATGCACTTGAAAATAGGAAACTTGTCCCAAAGCATCGTGGAACTTACTCTTGATCCCGCTACCAAAGGAGACGGGACCAAGAACATTGTAACGGTTGTACGACAAACCCAAGGAAGAGTCCAAAATGAAGCCATGATTGAAGCAGGAAAAATAATTACCTCGCTTGGAAAAAACGTCAACGGGTGTATCACTGAAGATGAGCAGACGTGGAGAATCTATTCCATTGCAAACGTAGGACAATACACCTATGAGGGATGCCCACTCGATAATTCACCCGAAGGCGGACTCGTGGTGCGTTCCATTCAAACGTGTTGTATGCTCACCACTAAATCCGATATTCAAAGCGAAGCTACTTACACACTTGATCCAAACGGAGCAAATGCATTGGATGGATTGAACCAATTGGATTTGTATGAAGTAAATCCCACCAGCGCAAAAGCCGGAGCGAAAATAACCTACAACGCAGAGTATCCTTTGACGTTTAACACGAAAACACAAGTGTATGAGAAAGAAGTATTATTGTGCGGCACCGCCGACCCGCGCACGCAACAATTAGTACACAAGCAAACCGTACAAACATCCACCACGCGTACTTTAGACGACACAAAAGCAGGGCCTTTGAAATTGGAACTCCGTACGTGCACGTTTGACGCGGATGATGCGATTGCAAAAGCCTACAACAAAGGAAACGGAACCTGGTACGCCACCGTGGATTGGGATGAAGATGTGGATCGTAAAACACTCGTGCAAACTATTGAAGAGGCAGTGAATGGAAACAAGCTTGGAGAATCCTACGTATCGTATCAAGAACAAAATATCTTCGCGAGCGACAACCCCGTGTATCAAGAGAAATTTGGTGAAAAGAAAGACAAGGCCATGTTTGAATTTGGAGCTACCTGTGCAGCCGCATGTGGAATATGCAGCTTAGCCGCAGGTGCAGTAACAGCAGGAGCAGGATGGGCCGCAGGTGCAACCGAATGCTTACTCAGTTGTGGTGTGGGGACCGGAGTCGGCTTGTATGAAAACCACAAAGAAGGGTTCGATGGAGTGCCCGTTGTGGAAGGAGTCCGCGACATTGTGATTGAACCTACCTATGGAACTTATCGCGACGCGTTGTCCACGGTAGTTCCGGGAAGCGGAGAGAATCCTGAGGCAGCATCCGCACTAATCGCGGGAAGCACCGCCTCGGTGGTGAAAGGAGTTAAAGTGTATCGATCCACAAAACCCAACGATGTGCCCGCACTACCTACTGCATTGGATGTATCATTTGCAGCACAAGAACTCACGAGTGTAGAGGCGGCCAAGCAGGCATTGCAAACATATAATGCGCGTGTGGAAGGAATTTTGAATATGGGACTTTCTCCAAGCGATTTGAAACTAGTTCAAAATGAAGTAAGTCAGCGATTTGTGGGAGGAGGAGTCGCACTGAGCGATGTTCACACCACTATTACGCGAATCGACGTGGTGGGAAGCGACTACAAAATTCGTTACAAAGTAAAAATAGGAAACCACGCAGTGGCAAACCAAGGAACCCTCACAGAGACCGGTCAATTCTTTTCTACCATTAAATCAAAAACACCCAACGTGGATTTGATGAAGCCCTTTACGCAAGCGGAACTCGATGCACTTGCGGTTGAAATGCAGAAAGCAAAGAGAGGCGCAGAAGCATTAGCAACCAAATACAAAGCATTATCCTCCACTGAATTTGCACCCGTAATCAAGAATATTGAAACAACCATTATCAATTTGGACAATGCCGAACAAAACCTCATCTCACATATTTCAACCTCAATCAACCCAAAAGCAATCGCACCGCTTAACCTAACAGCATTTGATAGCGCCACCGCTGAACTTAACAAAGCCGTGAAAGCAGCAGATACCATTGCAAAAAAAACAAACCCTACACTATTCCAGAAAGGAAAAAACCTTACAGCCAAAAAAGCACCCCAACTGAAAGGACTCGCACGAAACTTAGTGTGCGGTGGATTAGGCAACGTAGCAGGATACGCGATGTATCGAGATGAGTTTAAAACAGAAGTGGAGAACAAAATTGTGTTAGATGCTGGAAGCAGCAACGTGTTGGATGCCCAGACCGAAGAATTGATTTTCGAGAAAGGACAAACCTATCAATTTAGTGTAAGCACGATACAGGGGACCGGGAAGAGCCACAAAATAGTGTTGGACATCGTCTCGCCCTCTGCGACTGTAACCCCTGCAAGCTGGCTCGATGATTGTGGGAAAACATAATGCGAGAAACGACTTCTCACACTGTTATTTTTTGTTCGGCGGATTGGCGTCGGTAAGCGTATAAAGATTACGAAAGAGTGTTCGGCATGGCTGATGAGAAAAATAATTCAATCGAATCATTAGTTGTATTTGCCGACAAAAAGATAAGGCGGACATGGCACAAAGAAGAATGGTGGTTTGTCCTGGAAGACATCGTTCAAGCTGTTACCGATTCTAGGGACCCAAAGCAGTATATCAATAAAATGAAACAACGCGATGAACCTCTTGCAGAAGGGTGGGTACATATTGTACGTACCCTTTCCATCGAAACCTCTGGTGGCGCCCAGCGAATGAATTGCGTAAACACGCAAGGGGGTTTCAGGATTGTCCAGTGTTCGGAAAAACAGTGGAGGAATACAAGAAACTTAAGGGCTTGCAAAAAGAAAACCTTCGCGACCATATGAATGACTTAGAGCTTATTTTCAACATGTTAGGAGAGCGCGTCACGACCGAAATTACACGGGTAAAGAATGCTCATGGTTTTCACGGTGCGCAAGAGGCAGCGAGAGAGGGTGGAGGAGTCGCCGGGAATGCGAGGAAAGACGCGGAGGCCAAAATAGGGAGGCCCATCGTTACGGATGAAAACTACCTTGACCAACCTGAACGGGAAAAAAGAAAAAGACTATCCGGCCGATAAATGCCACGAATATTAATACTCGAGCCGGATAAGATGCCCATGCACGCGAAAGGATTCACCTTATTCACGGCTTTGCTATCCATCGTGCTCATTCTCCTTGCCGGATTGCTCGTGAATACCATGATTAATTCCGAGCGCATATCCAATCAAGTTATTTTGGAAGTCGAAGCCCAATCCCGCATGCAAAGCCTGGCCGACTTAACACGCGCCGATGCATTGCAAGTAGTAAATTATGGAATACGAAATGCCATTGAGGAATATTCCCAAAACCAAGGAAACGCCTACCCTTATTCTTCCCAATCACTCGCATGGCAGCAAGTCCAGGATGATTTCTCCAACTTCTTTTTTGGACAAGGAAACGGAAGCATTCTCGCAGGAAGAATTGCAGCAAACCTATACGTGATTGTGCAATCGAATCCACGAAAAATTGGAGGACACACTATTTCAATTAAGGGAGGACAGGAACCCGAAATCAAACAGGCCATCCAAAACGTACTTTCACAAACGAGTGGAGACGGAACCAATTTTTTACAAGTAGTCAAATGCGACGAAGACACGCCTCCTGTAGATTGTGTGGGGACGTTTTACGTGAACCTGGATTTTTCACTCATTACTGATGCGGATTACGAAAAACTCCCTGCGATTCACGTGTACGATGAAACAACCGGGAGAGAACTCGTTGAACCGGTTATTCCACGAGGAAAATTTCGCATCTACGTGCCCATGCGTATTTTCAAAGCGTTGAAATACGCACACGAAATTGCCCAAGGATCATTAGCAGGAGGAGGCGGATTACTTTCCCCTCAATTCCACGCACACCTATCTGAATTGGGAGTAGGAATGTGCGATGGAGTAGATACAAGCGGACAAGTAGTATGTGGATATCGCACCGCCCCCTTTACGGTTGCCGCATTGCAACTGGGACCCAACCCTCCACCATCGCCCATTCAAGGAGGAAACTTGTGTCCTGCCGAACAAGCAGGATTCTCTGCCATTGAAAGTGAATATCCACGGAACGTTCCTTTAATTTGTGACCAAACCGCCGCATCATTAGGATTGTGCACCATCAATGCGGAAATTACAAAATATGATCCGGCATCTGCACCCTCGCGCGCAAATGCATTGACCACATTAGTAAAGGGAATCGTAAATAACCAAGTGACCATTTCACTTGCATCCATTCCACAGTCTCCTGATTTTGTTTTACTCACGAATCAATTAAACATTCAACCCAGTGTAAGTAGTTTTTCAACCAAGGATATTATTTTCGAAGGACTGATTGGTATTCCAAACACGGAAGCAAAATGCTCCAAATTAGTCAACACGAATGTCACGCTGCGTTTCCAAGAAACCAATACGAGTTACGTGGTCGTGGATAATCGCGCACCATTGTATTATGATGTGCGTATTGTGGATTCATTTATTCCTTCTCTTACCAAAAATACGTGCGTGAGTTATTGTTTGGAAGACGTGACAATTGGAGCGCTTTCAAGCACGTTCATCAACGGACCCGATTTAGCTTCATCTGCAAGTGCGTGCAATCAAACTGCGTGTGCCGTGCAAGGAACATACAATCCTGTTCCCGGATGTGGAAATGGAGTGATTGAATCGGGAGAAGAATGTGATGTTGAATTTTCAGGAACAGTAAATGGAACTGAATTACTGGATGGAAAAACATGCCAAACGATTTCACCCTACAATGAAACCGTTTACACGGGAGGAGAACTTCATTGCATCAAACCCGGCCAACCCAATGCGTGTAAATTTGACGTGAGTATGTGCGTGGAACAAAATTTGTGCGGAAATGGAGTACTCGATTCAACTGAAACCTGCGATTCCACTGCCAACCCCACCGGTTGTCTCCAGGATGAAACGTGCAACGCCGCCTGCACCTTATGCGTTCCCTCCGCGTGAGTGACGTGGGCTTTTTTGTTTTGTACCCCTTTACGGCTTTTTTTCCTCAACATATATAAAGGGGCTAATCGCGCTTCATAGTTAACGTGAGGTTGTGATAGGGTATGGGGTGGCAGGAATTTTACCATGGGATGGAGGACAACTATTATTCCCTCCTGGACTGGCTAGACGCGCACCATGTGCCCGTATATGGAGTCATTGACAAAATAGAAGCACAAAACATTCCCTCTTTTCCCGTCGCCGTGCTCGCCACACTTTTGGTTGTGGGCGCACTCTGGGCATTTGTGTTGCCCGCCGTTTTTGGAGGAGGAACCTCCCTTACTGTTTTAGTTCAAGACGAAACACAGACACCCTTGGCCGGAATTCCCGTACAATTAAGCGGAAACGGATTGAGCGGAGAAGCACTCCAAAAACGATTAACGGATAACGATGGAAAAGTCACGTTCACGGGAATACCCATTGGAACACTTGTAACTATATCAGGCGACCATGACGCGTATGCGATTGAAGACCAAAGCATTGTAGTGGACCAAGGAGAAAACACGCGCACATTAAACGCACTCACGGTTGCAGTCACTAAATCACTCTCACTTCAATTGTATCAAACAAACACGAATCAAACATTTGACGAAGCCATTCCTTTATTGTTTGCGTGCTCCGGTGATTCATTCGAACAAACAAGCACCGTTACAAGTGGACAAATCACACTCAACTTGCCTGCAGAATGTGAAACATTGAGCGTGCAATCATTGGATCCCACCTTAACATTGCAAAATACGATTATTGACATTGACGGAACCACCTCCACATTGTACGTGAATGCACCCACTTCCGGGAACGCCGTGTTGCGTGTAACGGTGTATAATGAAAGCGCCAATGGAGTGCCGGGACTTACGCTTATTCTCAAAAGTAAATTCGGAGACCAGCTCGCACAAAAGTTTACCGACTCCGCAGGGTTTGCTGAGTTCACCGGACTCGCACCTGACACGTATGTTGTATTCGTTGCAAGCGACGGAACGTATGGAGAATTAGACTCGGGACCCATTGAAGTGAATGACGTTCAACCCGTGGAAAAAACACTCACGGTACAACTTGCATCCGTGGGAGAAGTGCGTTTACAAATGGTCGATGAGGGAAGCCTCGCGCCCGTGGCACAAGCCAAAGTAGTATTGTCGCGCGGAACCCAAATCATTGGAACGAAAACCACGAACGAAGGCGGACAAGTTACATTCTCGGTTTCATCACCGAATAGTTTAACGGTGAGCGTGGATCACCCTACGTACCTCATCAAGAGTGCAGTCCCGGTTACTGTTTCAAGCGCGGGCTACACGCAAGTTGCATTAACCAAAGCAACGTTACAAAATAGCCAAATTGTCACCGTGAAAGTAATTGACGAATTGAATCAACCGGTAGAGAACGCATTTGTTGCATTGAAGAAATCCCCCTCCGGTGCGAGCGTGGGAGCCAATAAAGTTACAGGAGTCAGCGGGACTGTGCAATTCACGAGTTTAGAAGAAGGAACCTATTTTGCCACCGCGTACAAACCGGGTTTCTCCGACCAAATCAAATCCGACTTATTCATTGTCAAGGCACGCGAGAACGTGGAAAGTACAATCAAATTAGTGATTGGAACGGGGACCGTTGCATTCATGGTGAATGGATTCGATGGACAACCACTCGCAGGAGCAACCATTCAAGCAGTCGATGGTGTCACTCATTCAAACGTGGGAAATGAAGTCGCCACGAATGTGGATGGAAGCGCCGAGTTAACATTGCGCGCCGACCGATACGTGTACTTTGTAGTCAACGAGCCTAACCACGAACCCTATGTCACATTGCCCCTGCAAATGAAGAAAGGAATCACGCAAAACGTGAGCGTGGAAATGGTCACGGATATTCCACGATTGGAAATCATCCCACTCGCCATATTAGTAAATGGCACGCCCATCCTAGAAGAATCAGGACTATCCCCCGGACAAACGTATACCATCCGATTCGCACTCATGGTTCCCCCCAATACGGACTACGATGAAGCAGGGATTCACATTCGTACGGGTAACTCAAATGAGGACCAAACCAACCCCATTGAGAACGACGGATGGTTCATTCGAAACGTACGCGGAGCCTATTCTAAGTTACAAAAAGGAACCACGTACACGCCCCCCACCGGATTGGGAATTGACTCCCAACACTTAACGAGTGCCGATGCTAAGTGGGCCAACGTCGTATTCGGACCCGCAAGAGAAGGCGTAACAATTGTAGAAGTCGATGTTACGGTGAAAGACTCCACCATTCAAGGAGCAGACTTACCTTTGTATTATCGTGCATGGGGACGTACAGGTAGCTACGTGCGATTCCCGGTTGACGCCGTATTAGGAGGAAGCGAGAGTGTTTCACAGAAACAAGGACTTTACGCGAACGCCAATGTCAAACTTTACTCCACCGGAGCAGGCACTCATACTTGCACGAAGGACTTTTGTTTAGGAATAGTAGGAGAAGACATTGGAAACGGACTCCAGACTAGTTTGTTAGACGACTACGAAGTAGACATTAGTAGTAAACACAAAATATTATTCACCTTCACCAGCATCTCCGATAGTGTATTCGCCGACACCAGCTTGATTCTTTCTTCTACCTCAGGAAGCGCCACACTCAATGCATATGAAGTCACCAACGCAGTAGGGGCAAAAAAGTCAGGCATTGTGAGCGGAAACAAAGTAGAGATACCCATTGGAACCGTACAAAAGAACAACGTGGTATTTGGATTCGTAAACATGGACGCGAGCAAAGAAGGAACGGGAAAAGTCTCGTTCTCCATTGTGAGCAACAAAAAAGAAGTGTTTGCGCGCGAACTCCTCATTCGAGTGAATGCCGCAGGGGTATTGGATGTGGAAATCGTCCCCAAGGCCATTCTGCCTTTACTCACCAATCAACTATTGATCCACGTCACCCAACTATTGGGAAGCGATTCTATTCCATTAGAGAATGCATCCGTGGAAGTCAAACTGAATGAAACATTACTCACGAGTGGGTTCACCGACATTGAAGGAGTGTTCCCCTTCGAGCTGAACGAGCCCAACGCCAATGACGTAGTAAACGTATTAGTGCAGAAGCAGGGATTCAAACCCATTACGTTATCCTTGAAAGTAGGTGCGGACATTGTGGCATTCATTCCCTCCCAATTAAACGAAACACTCATTGTGAATGGAACCACGAAAAAAACCAAAGACGTGCACATGCTCAATTTAGCAAGCATACCGTTGACCATTAAGGAAATCTCCCTCTCTGGAGACTTTGACGAACTTGTAAAGTTTGATTTGATCAATGAAGAAATTGTAGGAGAAGTATTAGGCGTCAACCACGATCAAAACATCACATTTGCATTCTCCCTCACAGAGAAGGGACAAAACTTATTGGTCGCCAAAACAATCAAGGGAAGTGTATTAGTTAAACTTGAAAGCGGAACCAGTGGAAAAACATTCGTGAACGAGCTCCCTCTTACCTTGAAAATTGGATTTGGTGGAGAAGTGGATTCCGAAGACTGTTTGCTCGTCGACCCTGTACAATGGGACGTGTACGCAGACCCCAGTGAAACCAAACAACAATCGTTTGAAATCAAAAACACCTGTACAGTGAAGGGAGTGCCCATCAAACTCTCCAACCTCTCCTCCAAAGTTAAGCAACTTTCAGGAGACGCACTGGGTACATTTACTATTGTTTCAAGCGACAAGAGTACTGAACTCGGAAGCGCATTCAAAACAATCCTCAACGAGATTCCCGCAGGAGGAGAAGTCGTGGTCACCACTAGCTTTTCTCCACACGCTATTCAATCAGGACTCGCAACTCCACAAATTATCTTCCAAGCCACCAACCTCACCGATAATGGAGTACCTGATTTAGTGGAAGAGACAGTGAAAGTCAATCTTGTAGTTAATTCGCTCAGCAAATGCATCATTGTCCGCACGCCCAACTTATTGGAAATCGACTCATGTCCTATGAACACAGGCGCAGGGCAGATGGGTAATTATTTCAACCAAGTGTATCGCCCGACGGGAGTGCCGTATTACAATCCAAGCTATAGTACGCTCAATAATACTACTAATCCCAGCGGAAGCAGCCTGTTACCTTCATCTACCTCCGGACAATTCGGCTCCTACCAATTTGGAAACGGAACCTTCTCTCCACAATACGGTGCGAGTGGATACGATGGATTTGGGGGATACAGTCAGGGAGGCGCACAGTTCAGCCAGCAGAATGGATATTCCAGCATGCAAGGGCCCTATGCCAACCCCTACATGGATAATTACAACACCGTCCAAGGAGCAGGAGCATTCTTTGCGTGCGGAAGCACCGAGATTCGCATTGAAAACAGTTGCCAGTCTGAAATCGAAATCGAACTCGATGCCGATCCTAACGTACAAGTAAGCAAAACAGGATTCGTACTCAAACCCAATCAGAACGAACGCATTCGCGTGGGAAGCGGATATCGTATTGGAAAGTACCCCGTGTTTGTAAGCGCACGCTCCAAAGGAAGCACGGATGCATCACTTGAAATATCCGTCATCGACGTGCTCATCAAGAGCCCCACGGAAGTCAACGCAGATTGTATTCAATTGGACAAAACAAAATTCCGATTCAACGAATTAATTCAAAAGCCCGTGAAAGGAAAAGTCATCAACAAATGTTACAACGCAGGAGTACGATTAGTACCCAGTGCAGACACCGTCACGATTGCATCCTACTTCAACGTGAACGATGAAATCACGTTAACTGAAAAGGGATCCACTCAATCAAAGCCCAACAGTATGGTGCAAGACATCCAATTAATCGGCGTGCAAACAAGAGGGGAAGGAAGAGACTCGGTACAGGAACTAGAATTCCAAATATTCCCTGACTTTGATACTTATAAAAAAGTAAACAATCCGTTTGCCAACCCTCAAGCGGGAATCGGACAGCAAATATTGGATTTGAAATACTTCCTAGAAGGACAATATTATCGCGTCGAATCCTATGGAACGGTTTCCGTGAAATACTTGGATGCCTATGGGGGAGGACAACAGAAGCCCTTCCCGGTTATTTTCGAGAACTTCTTCAAAGCAGCAGGAGTGTTGGACATTGGGGATGGTAATCCTAACTTGACCAACTTCCAACAGTGTATTAACTCACTCGCACTCGCCGACATTACATTAGACGATCAGGACTTCAAAGGAAGCACCAGTATCACCATCACCACGCAAACGCCTGGAGAAGTGTTGAAAGTCGGGGATGAGTTCTGTGGAGGACGAGACACGCTTACTAATTTGGAAACCACCCTCTTTACGAGTGCACAAAATCCCAATGTCACGGCCACGTTCAAAATTGTAGGGGCACGAAACATTCAAGTAACGATTACACGACCCCCCACGTTGCAAACGGATGCCATTATTGAAAATAAACTCGAACTCAGCGTGACGCGCACCGCATTTAACGTGAGCACGCAGCCTGTTGAGTTGCCTTTCAAGATTACCGTAGCAAAGCCCGGAAAAGTCGCCAGCATTGCCCAGTTCCAACCATTAGCCTGTGAGAACGAAGGCTATTTCACCGGCACGGATGTTCGTCCTCAATACGGATTTGATAAAATAACGTGGGAATGGACATGGGACAAGAGTCCAAATTGTAATGTGCAATTCTGCGACGCCACCCAATTTACCATCTGGATGATGAAGAAAATAGACACGTTCAATCAGATGATCAAGAAGAACAAAGAGAAAGGAGCATTCTCCGACGTGAGTGTAACCTATAACACGCAGAACATGCTCACGCACTTAGTAGAGACCCATAAGATTACGGACGACTCGGTGGCCACCTCTAAGCCTATTCTTTCATTCCTCTTAGACAAAGGAGGAAGCATCTTGAGTGCTCCTCCAAGCACCACCAAAAGTGCAGCGTTGGTCAAACTCAAAGAAATGAACAAAGTGGACGAAGACAACGCAGGGAGTTACATTAGCAGCCTGAACACTAAGCTCAACGAGATCAAAACCTCTTACCCTGAGGCCTACAAGAGTATTGTGATTCTGTTCGACGCCGAAACAGTGAACAAAAAAGAAACCAACTTCAAGGAAGTGTTGGAAGTGCTGGGTGCAGAATCAATAA
>CAYHNT010000002.1:33948-60375 GCA_964358055.1 uncultured archaeon | reverse complement strand
CCCACCTACGCACCGAGATGCATGGGCTTTGGGGACGTATCCTTATGTCGTCTAAAAAAGGCGCAACGAAGGAAGATTGTGACCAGTTGCGTGAAATTAGAGAGGACCTTCCGTTCATCCTGAAGGATGAAGGCCTTTGGAAGTCAGAATACGATGACAAATCGAAGCCTGAACTCTTCCGCGAGTATAGATGGTTAAGAGAGGCTCTGGAAGAAATGACCAATAGAATGAATGAGTTGCCTTATTCAAAAAAGACAGAAAAGCGGGTAATGGAAGCACATGCCATAGTGGACAAAGAAAATGGATTGACATCGACGGAAGAAAAAGGAAATACTACTTAGTCTTCATCTTTGGAGGATTTCTTTTTCTTGGGCTTGTCATCTTCATCGTCCTCGTCGTCTTCATCTTCGTCGCTCAATATTTTCTTCTTTTTCAAATACTCAGCCTTAGTTATATCGCCTTCAGCGTATTTACGTTTCAAAAGCGCCAAGGGCGACTCTTTGTTTTCACCGCCGCTTGTAATCACATTAACTTGTTGTGTCATTTGTTGGGCCATTTTCATTGGATTCTCTTCCAAGGTGGCAATCTTCCATGTTTTACTTAGCATCCACAAGCCTACAGGCAAGCCAATGAGAGTCAAGCACAGAATCAAGGAAATCATTATCCAAATAATTGCGAGCCACCAACCTACGAAGATAAACCATAGTGCGCGTATCAAAGTGCTTGCCATAAAATCATCTCCTAAAGTTTACATATTCCTTCGATGCATTGCTCATCATAATTACAAGTATTGTTTTCACAGCAAGGATTTCCATCGGTTCCGCATGCGCCACACATTCCATTTGTGCACATATTTTCTACCGCGCAAATACTCCCATTGCAACAGGATTGGTTTTCCATTCCGCATCCAGGCATTAAAGCGTCTGTTGGGGTGGCAAAGAAGGATTCATCAACGGTTGTGCTTACTTTCTCGGCTTGAGTTTCAATAGTAATGGGACCTAATTGGCTTTGCCCAGTAACTTTCCAATAAAGAGGGATTCCTAATTCTTTGTCTAAGCAAAATACTGCGTCCGCTTCAGTCCCTCCATCTTTGCCTACTACGTTTGTTGAATCCATATGGAGCTCAATCTGGTCACAATTTCTTCCAACGATTTTTCCGCTCGCAACACTTTTTCCAAATGTCAACACACCGCCATTCATTTCCATCGTCAATATCGATTCGGCAAAATTCGAGTAAATAGAAGGGTCACCTTCATCTGGTTTACATTCGGTAATTACTTTTCCAGCTTGAGCAAAAGGTTCCTGAATAGTTTGAGTCGAACATTGGACCCAAGAAGAGCCATCGTAGTATTCATCGCTTTCACCGAAACCGCTTGTCGAGTGTTTAGCAAGAAATTTATCAGTCTTGGCCTCAGTGACCTTTAGCTTTCCGAACAAATCAATATCCTCATAAGTGACCTGGTATCGGGCATTTACAAGGTTGTTTTTCGCCTTTACTAAAATGTCCCGAGCAGTCCCATTACTTTCCATTTGAGGGGCAGTAGATTGTTTTCCGACTTGCTGGGTAGGTTGCCCAGTAGTGTTAAACGCCGATGGAGGAGTGTTTTCAGGAGTAGAGGAGCTGACACACCCCATTAGCAGCATTACGAGGGCTAATCCAATTATCTTCAACATATTCTTCGTATGTACCCCCCTCTTTTTAATTGTTGTCCATTGGGCAATATATTGCTTATTAGGCAATAAATGTATTTAGCGGGCAATAGATATTCTTAGGGCGTGGACGAGAATCAGCTAAAAGCGGTCTGTGACCCTACAAGATTCAAGATACTGGCTTTACTGGCCGAAGAGCCTCTTACGAACACTGAACTTTACGAAAAAATGAGAAAAGATGGAATCGCATATCGGGAGTCTATCTTTAAGGCTCTTGAAAAACTAAAAAGCGCAGGATTGGTAAAAAGGAATCACGACGAGAAAAGAGGCTATATTTATTCGCTAAATTTTGCCTCTTTATCCGTCGGCAAAAAGCTATCAATCACAGCGAGATGACGTTTCTATTTTAATTGGCAAAAATGGTTAAATGAGTAATGAAACTACGAAGTCGTCGTGTATTGGAGTTAGGGGTTGGTCCACGGGCACGAAAGTTGGTTGATTTATCACTCCGCCATCCTAAACATCATTTCATCGGGTCTGAGGTTGTTCCAGTAAATTATGGGTTGGAACTAAAGGAGCGTGGCCAACACACTAAGCCACGCAACTTAGAAATTAGACGAAACACAGATGCATTATCAGTATTACGAAATCAAGATTCGGCGAGTATTTCTCACGCGTTCGCTCATTTTTTGCTCCAACATGTTTCTTCTTTGCAACGACACGTTATTTTTGCTGAACTTCATCGAGTGTTAGAACCAAATGCAAGGTTTACAACAGTGGAAGATATTCATTATGCCACAGTGTTACGCTCCGAATTAGCAAAGGTTGGCTTTGTTGTTACCGTGCGGCGAATAGGGCCCGAAGAATTAATGCATTTGAAGACGTATAACGCCGATATGAATGCCCAACACGTATTGCGTATACGGCGACTCATTGCCAGCATTCCAGCGAAAATTCCAAAATCACGTTCAAAAGAATTCCGTGGGGCGAAAACAAGGGATGAAGTCATTCAGTACGATATACAAAACACACAAGCTGTAGTGCGCAGAAAATTGGAACAACTTGAAGGACCAAATCGTTCACGAGAAGCACAAGCAGCCATAAATCAAATTGTAGGAGAGGTGCCATTCGGGTACCGTGACAAACCTTTTGCAGTTATCACGGTAAGGAAACCTAATGAAGGGAAATAGTCTCATATCTTTGTTACATTATTCAATTCTCGTAGCGCTTTTACTGCAGCACCTGCATAATCGGTCGTGTTTTGTTTTTTGTAAGCGTAATTAATGTCCGATGAACTATTAATTCTATGAATTGTCAAATCAGCCCCCTTACTTTGGAGAACGTTCATTACTTCAGAAGCGGAACCACCTTGTTTTCCCAATCCAGGGATAAGATAAGGGACTTTTGCATCGCGAGAAGAGAAATAATCGTGCAGCCGCTGTAATTCAGCAATACTTGTCGCTCCGATTACGGCTCCAACTCCACCCTTAGTCTTTTGATTCCAATCTGCAATCTTTTCACTGACCTTTTCGTAGAGAGGAACGCCATTTATTTCCAAATTCTGGAATTCGGCAGCACTTGGGTTTGAAGTACGGGCGAGAACGTAAATCCCTTTTCCTTTTTCCGTGCACCATTCCGCAAAGGGTTCGATTGTATCCCACCCCATGTATGGGGAAATAGTTGCACAGTCTGCGCCCCAAAACGAGTAGACTTCTTTTGCATATGCACCTGACGTTTTTCCAATATCTCCTCTTTTGCCGTCCAGAATGAGAGGCAATTTCTTTTCCTTTACAATTTCGCACACTTTTTTCAAGGCACGGAGTCCTTCAAAACCGTATTGAGCGTAAAACGCATAGTTTGGTTTGCACGCCGAGGGCCATACATTTTCCGACTCACACATATTCAAAATATCCGAGTAGAATTTGGTAATGGTTTCTTCGACCGATTTTCCTTGGATTGGAATATCCTCCATTACTGGGTCCATTCCTAAACACACAATGCTATTACGCTCTTTCGCTGATTCGTGGAGGAGCTCAGTATAATTCATTTTCCTTCACTCCATTTGGACGGGTTATCAAAGTATGATTTAATTTCAGAATATTGTCCTTCGGAGATGGAATTGCTTTCTCTCAAAGAAGTGAGCATTTCGCTGATGGTGAGAACTGCATGCAAATTGTATCCTTTAGAAGCCAGTTCTTTTTGTCCACCTTGCTCACGGTCAATGAGGACTGCAATGTCTTTGACTTTCATCCCCGCTTGTTCAATAGGTTGAATAACTTCAAACTTACTTGACCCTGTTGTAATGAGGTCGTCAACCACCAGAATATTTTCTCCTTCCTTAAATTCGCCCTCAATCATTTTCTTTGTCCCGTAGTCCTTAGCTTCTTTTCGCGTGTAAATCATTGGCCATCCGCTCTCCAAACTAAGTGCAGTAGCAATAGGGATAGCTGCATATGGGATTCCTGCAATGCGGTCAAATTTCAGAGAAGCTGTTTTTTGTTTTAGTTGCCTTGCCACCAGCTTCAAAACGTTTGGATAGGAGACCAAAACTCTCAAATCCACATAGATAGGACTTTTCAGCCCTGACTTAAGCGTGAACAACCCAAATTTGACTGCTCCGCACTCATAGAGACTTTTGCATAATTCTTTCTTTTCATCCATCCACAATCACCTTTCCGTTAACAATAGTTTTTGACACTATACCGCGTAATCGGAACCCTTCAAATGGAGTCCACCCACACTTAGAATGCAATTCAGACCCTTTCAAAATCCATTCTCGTTGCGGGTCAACAACCACCACATCGGCCAGCTTACCAACATCCAAACTACCTCTGTCAGGCATCCCGAAAATACGCGCTGGATTTTCTCCACAACAGCGCACGATATCTTCTACAGTTATTTTTTCATCATGGACGGCAGTTAGAAGAAGAGGAAGCATTGTTTCCACTCCAGGCACTCCTGAAGGAGCATCCGGATATGGACGATTTTTTTCTTCAATTGTATGCGGGGCATGGTCAGTCGCAATACAGTCTACTACTCCATTCCTAATGCCTTTCCAAAGAGCAGCAATGTCTTCTTTGGTTCGCAATGGAGGATTCATTTTTCCAAAATTACCTAATTTTTCTAAGTCGTCTTCACTTAAGAATAAATGGTGAGGACAAACTTCACAACTTACACCCGAATTTTCCTGCTTAGCGCGTGCCACCAATTCCATTCCTTCTTTGCTTGTAAGGTGCGCAATATGGAGCTTATTTCCAATTTCCTGTTGTAAGGTCAATGCCTTTTGGATAGCAGTTGCCTCGACGGTAGAATCCCGAATTTTATTATGAACTTGCACTGTATTCTGCGTAAATTTTTGAGAGTGGTTCACAATTAATGGTTCATATTCGGCATGTACTACCATCGTCAAATTCTTTTCCTTACATAGTTGGAACCACTTTCTCCAAATCACTTCATTGTTAACTAACAAGTTTCCCGTGCTGGAACCCATATACATCTTAATGGATTGGATTCCATTCGCCTGAGAAGCTTCATCAAAATTTTCAGAAGTAGCTCCAAAATGAAAGCCGAATCGCACCAATGAATCTTTTTGCGCGATTTCCTGTTTTTGTTTTAATGCTCCAATCGTGGTAGTTGCTGGATTTGTATTTGGCATATCTAATACGGTAGTAACTCCACCATGCGCCGCTGAAAGACTGCCTGTTTTCCAATCTTCTTTATGCTCGCCTCCTGGCACTCTAAAATGAACGTGAGCATCAATTAACCCAGGCAAAACCCACATTCCTTTACAATCAACGACGTTATCTTTTTGGCCATCGCTTTGAATAGTATCACTCAAGAATAGAGTTGAAGATTCCAAACGTCCATTCTGGAATATTTTTGCGTTCTCAAGCGCGATAGCCATAGTCTTCCCCTTGAACGACTTTTAGTTTTCCAATTATCTGGTCAATATTCGGATAATTTTTCTGCTTGAGGAACCCTTCTAACTCATCTTTGACTTTGGCAAACACACTTGGACCTTCACTCTTGTATGCGGTTCCGATTTGGACCATTTGAGCTCCGCATAAAAAAAATTCAAACGCATCTTTTCCAGAATATATTCCCCCAACGCCGATAACAGGAATTCGGTCTTTCAACTCTTGCCAAAATGTAAACACATTCCCAAGCGCTACAGGCTTTACATACTTCCCCCCAATTCCACCCAAACCATCTTTAGGTTTAATCACAGTTTGCTCTTTGTCAGGGTCTACAATTAAGGCGTTTCCAATTGAATTGATGAGGGTTGCTCCGTCCACCTGATATTTTAGAAGAAGTTTCGCCATTTCTTGGCGATGAACAATTTCAAAATAAGGGGGCAACTTCACCCATAATGGTTTGCTGGTTGCTGTTCGTAATCGTGCCAGATACTTTTCGGCTTGCTCAAAATCATACGCCACTTGCGGCTTCCCAGGAATATTGGGGCACGATAAATTTACTTCAATGATATCAGAACCGGCAGCATCTAACTCTTTGACCATCTGCTCAAATTCATCCAGATTGAAGCCTAAGACACTGGATATAATCGGCTTATTGAACCGCTTAAGTTTCGGAATGAGTTCACAGTATTTTTTGTAACCAAGATTTTCTAACCCATTACTGTTTATGGACCCAAATTCGTTTTCATAGTATTTAGGTGGCTCATTCCCGCTTCGGGCATCAGATGTAGTGGTCTTGATGACAATGGCTCCACTTTGACTTTGACCCAACTTTTCCAACTCAGGTTCAAAAGTGCACAACGGACCCGATGCGTTCATTATCCGTGAAGGAAAACGGACTCCTTTATGGGTAAACACAAAATCCATTGGTAATCTATTGAGGAACAAACCAGGTAGTATTTATTGGTAGTCCAAAACAGCTCTGTCAATCTCTTCAAGTGTCCCAAAACCCACAAACACCTATCAAAAAAGCCATATTTGTGTTTAAATCAATGCCACCTGAATTATGGAAATGGAATACCTCGTGTCCTTTAGCCAAGCTATTGATGTTTTGGGGCAGTTAGCTAAACATCTCTTTCCATCACCCGAAAATCCCTGGGGATATTTGTTATATCTCCTTCTTGTGATTCCAGGAACAATTTTCCTCGTATTTCTCCGGCATTCACGATTTGGAAATCCCAAAGAAAAAATAGATATCTTTGTGGACGAAAGCAAAATAGCGTTTCTGTTCACGGCGTTTGCTATTGGAATTGGCCTTACCATTTTGGCATTTCTCTATACAATAGCAGTAGCATACATCCTTTTGCCATTGACTACCCCCTTCGTTATTCCAAACAACGCATTGGACACTGCTGCAATAATCGTTTTCATATCATCATATCTATGGTTTGCGAATCTCCTGTTTGATGTGGGCAAGAAGGGGGAATTAATTGAACCATTGAAGCGATATGTGCTTCTTTCGTTTGGAATTGTGGGCGCAGCGGTGGGCATTTTCCTTACACTCATAATGATTCTTGGATTGCTTCGATTCTATATGCCAATTCCAAATGTAAATCTTTATGGTGAACCCATCACGTATGTTTTTGGGATAGTGATGTTCATGTGCTTTGAATTAGGTGTCGCCAACTTCCTACAAAAAGATTACGACACATTCCTCCCGCGAAAAAAAGGTGAAGTTTTAGATTATTTGATGATGTTACCATTTAGCATTGTATTGCTCCCCTTGCTCTCTATCAACAGGATAGTAGCAACTTTCAAAAAACTCAAAAGTCAAATTGTTTTGCGCTTAAAAAAGACTCCAAGAAGGCTACCTTTTCATCATGTAAATTCGATGAAAAAGAGAGACGAATAATCATTTTCCCGCCACATTCCGCCACTTAATTTCAGAAAACCCGCCATGTTACGCCACTATGGAAAAGCCTTATTTACTTGTATGTACTATACCATACAAAGGATTACTGATTGCATTCTAACCCAGTAACCGTCTCACGGTCGCTGCATGTCAAGACTAAATGATTTTATTAACTCAGGGAAGACTAAGTAACTATGGCCAAACCCACTGCATCCAAAAAAAAGTTGTCACCCGAACAACAAAAAGAAATCATCAAAATACTGAAAACACGTTTTGAGAAACACGCAAACCGACACAAAGGAATCGAATGGAATAAAGTACAAGCAAAACTAGAAGCTCACACTGAAAAACTCTGGTCACTCCACGAAATGGAACGAACAGGCGGAGAGCCCGACGTTGTGAGTCACGATAAAAAAACAAATCACTACATTTTCTATGATTGTTCAGCCGAAACACCCAAAGATCGCAGAAGCATTTGTTACGATCGTGCAGCACTCGATGCACGAAAAGAACACAAGCCCAAAAATGATGCCATAAGTATGGCTGCGGAAATGGGAATAGAATTGTTGAGCGAAGAACAATACCGCGGGTTACAAGAACTCGGAGAGTTTGATTTGAAAACATCCAGTTGGATTGTTACTCCTCCCGCGATTCGAAAACGCGGCGGTGCACTTTTTTGTGATCGACGCTACGACCATGTCTTCGTGTATCACAATGGTGCGGATTCCTATTATGGCAGTAGAGGATTCCGTGGCACGTTGAGAGTGTGAAAGTAAAGGCACTCTAATAAACAAAAAAATTCTCCCATTGTACATGCCCTCTCCTCTCAAAAAAGAGTCACGACCACTCACCGGCGCACAAAAAATAGCTGTGGAGCGAATGTGGAGACTTATTGAATTGGCACAAAAAGAATGGAATAATAATCCAAAACGAAGCCGAAGATACATTCAATTAATTCAAGGACTCTCAACAAGGTTTCGTACGCACATTCCGCGTGAAATAAAAGATTCATTCTGTAAGAAGTGTGGTAACTTATGGAAAAAAGGAGAAACGGTTACGATTCGAATTAAAGGAAAAACACTCAATATGAATTGTAAACTCTGTGGAAAACTGACACGAAGAAAGATGGGTGAAAAAAATGAAAAAAAATGAAAAGAAGATTTGGTTTCGTAACAAAAACTATGGATGGGGATGGTATCCCTCCTCCAAGGAAGGATGGGTCGTGTTAGGAATATTCATCGCACTCATGCTTATTTGGGCCAGCCAAGTCGAATATGCGACACCCGCCCAACTTCCCTGGTATTGGCTCGCGCTCGCCGTCCTCCTAGGAGTACTATTTGGGGTATGCTTTCATTTTGGTGAGAAACCCGAATGGAGATGGGGAGGAAAACCACTCTTAACGAAGAAGAAATAGCCGCCCGGACCTTCTTTTATAAACCCTTCCCAGGGGGTTTCAGGTATAACGACTCTTTCTAAGAGTTGGTTAACGAAATGCGCCGAAAGGCGCACCCAAAGGAGATGAAATAATGGGTGTATTTGACGTTCCGACGCAGTTCCTATTGGAAGCGGTTGCCAAGGATTTGAAAGAAAAGAAAACAGTCCACGAGCCGGCATTTGCCCCTTTTGTAAAAACAGGAGCACAGGCTGAAAGAGCTCCTCAGGATCCGGATTGGTATTACATGCGCTGTGCCTCCGTGATGTATCGCGTGCTAAAAGACGGTCCCGTGGGAACCGAAAGCTTACGAAGCTATTACGGCGGAAGAAAAAACCGAGGAGCCAAGCCCCACAAACACTACAAGGCGGGCGGAAAGATTATTCGATTGGCATTACAGCAACTCGAAAAGAGTGGCCTACTCAAGAAAGGAGAAAAGGGCGGAAGAACCATTACTCCAGCCGGACAAAAATATTTGAATGCCATGAGCAAGATTGCACTTGAAACAAGTAAGACCTACGTCAAGAAGAAACGCGTATTCAAAAAAGGAAGCAAGACCGACTCCGATGTGAATACGGCCTTGAAACGAGGAAAGAAAGAAGGAGAAGACAAAAAGGACGATAAAAAAAATAAAAAAGAAGAAGGAGGGAAGTGAGGAATAATGAATGAAGAGGAATGGCGTGCACAACGAGAGCAAGAACTGAAAAAAAGTTCAACGGACTCCAACCAATCGGAAGAAAACCGAATGGCCGCGGAACGACAGCTCGACACGCTCTTAACCAGCCTCTTGACTCCCGAAGCCAAAACACGACTAGCGAACATACGGCTTGTAAACCAAGAAAAATACTTACAAGTCGCCCAAGCGCTATTATCATTGGCCAAACAGGGAAGGATCCAAGGAAAAATAACCGAAGACCAAGTCAAACAACTCCTCACCCAAATATCAACAAAAAAAAGAGACATTACGATCACACGAAAATGAGGGAAACACTATGAGCAGCCACAAAGACCACAAAATGAAAAAGTTCATTATCTCAACGCGTAAGAAGATTACATCCGGTCTAACCAACGCTCCCGTTTTCGCCATGCAGAAGAAACGAAAGCGCATTTACAACGTGAAAGGAAAAAGACACTGGCGAAACATCGACTTGGGAAAACTATTCACCAAGAGCAACCGACAGAAAGATCGCTTAGACGGATTCAAGGGGACGAAGAGAAACGTAAGCAAGAGCGACCCCAATACGCATCGCATGCACAAGAAAAAAAACTGAAGGTGAACACTCATGGTACACGAACACATCATACGATTCAACAACGTGGTACGAATACCCAACACACGAAAGGCAAACCGCGCTATTTTCGCCATTAAGAATTACACCACCAAACACACGCACGCCAAAGCAGACAAGATTCACTTGTCCAACGACGTAAATGAAATGGTATGGGAACGAGGAAAGAACCACAAGATCAACCGATTAAAGGTTGTATTTCGAAAGAAGGAAGATGTAGTGTACGTTTTTACTCCAGAAGGAAACGACCTGAAGAACTTTGACAAGGTGGGCAAAGAACCCACCCCTAAAACAAAGGCTCCTGCCGTGAAGAAAGAAACCACGACCAAGGAAGTTGTTGAAAAAGTCAAGACCGAGAAGAAAACGGAAACTAAAACTCCAGTTAAAACAGGCGAAACCAAAACACCCGCTGCTAAAACAACGCACACGGCGGAAAAGAAAGAAAAGGTCGCCTAGTTTTGGATTGGACATGAACATCAAAACGTTATCCCTGCGCGGCTCGCCCTACATGGGAATTTTTTGCAGCGTCACCGATAACTTTGCACTTGTTCCAGGTTATATTCAACCCAAAGAGCTCAAGAGAATCGAAGAAACCCTCAACGTGGTCGCGATCCCCACCACCATTGCAGACGCACACCTGAATGGAATACTCGCAAAGGGATTAGGAAACAAATTCGCAGTAGCAAGCACGATTGAGGATGCAGAAGAAAAACTACTCATCAAACACGGAATCGAATTGCACAAGGTGGATGACATTACAGCAATAGGAAACCTATTATGCATCCAGAAAAACGGAGGAATTATTTCCCCACTCATTCCTGAAATAGAACATCGCAAATTAGAAAAGTTCTTTGGAATTACACTTCATAGTATAACCATCGCCAAGAGCGAGTTAGCAGGGAGCTGCACACTCGCAACGGAAAAAGGATTCTTGGCCCACCCTAAAACAGAACCTCATGAGATGGAAATGCTCGAAAAAATATTCAAGGTACCCGGAATGACCACCACAGCCAATTACGGAGACCCTTTCCCCGGAAACTCCATTCTTGCAAACAGTTACGGATCCATTGTAGGAGAACGCACCAGCGGACCCGAATTGGCCCGAATCGACGAAGGGTTACATCCCGCCCTCCATTTGGAATAGGTTTAATTGCCTTGCGAGACAAGGAATAATAGATACACAAGGAGCACAACAACCATGGCTGCTGAAAAACAACCCCAACAAACCATCACGGTTCCCCAATTAAAATATTTACGAACTATGGAGCGAAACAAATACACGCAGCTCGCTAAAAGAAAACGAATGGCCACACGACTGATGGGAGAAAACAAGATTGTAAAAGAAAGCCTAAAGGAATTAGTAGAAGGAAACAAGGACACGATTATTCCATTAGGAGCAGGCATCTATGTCCAAGGGAGCATTGCCTCCAAATCATTCAAACGAACACTCCCAGGAAATGTGGTCATTGCCTCAACGAAAGAGGAGATAGAAAAAGAACTGACCGAGCGAGACAAACTCTACGCACAAGACTTGACGATACTTGATAAGGAACTCTTGGAAACACGCAAAGCATTGGAAAGCATGAACGCATTACTGCAAATGGCGCGAAACAAACAGCAAAAGTGAGGGCAGACGCATGTTTGATCTGCTCCGAAAAAAAATAACCGGATTCACTGAAAAAATACTCGGAAATGCAACCAGTGAAGCGAAACAAAATGCTCCTGCAACAGAAAATACAACCAGCACACCCAACACTCATTCTATTTCACACGAAAACACATCCATTTCCCCAGAACCCACACTTGATCAAAAAATAGAAACAGCAATTACTGAACCCACAGCCCAAGCAGAAGAAATCACACGCGAAGCAGAATCGGAAGACCAGCCTGCGAATGAAAAAGTTCCTGAAATGCAGGCATTGCCTGAAATTAAACAAAAAGAAGGAAGAGAACTCAAAACAAAAATTAGTATTACGCAAAAATTAGGAGGATTGTTCACCGGAACTATTACGTTACAGGAGGATACGGTTAACACGTTCCTGGAAGAATTCGAATTTTCATTACTCGAAGCCGATGTGGAGATGAACACAGCCACTGCATTAATAGAAGAGCTTCGCTTACGACTCAAAAATAAAACAATTTCAAGCAGAGAAAACCCAACCAGAATAATCCTGCACGAAATCAAAGCCGCACTGCATGAAATCATGGCCGTTCCACCATTTGATTTGAATCAATCCATCGCAGGAAAAAAACCCGGAATCATCCTCATACTCGGACCCAATGGTGCAGGAAAAACAACCAGCATTGCTAAACTCGCCCACCATTACCAAAAACAAGGAAAGAAAATCATCCTCGCAAGCGCCGATACGTTTAGGGCAGGAAGCATTGAACAACTCCAAACGCACGCAACTAATCTCAATATACGCATGGTCAAACACCAATATGGAGCCGACCCCGCAGCCGTGGCATTTGACACCGTTAAAGCCGCACACGCAGAGAACGCCGACCTAGTACTAATTGATACAGCAGGGAGACAGGACACCAACAAGAACTTACTAGAGGAATTAAAAAAAATACAGCGCGTGATACAACCGCATGCCAAAATTTACGTAGGAGAAAGCTATACAGGACAGGCCATCCTCACGCAAGCACGGACGTTTGACGAGGCGATTGGAATTGACGGATTCATATTAACCAAACTCGACACAGACACGAAGGGAGGGGGAGTGATTTCAATTTTACACAATTTGAAAAAACCAATCCTATTTTTTGGCGTCGGACAAACATACGAGGATCTAGTTCCATTTAGCATGGACGAGTTCCTGGAACGACTACTCCCTGAAAATACACAGGATTAAATTAGAGAAAAAAGAAATCCACCGCATGAACAAGCGATACGCCATTGGAATCATTGCATTCATTTTACTTATTTGGTTTATTTTTGGGCAAACAACGCACAAACGGTCAACCAGAAAGACATCGTAGGGAGCGAAGGAATCCCCATTATTCTCCTATTCTTTGCAGGACTAGGCCTTTTTGCATTCATGATGGGAATGAATGTATGGCCGCACGCCCAACGTAAAGGGTGAAAAAATCAGCGCGTATTATAAAGCCTAAATTGGAGACTCGAGCATGCAACCCATGCACGTGGTTCTATTTCTCGCCCTCTTACTTGTAGGTTTTCAATCGGTAAACGCCCACACCACAGAAAATGGTGAAACGTACGAAGAACCATTGCCCCCCAACATTCAACTGGCCCAAGAGTTACGAGATAACTCATACAATGTGGTGCTGATTTCGGCAGCCGCACTCATTCTATTAGTGGCATATTCCATCAAGAAAAAGCCCAGGAAAGAAAAAATAAAAAAAATACTCTTTATCGCCATCGTATTCTTTGCTATTGGCTCCAACCTCTATCTTGCAGGAATCACCATTTACACGAATGTCGTTTCCCCCACGGGCGGACCGGTGCACTGGCACACGGACTATGAAATGTGGAACTGCGAGACCCAATTGGATTTGATTGACCCGACAGGCATTGACAATCGTGTGGGAACATGGGAAGTGCACGAGCACAATGACAACCGAATGCACATTGAAGGAACCATCCTCCAAATGGAACAAGCCAGCTTCCACCACTTCTTTGAAATAGTCGGCGGAACACTCGACGAAAAAGGAATGGTATTTCCTTCCGTGAATGGAGAAATATTCATGCCCGTAGAAGGCGTTTGTAATGGAAAGAAAGCCGAGTTACAAGGATTCTTGTATCGCGTAACAAACCCTCAAGACGCCAAAGAGTGGAACTACACGCAAACCAAAATTGAATATCCGTTCAACGAGCTCATGGCACCCTATTCGAACGTACCCCCAGGAGATTGTTTGATTATCGAATTTGACGTGCCCAAAGAAAGCACGGATAAACTATGCGCATCCTACGATGCCGCACACAACAGGGGGGAATTCAATGGCCGTTGAAGCCTATTTACCTACACTCGGAACGGTTGTCGTTACGGCACTCATTGATTCAATTAATCCTTGTGCCATCGGAGTATTAATTTTGATGATTACCGTGATGCTGGGGAAGAAAAAGTCCCCACGCGAAATGCTATGGTTCGGAGGACTGTACATTACAGCAGTGGCTGCCACTTATTTCCTCGCAGGGCTGGGATTGATTTACTTTTTGAGCATCATACCATTGTACGTGGCGCAGTACATCTCCATTGCAGTAGGACTATTCATCGTGTTTGCAGGACTATTAGAAGTGAAGGACTTCTTTTGGTACGGAAAAGGATTCTCACTCCAAATCCCCGCAGAGTATGCCCATAAAATAAACAAATACGCAGAGAACGTTTCGGGACCTGGAGTTATTTTCCTGGGAGCCTTTGTAGCGGCAGTGGAACTGCCTTGTACCGGCGCACCCTACTTGGCCATTATCACCTTACTTTCTCAGAACTTTGACTTTACCGCACTCATGCTATTGGTGTTGTACAACATCCTCTTCGTGAGCCCGCTCATCGTCATCCTATTAGCCACTGCCGCGGGAAGAAAGGTAACGGAATTCAAGAAATTTAAAGAAGAGAACAAAGGCTATATGCGCCTGTTGATTGGATTATTGCTCATCAGTATGGGATGGCTATTAATCTTAATCTCAAACGGGACGATCAACTTCGGGTGAAAAACGAATGGTTAGCAAAACACGCACAACAAAAAAAATAACCAAACGAAAATTCTCCGCACGACACATTATCAAAAGACGCGGTCATACTGAAGCATTTGATGAAAGAAAAATTTACGCCAGCGTATATGAAGCCTGCCACGCAAGCGGACTCTCAACGAAGCAAGCCGAAACCATGGCTGCAAGCGTCACGTTGAGCGTCAAAAAGTGGATTGAGAAAAAAGACAAAGTGAGCTCAAATGAGCTGCACAAAGAAGTAGTAAAAACGCTCAAGAAACACCACGCGGACGTGGCATTCATGTATGAGACGCATCGAATGATTTGCTAAAATTAGCGCTGAACAAACTGCTTCTCAAGACGATCCATATATTCATCCTGTGCCTGTCGACGGGCCTTCTCTTGTTCCTCTTCGGCTTCCGTCATTTTCCCTTTCTTCACTACTTGAGGAGAAAACAATGATTTTCTTACACGCTCGAGTTCTGCACTGGCCCTGCTCTGAGGGGTCTTTGGTTGAATGGTTGTTTTGGTGTCCATTCCACTCCAAAGGAGGCGTGCTTTAAGACCGAGACGAAAAAGGAGGCACAAAACACCGTTCTTTTAATCATTCCCCGAGAAAGTGATAGTGATACCCATGGGATTTGGAGAGAACTTACGCAAGGCATTCGACGCTTTTTCCACGCTGAGAGTGGTAGATAAGGACAGCATCAAAGTCCTAACTAAAGAATTACAACGCGCCCTCATTTCCGCGGACGTCGACATTGAAACCGTATTGAGCTTAAGCAAACAATTGGAAGCCGCTGCCCTGAGCGAGGACATCCCCAAAGGACTGTCACGAAAAGAACACCTCATTTCACTCACCTACGATGCACTAGTTGATTTGTTAGGTGGAAAAAACACACAAGCACCGGAGAAGCCTGCCAGCATTTTGTTAGTAGGACTATTTGGTAGCGGAAAAACCACGACGACATCCAAGCTCGCCCACTATTATCAAAAAAGAGGACTGCGCGTTGGAATTATTGGCGCGGACACCTTTCGCCCTGCGGCCATTGACCAATTGGAACAATTAGTGCAAAAAATACCCGGGACTTTATTTTATTCCAACCGAAACGAGAAAGAAGCATTCAAGGTTGTGCGTGAAGGAATTGAAGAGCTCAAGAAAAAAGGAGCGCACACCATCATTGTGGATTCCGCCGGAAGAAGCGCACTCGACCCTGAATTAGTGGATGAAGTAAAACACATTCATTCCGTATTGAAACCCGAGCACGTGTGGTTGGTTTTGGGTGCGGACGTTGGGCAGCAAGCAAAGAAGCAAGCCATGGCATTCCACGAGGCCATTGGAGTGAATGGAGTGATTCTCACACGCATGGATGGAAGCGCAAAAGGAGGAGGAGCATTGAGTGCATGCCGGGCAACCAATTCCCCCGTGTATTTCATTGGAACCGGAGAAAAAGCCAATGACTTTGAAGCCTTTCACGCGGATCGCTTCTTGAGTCGCGTCATGGGATACGGAGACTTGAAGGGATTACTCGAGAAAATGGAAGACCTGAAACTTGACACGGTCCAAATGGAAAACCCGCTGGAGGGAAATTTTACCCTTCAAACGTTTTACTCTCAACTAGAAAGCACACGAAAAATGGGGCCATTATCCAAAGTGGCTGAAATGCTAGGTTTTGGAATGCAAATACCCAAGGAAGAATTAGAAATGGGGGAAGGAAAACTAGACAAATACAAATCCATGATGGACTCCATGACGAAATACGAAAAATTAGATCCGGAAACCATTACCTCACAACGCATTTTGCGCATCTCCAAAGGAAGTGGCACGAGTGAAGGCGATGTACGAGACTTACTGAAACACTATCGCCAATTGAAAAAAATGATGGGAAAATTCAAGAGCATGAATGAAGAATCATTGAAGAATCCCAAAGGAATGCAAAAAATAATGAAGCAGTTTCAAAAACCAAAGAAAATTAAGCTAAGATAGACTGGAGAAAACATGATCCCCCAAATCCAATTCACCCTGAATGTAATCGCAGGACTGATTGCATCCTACACGGACTTGAAAACCGGATATATTTACGATTGGCTCACGTATCCCTTGATTGCGGCAGGAGTTTTACTAAGCATTTACACCCAACAATGGATTGGATTATTACTCGGGGCCATTATTTACGTCATAGGATGGCTGGCCTATCGTTCAGGAAAGATTGGAGGAGGCGACATCAAGTTTCTCATGGGAATCGCGCTCGTTCAACCCGTATACCAGGGAATGATCTACGTTTTTTCCGTGTTATTAGCGGCTGCATTGGCTGCATGCTTAGGATTGAGCATCTTTTACCTAGGAAAATTTCTTTTAACGAGGCCTAAAATTAAGTGGAAAACCAGACGAAAGGGAATGGCACTCATTTTAGGAATAGGGATACTCGTGTACATTATTTTCAGCCAACAAAACCCCGTGTGGCCACTCGAAACCAGCTGGGTGCTTGGCATTTCCCTCCTTGCGGGAATACTATTCTATGCATTTGAAGAAGAAATCAAAACGCACTCGTTCTTGAAACGAATCACGCTCGACGAATTAGAGGACGATGAAGTGTTAGCCGTGGAGCACTTGACGCAGGAAGAAAAACAAAAACTAGGAAAACACGCAACCGATTTGATTGGAACCGAAGATAAGATGAAACTCAAGCACATGGGGATACACACCCTTCCGGTTTATCGAAACCTTCCCAAATTCGCCCCCTTCCTATTCATTGGAATTCTAGTGGTTTATTTGTTCCCCGAATGGATTATTCCCCTCGTCCCCGCCGTATTTTAATACCCATCAACACCTAACAAGAATATGCGCATACTCCTAACCGGAAGCACCGGAATGATTGGAAGCGAAGTAAAAGGGCTGCTTCAAAACAAACACACGCTCGTGGAATTCTCACGCAAAAACGGACAGGACATTACCAAAAAAGAAGACTGTGAAAATGCCATGAAAAACGTGGACATTGTGATTCACGCCGCAGCCGAACTAGATGAGGCCAATGGAAAAGAGGGAATGTGGAAAACGAATGTAGAGGGGACGCGAAACTTATTGGAGGCCGCAGAGAAAAAAGACATCAAACAATTCATCTTCCTAAGCAGCGTAGGGGTTTACGGCGACTCTCTGGACGTTCTTTCTGAAAAAAACCCCATGAATCCACTCACAACGTATGAGCGAAGCAAAAAGACAGGAGAGGAATTAGTGCTAGGCTACCAAGAAGTATTCCCCGTCACCATTATCCGCCCCGCTATTGTAGTAGGACCCAATCGTTATTGGGCCAAAATATTCAAAACCATCCGAAAAGGATTTCCTCTTATTGGGAAGGGAGAAAACGGATGGCAAATGGTGCACGTAGAGGACGTAGCACGGTTCATTGTTTCATGCGTGGGAAACGAAGACACGTATAATGAGGATTTTATTGTCGCGGAGAACGAAAAACACACGCTGCGAGAAGTAGTGGATATGATTGCGGAAATACAAGGGGTCAAAAAAGTAGGCAGCATGCCCGCATTCCTCGGAATTGCCGCCAGTTACGTTTTTGCATTACAAGGAAAACTAACCGGAACAAAACCACTACTCATCCCCTCGCACGTAAAACGATTACTCAAAAATCGCGAATATGATACCACCAAAGCACGCGCAACAGGATGGAAACCCAAACTTTCCACACGCGAAGCGTTGGAAAAAACGTATCACGAACTCAAAGAAAACAATCACTTGAATTAGTCTTCCGAGTCAATCCCCATTTCCCCTAAAGGAAACTCATCATGAAGCTTTGAAATCTTTCCAATGGCACGCGACATGGGATTATTGAAAGGCAATCGTGCAATCACATCCTGAATAACGGTCCATGCGTACAAGCCATGCTGCTTCTCAGCATGCGAAATGGTTAACTTGGTAGAGAAAACATCCAAGGTTAATTTTTCAGCCTCATCATGAGACAACCCAATAAACAACGCACAACCTCGTGATAAAATAATCGTAAAATCACTCGGACCATTCGTGTCAAAACCAAAATCTGAAATAACATTCTTTTTGAGAGACGAATCCATCTCCACGAAAAAAGAAAGATTGGCAAACGAGTGAATCCGAACATTGGCATCCGGCTTGGTTAAACGCCCCTGGAAAGGAAGCTTTTTCGTTTTAGGCTTAGTCACACGCTTGGGCATTCTGTATTCGAGTAAGAACGAAATTAATAGGTAATGGGTTCGAAAACAAAACTTGGCGATGCGCAAGGCGAGAGCATAAAAGAATGCACGACGTAAGCCAGTATATGACCCGAAAACTCTCCATCGGACCCTCCGGAATACCCCTCGCGGCAGGAGGAAAAGGCATTGCAAAAGGAGTCGAAATACTCCCCTCATTAGGATTAGACGCCATGGAGCTGGCATTTGTGCAAGCCGTATACGTGCGAAGCGAAGAGAAGGCTAAAGAAGTGAATGAGGCGCGAAAGAAAGCCAATGTTCGACTGAGTGTACATGCTCCTTACTACATCAATCTTAATTCAAGTAAAAAAGAAACCATGGACGCGAGCATTGAACGGTTATACATGGCATGCAAAATGGGCGGACTGTGCGGCGCCGAAAGCGTGGCCGTGCACGCAGCATTTCGACATGGAAACGATTCCAAAACCATTAAACAAAAAATACTCAACGCATGCAATTCCATTTACGAAAGACTCGACAAGGATGGAGTAAAAATACGTATTGCTCCCGAATTTGCAGGTGCCCATTCCAAATGGGGAACATTAGAAGAGTGTATGGAGATTGCGGGAGAAGTACGCGGAGGATGGTGCATGGATTTTGGACACGCACACGCAGTAAGCAAAGGAAGCTTGACCACGAAAAAAGCATTTGATGAATTATTAGGAAAAATAGAGAAATATGATTCAAAATACTTGAAAGATTTACACATTCAATGCTGCGGCATTACATTTACCGACAAAGGAGAACGCTATCACACGTCCTTTGACTCTCCTGAATCCACATTGAACTGGAAAGCCATGGCGGAAAGCTTCAAAGCGTTTAACGTGAGCGGAATTTGTATTACTGAGTGTCCGGGACAAGAAAAAGATGCACTGCTGCTGAAGAACTACTACGACTCGCTCTAAGAAAATGAAGGAATCAAATCTCCCAATACTTTTGATTGCACCATGTAAGCAATTCGGTTGCCTTTTTCCTTCCAACTTTATCAACCAATTTCCCATGCGCCGCCTGCACCGAAACAGGCGCGGTCCTCAGTTCAAGTGACCTTTCAATGCGCATAAAGGAAGGATCCTTAAAAATCGTACGAAGTAAACCACGAACACTCGGAAGAATACTGCGCGGAATTTCAGCTGCGCGAAGCGCATAGCGAATGGCCGCATCTTGCCTATGTGCAAAACGCATACGATGCATTTTGGCGAGCCCAGCACGCCCAGCATAACCAAATTTTATACGCCCAGGATTCTTTTCCCCTCGATCTCGAGCGGCCTGCTCTGCAACCCGGACATTCCGCAGATATACTAGTTTAGAAGGAAGAACTATCCGACGACGATTTTTCTTTGTAACTTGAGAACGAGCGGCTTTACTTACAGAACGGCGAATAATCGCATGTCGGATAGAACGCACGATTTTAGGCATCAGCGCTCTTTCCCCGCTTTCTTGGCACTCGAAACTAAGTCTCTCATGAGCTGCTCTGCTTTCTCCATGCTTCCTTGGGCGGCTTTCACAATGCTTGTTCCAACATGAACAATGTCCGCACCTGAAACAATACACTTGTACACATCCTCGGGTGTACGCACGCCTCCTGCAATCACAATAGGCAAATGCACCAACTTACGCACGGCCCCAATACACTCAGGAGGAACGCACGCAGGGGCACCGCTTCCCGATTCTAAAATAATCAATTGAAAACCCATCATTTGAGCAGCAAGCGCATTCACCGCACCCAAATAAGGAATAGTACGAGGCAAAAGTTTCGCCGAACCCACCCAACCCACTGCCTGACCAGGTTCGTACACCAAATACGCGGTGCCAATCGTCTCAAGTCTCATCTTGCTCGTAGGATACGCGGCCGCCACTTGTGCACCTGAAAGATAGTATGGATCGAGTGAATTGAACAAGGACATGTAATACACCGCATCCGCTTTGGGAGAAAGCGTGGCAATGTTTCCTGGAAACAAAATAATGGGCTTTTGTGAAACACTCTTGATAGCGTCAATACACAAATCCAAAATTTGCCCCTGCGCACCCAAACTTCCACCCACTGCAAACGCAGTAATGCCCGCTTTGTCTGCAGCGCGCGCCAGCTCTTTGATTTGTTCGGGCGTATGATCAGGAGGATCAATGACCACAAACACGTGACCAGGAGAAGCAGCACAATCCTCGAGTAATTTTGAATACGTCTTCCCAAGAGAAGGCGCACGAGGATAGGATTTACTCCCACTTGGGGAGGCAAAACCATTGGGCTGCGTATGTAACGACATGAAAAGAATGAGAGGGTGAGGTAATATAAACACTCAACTTCGACAAGCACACGGAAACAAAACGGCGGATTGACGTAAAGAAAAAATAGTGCTTAATAGAATGCCTCAGGAACCTCTTCCATCATCAAGCGTTCTAATTGTCTCGCGATAGAGGCACTTCCACGTGCTTTGATCGGCAACCCGTGTCCTGGGAGAATCATTTTGGGAGAAGAAAACAAAATCTTGCGCGCAGAAGAAATCACTTGCGGCTTATTTCCACTCGTGAGGTCCCATCGTCCCAAACCTGTTGAAAACAATGCATCCCCGCAGAATAACCATTTCTTGGTTTGCTCCATGAACGACACGCTTCCTTTCGTATGACCGGGAGTGAAAATGGCTTGGATGGCAAAATTACCCAAATCAAACACTTGTTTGTCTACAAACGTGTGTTGGACGCTCGGCCACTTAACTAAAGGAATATTCAAACTATTCGTAAGCGAAAATACGGGATCGCGGGCATTCACATACGTGGCATCGGCAGGGTGCATCCACACCTCGGCTTTAGGAAACAAATAATCCAATGCAAAATTATCCGCATGACCGTGCGTGTGTAAAATAAGGGAAACATCCTTGGTGGTGAGCCCAGCCGAAGCAAGACCCTCTTTCAATTGACGCGCTGAGGTCGCCATTCCTGAATCAATGAGTGCAACCTTCTTGCCCACCACCAAATACGCATGGGCGGAGTTCTCCATTCCAAACGAGGCGTAAATATTTTCGCCAATCTCTTCCCACATCCTAGCTAGTAATCCATGTACAAATAAAAAGCATGAGGTGAGGTGGAAACACGATTAACACGGGAAAAAACCCAAACCTAATAAGGAAAGACAACGTACTAATCAAAATGAATACCCTTGCACAAACCGACGCCAAGACACTTATTCATGAACTTTCAGAGAAAACGAGCGTGCCGGAAGAAGAATTGCACATCAAAATGAATGAAAAAATACAAAAGTTCTCAGGACTCCTAACTGAGCAAGGCGCGCTGATTCTGTTGAGCAGAGAAATGAATGTTAGACTTCCTGTTTTTGAAAAACAAAACCCTTCACTCAAACTTGGCGAACTCAAAGAAGGAATGAACAATGTAGATGTAACCTGTACCGTCAAAATGGCTGACCGAATCAAAACCTATTCGAAGAATGGAAAAGAAGGAAAATATTTATCACTTAGATTAATGGACGAAAGTGGGGAGGCGTTGTTTACTTTTTGGAACGAACACGCCGATGAAGCCATGCAAAAAGGATTACAGGCCGGAAGCAAAATTACCCTCACGAATGCACGTGTAGGGAGTTTCAATCAGCAGATGCAACTCTCCCTAGGATACAATGGTGTGTATTCCATTGAAAATAATCCTAACATGCAAAACGTTGCAAGGGAAAAACCCGTGCAAAAAACCATTCCCTTTTCTGAATTAACCGAAAATCAATTCGCAGAAGGAAAAGCACACATTGTGGACGTGTTACAAGGAAAAGGATACTATGTGCGCTGCCTAAGCTGCCAAGGAAAACTAACCACACGCACAACGACATGCCCTATTTGCATGGCGGAAGGAAAAATAGAAACACGATTACTCGTTCCATTGTTATTAGATGATGGAACCAAGACACTCCGTGCAGTAGCGTTCGAAAATGAAGTGATTCAAATCTATGAAAAAACCAAAGAGGAACTCCTTAGCATGTTCGACATGCAAAAAGAAGAAGCACACAATGGAATACGTGGAAAAATCATCCAATTTACAGGAAAAACAAAAATAGGCCTGGATAACACCAGCATTGAACTGATTCTACAAAAAGCAACCCCCCTCCCCTTCACGAACCCATAAAAAAGGCAGGGGTGTAGGAGTTGTATCGGGTTGCCCGTAAGGGAGAGGGAGACAATATGACGTTAAACGTGGTCCAAAAAATCATACGCGAACACTTAGTTGAAGGAGAAATGAGTGCAGGAAAAGAAATAGGAATACGAATTGATCAAACACTCACACAAGATGCCACCGGAACCATGGCCTATCTTCAATTCGAAGCCATGGGATTGAAACAAGTCAAAACCGAATTGAGCGTATCGTATGTTGACCACAACATGCTCCAAACCTCATTCGAAAACGCCGATGACCATGCGTACTTGCAAAGCGTTGCAGCCAAATATGGAATTCTCTTTTCAAAACCAGGAAATGGAATCTGCCACCAAGTACACTTAGAACGATTTGGAAAACCAGGAAAAACGTTACTCGGAAGCGACTCACATACTCCAACAGATGGAGGATTAGGCGCACTCGCAATAGGCGCAGGCGGACTCGATGTTGCAGTTGCAATGGGAGGAGGACCTTTCTTTCTCAACATGCCCAAAGTAGTGGGTGTAAAATTGACTGGAAAACTTCAAGACTGGGTATCAGCCAAAGACATTATTTTGGAACTCCTACGAAGACTCACAGTCAAAGGTGGAACAGGAAAAGTCATTGAATACCATGGAGAAGGAATTAATTCATTGAGCGTACCTGAACGCGCCACGATTACCAACATGGGAGCAGAATTAGGCGCAACTTCCAGTATTTTTCCCAGCGATGACATTACCAAAAAATACTTAGAAATGCAAGGAAGAGAAAGCGACTGGAGCGAATTGAAAGCAGACCCGGGATGCACGTATGATGAATACGTAGAAATTAATCTAAACGAATTAGAGCCCATGATCGCATGCCCTTCTTCCCCAGACAATGTGAAGAAAGTCAGTGAAGTGGAAGGAATTCCTGTGACACAAGTGCTTGTTGGGAGTTGCACCAACTCCTCGTATCGCGATTTAGGAGTGATGGCCAATATTTTAGAAGGAAAAACCGTGCACGAACACGTAAGTATGGGAGTCAATCCAGGAAGCAAACAAGTATTAGAGAATATTACCTCGAGTGGTAAACTTCTTTCATTCATTTCCGCCGGCGCACGCATCAATGAAAGCGGATGTGGAGGATGCATTGGAATGGGACAAGCGCCATCAGCGGATTCAGCCAGTATTCGTACGTTCAACCGAAATTTCCCCGGAAGAAGCGGAACGCCCAATGATAAAGTGTACTTGGCCTCCCCTGAAACGGCCGCCGCATGCGCTATTTATGGAAAAATAACCGATCCACGAAGATTGGGAGAATATCCGCGCGTTAGCATGCCCGAAAAAATGCTGATTGATGACCGAATGATTATTTTGCCCAGTTTGCAACCCGAAAACGTACACGTGATGCGTGGACCCAACATTGCACCATTACCTATCGCCGATGCATTGGCTGATGCAATAGAGAAAACCGTGTTGTTGAAAGTAGGAGACAACATTTCAACGGATGGAATCATGCCCGCAGGAGCGAAAATACTTCCCTTACGAAGCAACATTCCCAAGATTAGCGAATATGTATTTTCGCCCATCGATCCTAATTTCGCCAAGAACGCACGCGAACACCACGGGGGAATTGTAGTGGGAGGAGAAAATTACGGACAAGGATCCAGCCGTGAACACGCCGCATTAGCCCCCATGTATTTGGGAGTGAAAGCCGTGATTGTGAAAAACTTCGCACGCATACACAAAGCCAATTTGATTAATTTCGGAATACTCCCATTAGAGTTTGTACACGCAACCGATTATGAAAAAATAAACGCAGGAGACGTGTTAGTGCTCGAGCATTTGCACGCCCACATGAAAGGAGAAATCAAACCACTCATTTTGAAAAACAAAACAAAGAATGTGGAGATTCCATTGAAAGAAGATTATACGAAACGCCAGCGAGACATTTTACTCGCCGGCGGACTATTAAATTATACGAAGGATAAAAACGCCGCGTGATCATTTTACGTATTTAACATGCGGAAGCTTTTCAAAGGCTTTATCTCCGGTGACGAACACGCCATTATTTTTGCGCGCGTGAATATACCCTACTACATCAGGAAAAGATAAGTTTAGTGAACGGTGAGCCGCACGAAATTCCACGGCCTCAATCATCCAGTCAAGCGAAGTGGGCTCGGAATGAGGTCGAATCTTCATTGTCCATTCTTCTGCATCCTTTTTTCCCTCACGGAGATTCACAAAATGAAATTCGGCCAGCGTAACATCACACACACGAAAATCTTCCTCTCGGGTTGAACGATAATTAGGATTATCCAAGCCAATTTCAATGAGAGCATACGTATCCAAATAGTTCATTCTACAACCCCCATTTAGAAAATCCTTCACGCGCCTCTTTCAAAAGCTGCTTAGTCGGTTTTTTGAATTTTAGCTTTCCCGACATATCCATCAACACGTTCGCTTTTTTTGCAATGATTAATTGCACGTCATCATTTTCACGAATACCCAAATCACCCATGTCTACTTTTGACAATAGGATGCCCATGGAGTTTCCCCATTTGCGAACCTTTCCGTGAATCATTTTGGACCTCATACCCATGTATAAACAAGGTGTTTAATAAACTTTTTGAGCCAAATCGCCAACTAAACAAATAAATAACCTCCCGGCGTCTAATTTCTATTCATTATGAGGGGTTGAGAGAACATGGTACACGACGTAACACTGATTTTAGGAGATGGAACAGGACCCGAGCTGGCACGCGCAACAAGAAAGGTATTGGATGCCACCGGAGTTAAGTTTAACTGGGTCGAGCAAGAGGCCGGCATCGAGGTGTATGAGAAAACAGGAGACCCCTTCCCCGATACACTGATTGACACTATTAAACGCACGAAAGTAGCGTTGAAAGCCCCTATAACCACACCCATAGCCACGGGATTTCGCTCCGTGAATGTGAAGCTTCGGAAGGACTTGGACTTGTACATCAATTTACGCCCCGCGAAATCCTATCCAGGCGTGCGCTCACGCTACGAGAATCTCGATTTAGTTATTTTCCGAGAAAACACGGATGATGTGTACGTGGGTATTGAATTCGAGCAAGGAAAACCCGAAACTCAGAAACTCATCCAAATGCTCAACCAAACACATCCCAAAGAAAACATTCCACTCGACATTGGAATATCCATCAAACCTATTTCCCAATACAAAACCGAACG
>CAYHNT010000002.1:0-33938 GCA_964358055.1 uncultured archaeon | reverse complement strand
CCGAACGCATCGTAAAAGCCGCATTTGAATATGCCATTAAACACGGACGAAAGAAAGTCACGTGTGTACACAAAGCGAATATTATGAAATATACGGATGGATTATTTTTACAAACCGCACGAAAAATAGCCGAGGGATATCCCACCATTCAATTTGAGGACGTAATCGTGGACAACATGTGCATGCAGTTGGTGCAGAAACCCGAAGTGTACGACGTGTTAGTATTACCCAATTTGTACGGAGATATTGTATCTGATTTATGCGCAGGATTAGTGGGAGGATTAGGCGTTGCACCGGGTGCAAATATTGGAAAAGATTTGGCTATCTTTGAAGCCGTCCATGGAAGCGCACCCAAATACAAAGGAATGAATAAAGTAAACCCCACCGCGATGATATTGAGCGGCGTGATGATGCTCCGACACTTGAATGAATTGAAAGCTGCGGATAACTTAGAAAAGGCCGTGGCGCAGGTGATTGCAGAAGGAAAAGACGTCACCTATGACTTGAAACCCAAAGGACAAGAAGAAAGCGCAGTAGGGACAAACGAAATGGCCGATGCCATAATTGCAGCGTACAAAAAATTAGACGCACACAAGCCCCTCGCTAGCTTGTATGCCGAACCCGAACGAGACACAGGATTCGACTTCTAAGAAAGCTCATTTTGACTTTCCACAATCTCTAACACGTCCAATTCTTTACAGACACAAGGAAGATTCAGCCATTCTTTCAGCGAAGGCCGGCTTCTTCCATCATCGCCTGAAATAAACTCCTTAATGTAACATCCCGCAGAAGCGTGCAATTCAACTTCGATAAGACAATCACCAATGCGATTGACTTTTTCAAGAATAATCCAATGAGGTCGTTCCTTCATCACCCTTCTTTTTTCTACACGCGTGGGAGTGGTTTGAACCACGTCCATTTTATGATCCAAAAAAGGAGTGAGTTTATTGAGATTGATTTTCTCCGAACTCTCAACGAGTGCACGATAACGTTTCGTATGGTAGGTGCGCGTGACATTCGCCACATCATCAGACTTTCCTATTTTCAATTCAAACAATTCTACTTTTCCTTTGAGACCGTGATTGATATGCGTTTGAAGTCGTTCCATATCCGTGAAACGAATGCGCGGATTTTCAAGGGTAAGAGCAAACGGCCTTCCATTTCCTAACATGCGCACATCTACGTCTTCTCTTCCTGCGCCATGGAATAATACTTCACTGCACTGAAATTCTTTCTGAAAAAAAGGAGTAATCAATTCCTGCACGCTTTCTTCAGTTAGAACTTTCTTTCCTTTACACACGGGACACGGATGGTGTGAACGCACACCTGTACCTTTGCATTCGTAACAAAAATGACGCGTCTGTGCAATGGTGCGCGCAAGCTTAGTGTAACGACCCGTAAGGATGAGAGGAAAAATATGCACCGCCACTTGATGCGTCATTTCATCAAACACAATTTCAACATCAGGATGTTGAAGTACAAACTCTTTTCCTTTGAACACGGAATGAGCAGCTACCGATTCGCGAATGGAAGTCAGAAGGGTTTTCTTTCCTTCCTTGGGAGTACGTAACCCAATGGCATAGGTTTGAAACGCATAGGTCTCTAAAACGGCCAACCATTCTCCCGAAATGGCAGGAAGGGGCTTTTCCAGGGAATAATGAAAAATATGAACCATGTTCACGGAACTCTCGCTGAAGAAGCTTTTTAAGTCCAAAGACGACTTCATATTGCGTTCTCCGGTGCAAGGGGATGGACCCTCACAAGGTCGCTCCTCAAACGTGCCGTACACGAGGACAGGAAACGTGAACGATATGGCAGCAAAAGTCGAAATTAAAGAAGTGAAGGATCTCCCAGGCATTGGACCCCAAGCCGCGGAAAAACTATTTGGGGCCGGATACAAAAGCCTAGAAAGCATTGCCGTAGCCTCCCCGATGGAGCTCATTGAAGCCTCAGGATTAGGAGAGGGGACCGCCGAAAAAGCAATTAAAGCCGCTCGAGATGCCCTCGAAATGGGATATGAGAGCGCGGACATACTTGCCGAGCGAAGGAAGCTAGTGGGAAGGGTATCCACTGGATCCAAAGAACTCGATGCGTTAATTGGCGGAGGAGTGGAATCCCAATCCATCACCGAAGTGTATGGAAAAATGGCCAGTGGTAAAACACAGTGGTGCTTCCAAACAGCCGTGATGGTACAGAAGCCTGTGGAAGAAGGTGGATTGAATGGAAACTGTTTGTACATTGACTCTGAAAACTCCTTCCGACCTGAACGGGTGGTTTCCATTGCCGAAGCAAACGGAATGGACCCCGATGCAGTGCTAAAAAACATTTTCGTTGCACGCGCCTACAACGCGGATCACCAAATGTTGCTCGCGGATAAGGCCGCGGACATGGTGAAAGAAAAAAACATCAAACTCGTGATTGTGGATTCACTCACTGCCCAGTTCCGTAGTGAATTCATTGGACGCGGACAATTGGCTGATCGACAACAGCGATTGAACAAACACATGCGTACCTTGCAGCGCTTAGCGGAAGTGAACAATGTGGTTGTACTTGTGACGAATCAAGTGATGGAACGACCCGACATCATGTTCGGCGACCCAACCGCTCCAGTGGGAGGAAACGTGGTGGGACACGCGAGCAAAACACGATTGTATTTACGCAAAGGAAAAGAAACCAAGCGAATTGCTAAACTTGTGGACTCTCCCTCACTCCCGGATGGAGAAGCCGTGTACGCCGTGACCGAACGCGGAATTGAAGACTGCGAAGAATAAAACGAAAACTTAACGTATATATTGGGCGAAAAGCCCAGTATATATATGAGGTGATTCCATGGAAACCGAAATACGACAAAAGATAGGCAAAAAAATAAGCAAAGAACTCGAAATGGAACTAGTCGCTCGAAAAATAATACAAGAAAAGAAAGAAATGAAATTGAAGGGTGAACGCTACTTAACCGAAGAAGAAGCAATGAAAAAATACTGGGAACGCCGAGGGAAATAGAATGGACCTTAGGCCATGGCGCATCGAGTACCGAGATGGATGGGATACTCACTTGTATGGATTTTCACACGACATACAAGATCGCATATTAAAGAAAATTGAACAAATGAAACAACCCCTGCAAGGAAGGGGATTGCAGCACTCACGATTCTTGGTCGAAGAAGTGGGAGACTATCGAGTCGCGTATTCACTTGATGAAACAAATCGGACAAAAGAAATCCACTTTGTAGGAAGCCATAAGCAATACGAAAAATGGTACACTCAAAATATCGGATTCCATGACGAAGACTGGATAACACGACCCGTTCGCATTCGTATAGTACTACAATAAAATAAGCACATACGAAATATGGAAGATTGTTCGGCCCAGTCGCACATCTACGTCATAGCCGATAAGCGGGTTCCCTCTTTCTTCTAATAGCTTTCCATTTTTACTCTTTACAAAGGACTTTAACATGCGAAGAAATTTTGTTGGATTGGATTTCGACGAAAAAACAAGCAAGTCCACATCTTTGTAATGTGAATTCCAGAGTGAAGTACCATGAAGTCCACAATGCATCTGCAATTTTCCAAAAAACCGAACAAGCGACTCCAGCTTGGGAATATCAGCCTTACGCAGCCTTCCATAATCCGCTTTCATACTCTATTTGACCCTGCTCCAATAAAAACAACACACATAAATAGACCAATCTATTTTCCTCACGTATGACCGAACTGTTTTACGATGAGTACTTGAAAGCCAGCGAGAAATACAAACAAAACGCAGGACCGGCAAACGAAGCATATGCTGCATGGAAGAACGCCGTCATGGCCGCAGGCGCACTGGACAAAAAGACGAAAGAACTCATGGCACTCGCCGTGGCGTGCGGCATCCAATGCGAATACTGCATTGACTCCCACTCACAAAAAGCAAAAGCCTATGGCGCAAGCGAAAAAGAAATCGCAGAAGCCATACAAGTGGCAACCGTCGTGAAAGCAGGAAGCACCATCTCGTATGGAATCAAAGCAATGGAACACTTTTAGCTGAAACCCATTATTTCTTGTCCAGCGCCCATTCAGGAAGAGCGTAACGACGATAATGCTGCTGATAATAATAGATGAAATCCTCCGCGCGCTTTTTCCCTAATGCCTTCACAAGAAAAGGACGCACCTCATCGATTTGGTAAAGCCACGATTTTTGTGCAAGTAAGCGTGCAATGGACGCGCGAACCGAAGGAGGATACACTTTTTTTGCTTTCACCTCCAGCTTCAAGAGCGCCCCATTAGTCGCATACCGCGCGAGCTCGTGAACGTATTGCATGTCAAAAGTTAATTGTTCTCCAAAATCACGTCTTTGTTTATACAGCTGATCTGCCTCACGAAATAGCACTCGGGCTCTTTCAGGATCAAAAGTTGGATTGGCCTCTAGAAATGTATAAATTTCATTAATACGCGACGTCAGCTGCCGATACTCGGCCGTATCGGATGGTTTAGGAATACGCATACGCAAGGATTTACGTAACGCATCATGTGCTACTTCGGGATGATATAGGAGCTTATGTAAGGTATCCTCCTTACGAGAAAGAACCTGCGCTTTTCTACGCCGACCCTGAGGAGACAACATTGAAAGATGTAACCGCAAGCGGCGAAGTATCCTTTTCATGCACAACCCAAGAATCGCCGATATAAAACGCTACTTATACTTGAGCACTTCAACGTCGCCCTTGGAAGTTTCCTTTATCTCCACACTCTCCAAAGGATACAACTCAATCAGGGGCTCCTCATACGGATGAATGGAGCGAAGGATCTTCACCATCTGTCCAGACTTACTTGCAGGACACGTGGTCTCAATCTTAACTTCCTGAGACATTTCCCTACGATTCAAACGACCCTTGAAAGGCTTACTGCCCTTCAACGCGATCCACGTTCCGTGACCAAAAGTCAAAAATGCACAACCCTCGTATTTCCCATCACCCATGTTGCCACACCCATTCACATGCATGGCTTCCAAAATGGGATCCACGTGCGTCTTGGGCGCGTACACTATCATCTTCACGTATTTTTGTTTAGCAGCCATAATTCATTCCAACCTTTTACCACTTCTCAATAATCACATTCTCAGGAGTAAATTTTACCGTCTCATAACAAAACTTCACCAGTTCTTCCGCAATGACGGGCTTACCCCAAATATACACTTTTGTTTCCTTCAAATGAGGAGAAGAAAACGACTTCAACACATCCTGTAAGTGACCTGCGTGAAACTTCCATTGTTCATCGGGACGCGACGCAATAATGTGACACTTAAAACTAGGGTACTTTTGTTGGAGCTCTTCCAATTCTTCCTTATACATGTATTGTGAAGGAAAACGGAAACCAAAATACAACGTGATAGGCACCGTTTTATTTTTAGACAAAAGAGTGCGGATCATTGAAATCAAAGGAGCAATTCCCGTTCCTGTCGCAAGAAAAACATACTCGGGTGCGTTCTCGTCCAACAAAAACTTTCCAAAGGGACCCTTGACTTGGATTTGCTCCCCAACAGTTAACGTCATGAGCTTTCGTGAAACACCCGTAGGGGAGCCATCGCCGACACAAAACTCCAACAATCCCTTTTGTTCAGGAGAAGAAGAGATGGAAAAAGACGCCCACTTTATGGCGTTAGGATTAGCCAACAAACGAACATCAGGGTGTGCAATCATGGCAAACTGGCCCGAGATGAAAGGAAAAGGAGATGAATCAGAAAGGTCGCACTCAAACACACGCGTGGGGGGACCTTCAGGAACGGGAAAATCAATAATTTTGGTGACTTTCGAAGTGAACTCAGCCATATGTTATGGCGAGGATGAATGCTTTTAAACCGGCGTGAGTCAACGCGGACGAGGAGACCTATAACCCTTAGAAAGCTCGTTTTCAATGGCTTTACAGGCTTCCTTGGTCGCTAAACGAACCTTCCAATCACTCGCCTCTGCATGGAATGGCTTGCCCGCTCCATGAATGGAAATCTTTACAGTGGTCTGTGCACGCAGACCCGCTTTATTGGACTGCTTGAACACCACACTCATACGATGATCCGACTTTAACGTGCGCTCAAAACGAGAAAACGTACGCTGTAACGTCTCCTCAATAAATGCACGATCAATCTCATCAATATCCGGGAGATGCGAAATGGAAACACGCGAAGTTTCCTGCGGAGTATGCGACAAATAAAAGTCCAACACATCATGCGAAGAAATAATTCCATTCCCCTGAACTAATACAACAGGATTGTTCTGCTGTGACAACGCCGTCAACACGTTTCGCGCACTTTCATACTGTGAAACAATCACAGGACTTTCATCCATTACACTCTTAACTGAAATAGTCATAGGAGAAGCATCCGGAATAGATTGACCCCCTCTTCCCATACGATACGACGTACGATTATGTCGACCCATTTTCAACAATAAATCTCCGGCCAGTTCTTCCAGCTTAACAATCCCTAATACGTTTCGCTTCGCATCCATAACGACTAACTTTTTGATGTGTTTTTCTTTCATCACCTTAATGGCCTTCCCAATGTCGTCATCGACAGAAATGGAAATGGAGTTTTTCTTCGCCAGATCCTTTGCTTTCACATCCTTGAAAATAGGACTCTTGGAAAGCACTTTCAACAATGCACGAATGGGAACAACGCCTGTTACTTTATTGTTTTCAAGCACAGGAAGCACGCGCACATCCGCATCGCGCATCAAACGAACCGCATCATCTACTGAATGAGAAGGGACAAGAGTAGGGGCCGTGCGCAAAATGGAGGAAACTTTAGTTTTAGAAATATCCACATTTCGTAAAAGACTTGAAACGGAAGCAAGACCTTTGTAATCACCCCCATCCATTACAATAGCAGGAAGACCCTCCGTTTTTTTCAATGCAGCCAATAACTTTGAAATGGGTGCATCGTTAGAAACAGTTTCGAATTCGGAAGAAATCAAATCATTCATTGAAACACGAGCATCCACCATCAACCATCACCACCTTTATTGGGGAAATTTAGTTTAATAACACGCTGGTTCAGTAAACCAAACGCTAGGTATGATAGTTTTTGAGGAAAGAACGCGAAAAGGAAGAGAAGCGATTTTCGCGAATGGCTGTGCGAGCTTCTACTATTGTTTTTTGGACAAACGCAATGTTGTGATGGGTGAGAAAACGGAAGCCACTTTCTTCACTATTCTTGGCAAGATGATGAATAAGTGCTTTGGAATAGGATTTACACACAAAACAGGAACAATTCTCATCCAATGGAGAAAAATCCTTCTCATAGGAATTATTTTTGATCGACACCCTCCCATTACTCGTGAGTGCGAGACCATGCCGTGCGGTACGCGTGGGAAAAACACTATCAAACACATCCGCACCATTGGAAATGGCCAAGATAATATCTTCAGGCGTACCTAGCCCCATCACATACAAGGGCTTGTTTTCATCCATCGTTTTTCTACCCAATGAAACGATTTTTTGCATCATAGGCTTAGGCTCCCCAATAGCCAAACCTCCAAGAGCCATTCCATCAAAGCCCATTTCGTTTAACGCCACCAATCCTTTCTCGCGCAAATCAAGAAAAGTACCTCCTTGAGAAATACCAAACAACAATTGCTTCTTCGAATCATGTGCATTACGACAACGTTTCGCCCAATGCAGCGTGCGCTGCAAGGTATCCGCATAGAATTGCTTTCCCTGTTTCTCTCCGTAACGCGGAACATCATCCAAACACATCGCGACATCGCTGCCTAAACCCATTTGCACCTGCATACACTTTTCAGGAGTAAATAATTCAGACTTTTTAGTAAAAGGATTGTTCAGGACCACGCCTTCCTCTTTACGATCTCGTAAAAAAGTCTCATCGAGGAGTTGAAAACCACCTGAATCAGTAAACAAATTATGTTCCCAATTCATGAACTTATGAAAGCCACCTGCTTTCTTGATGACGTTTAACCCGGGCCGTAAATAGAAAATAAATGCATTCGAAATCATGCAACGATAACCCAAATCGGAAACCTCCTTCAATGAAAGATGCTTCACACTCCCTTTGGTTGCAACCGGCATGAAAAAAGGCGTTTCAATCGTACCATGAGCGAGTTTCAATTTTCCCGTACGAGCGGAAGAGTTCTTGTCCACATGAGAAAGAGAAAAAGAAGAAGGCATACTGAAAACAAAAAGAAAGAGAATTTAAGGAGAAATGAAAAGACCCAATTAAACCTTGGGCCCTTTCCACTTTCCCTCTTTAACGCGCTCCATAGCAATACGCATGGCCGCGTCGCGCGGCATCAAGTGTGCGCGATCCATTTCGTTAAACATGGCTCGCACATTCTTCTTGATTTTACCCTCCACCATGGAAAACATGGTCTTAGGAGTTCCGCCAATATGCTCCACGTACGAGGAAATGACCCCTCCAGCGTTGGCAACGAAATCAGGAACAATTAATGTTCCCCTCGAATGCAAACGCGCTTCAATTGCAGGAGACATTGAAATGTTACTTCCCTGAATCAACAACTTGTGACGCACTTGATTGACATTACTTGTGGTGACCAAATCAGGAATGGCAGCCGTAACCAACACATTCGCAGGCGCCGTTAGAATGTTCGTTCCCTTGCGCGCATTCTTTCCACGATAACGGGCCACTTGACCCAATTCCTTTTTCACATTCATCAAACGCGCATAATCCAATCCCGTTTTGTCCACGATAACACCCGATGAATCCGAAACGGCCGTAGTTTTGACTCCCCACTGGGAAAGATACTGATGAACAAACGTTCCAACATTCCCATACCCTTCAATGGCCACACGAGCATCCTCAGGTTTCATCCCAATGTAATCAAGTGCCAGCATCGTCGAGTGTGCCACACCAAATCCGGTGCTCCCTAATTCGTGAGGAATTCCACCCATACTTTTGGGCTTACCCGTACACACTTTTCTATTCCACGCTGCAACAGCAATTTGACCCATTTCTTTTTCGGTGGTGTTGATATCAGGTCCCGCGACGTACATAGAAGGAGCAATGCCTCTCAATGCACGACCAAACGCCTCAATGATTTGCTTCTTCTTTTGAGGAGTACTTGATTTGGGATCAAAAAAGATTCCACTCTTAGCCCCGCCAAAAGGTAAATCAGCCATGGCATTCTTCCACGTCATGGTCCTAGCAAGACGCATCACTTCATTTTGAGAAACGCTACCCGTCATGCGAATACCACCCTTTCCCAATCCACGCTTCGTGTTGTCAATCACAATCACGCCGCGCATTCCCGATTTAGGATCATACACGTTGATTATTTTCTCCGGACCAAAATCATCCAAGTTTGCCATAAAATCAACCACCTAAATGCAGGGAAAATTTGGACTTTAAAATAGAAATGGGACAAACGCGAAAAGGACTAGTATTTTCCTTCCGCCTTCAAATGCTCAATATACCACTCGGCTTCCAACGCCGCCTGACAACCCGTGCCTGCGGAAGTAATAGCTTGCTTATAACGAGGATCCATCACATCCCCTGCCGCAAAAACACCCGGCAAGGACGCCTTGACACCCTGCACTTTCACATAGCCATGCTCTGTTAAATCAATAAACCCTTGGAGAAAACTCGTATTGGGAATGTGACCAATCGCGAGAAAGAAACCCTCCGCATTGAGAGTTGTTTCTTTGTTCGTATTCACATCTTTTATTTTTGCACCCTTCACCAACTTTTCCCCCAACACTTGAGTAGGAACGGAATTCCACATGATAGAAATTTTATCCTTCAACCCCAACACACGATCCTGCATTATCTTAGAAGCGCGAAACTCATCGCGACGATGAACAATGGTTACTTTCTTGGCAAACTTATACAACGCGAGTGCCTCTTCCATGGCCGCATCTCCACCCCCAATCACAATCGCATCTTTATTTTTGTATAACGCCGCATCGCAAACCGCACACGTGGAAACACCACGACCAAAAAACTCGGCCTCGCCCGGAATACCCATGGTGCGTGCAGAAGCCCCCGTGCAAATAATAATCGTGCGCCCCTGGAATGATTTTCCTTCCGTGGTCTTGACTTCAAAACCATTGGGAACTTTTTTAATCGAAGAAACCTGACCATACAAGTATTCGGCACCAAACTTTTGGGCCTGCTCTTTAGAATGCGTAATCAAATCAGGACCCATGATTCCCTGAGGAAAACCAGGAAAGTTCTCCACTAACGTAGTCAGACTCAATTGATCCGGATTATCACCACCTAACACTAATGGATTCAATGAAGCACGCGCAGTGTATACTGCAGCAGTATGAGCGGAAATTCCACCCCCAATTATAATCACGTCGCGAATGGATGAAGGCATATAATAGAATTCAGGTGAAAGACGAATTAAATAGGTTTCTCTTCCATCACGAGGAAGAAAGAACCTCTTGGGCCAGAACGGAATACTCACGCAAGAACACCTTCGCATCCTTGATCAGCTTGGAAAGGTCCGTTTTGATGGAAAGGAGCTTAGCACCCAATTCAATCGAAGAAGGCGCACTTTCAAGCTGAGTGGCCACCGAAACAGATTGCATCGCGAGTGAAGCAAGAGAGCCTTCCAATGCTACCATGCGTGAATCAAAATTAGGAACAGAGGATTTGTTTCTTAGTTTGGAATAATGAGCACGCAGCGCCAACAAACTGAAATCAAGCTTACCCACCAAATAATCTGCACGCTGATAAATCAACGTCATGGAATTCAAAGTAGACAATAATACGCGGCGACGCTGTTGACTCAATTGAGCCGTAAGCAATTCTTTTTCAGAAGCAGAGGAATTGAGAAACTTTTCTTTGATGACATCATATTTCCCACGCTCCAAAAGACGAGATTCCTCCATGGCACGATACGAAACCAGAATTTCACTCAAAGGCTTCTCCACCTTCACCGAAACAGGAACCACTTCCTCAACAGAAACGGAAACAGGCCGGATTACGGTGGTGGTAACACGACCCATCGCACGAGAAGGAGCATCCATGGCCCACACAATAGAACTCGACAAAACGAGTAAAATGAAAACCAAACCAACCAAAAAGAGTTTCATAGACAAATTATACACAAAGCGTGTTTTTAACCATTCTTTTTCACAACCACCGTGATTCGTCAAAATAAAAACACACTCACCTAGAGAAATAACCTTTTATGCGAACCAAATGGCACGTAAAGAGCCGAAATAAAGCCTTATTGTTTTAAACTTCGTCATGAATTACATTCGAATGGCATCCCTTTCAGGAGGACGCATCCTCATCGCATTTTTACTACTCGCAACCAGCGTACACGCTGCAAGTATTAGTGGAGTGACCTATGATGGGCTCACGCTTGAACCGTTAGGAAAGACCGTTATTACCATCAGCACGAATCCTATTCAAACAAAACTCAGCACGAATGGAACCTATTCATTCAACGTGCCCAATGGCACCTACACGCTCAGCGCCACATATAGTGAAAATGGAATCGTCACCCTCAAAGCAGAACAGGAAGCAGTAGTTACAAGCGAGGGGCAGTTTGTGATTGACCTAATCATGTTCCCCGATATTGGAGAGGTGCCCGATGAACCATTACCCGACGATGAAACAACCTCCATTATTGACCAAATTATCCAGGGACCATTAGCATGGCTGATTGCGCTTGGAGTAGTATTGATGGCAGTGGGATACTCTATCCTAAACGTGCGCACCGCCACACGAAATCGAAAACATGAACACACGGAAGAAAGCCAACCCCAGCAAGTGACCCTCGCCCACGAGATCAAGATACATTCAGGAGAAACCCATTTGGATGAATATGCCATGGAAATTGTAGGACACTTGAAACGCGGAGGAAACCGACTCACGCAAAAAGACATCCGAGGAATGGTCAACATCGGAGAGGCCAAAGTATCACTCGTCATTAGCGAGCTTGAAAGCTACGGATTCATCAAAAAAATAAAACGAGGAAGAGGAAACATCCTCATTCTCAATGAAAGCGGAAAAGAATATTACGAAAAACATTCGAAGGAAAAAGAACAAACCCCTACGAACGAATAACTTTCTCTTTCTTCGCCTGCAACGCTACCGCACGCGCCACCACTTTGGCGACGCGTCTATCGGTTAAAGATGGCATAATTTTTTCAACGCTAGGAGAGGAAACCATTGAGGCAATGGCTTGCGCTGCCGCCATATTCATCCCTTCCGTAATACGAACGGCCTTTGCATCTAATGCCCCGCGAAAAATACCAGGGAATGCCAACGCATTGTTTACCTGATTAGGAAAATCACTTCTCCCAGTAGCAACGACGTATGCCCCCGCTGCACGTGCAACGTTGGGCATGATTTCAGGAGTGGGATTAGCCATGGCAAACACAATGGAACGAGGCGCCATGCGTTTTATCATCTCTGGAGAAACAGCATTTGCAACGGAAACACCAATGAACACATCCACATCGTTCATGGCATCCATCAAGGTGCCCTTTTTCTTGTGAAGATTAGTGCGAGAAGCCAACTCTGCTTTCTCCGCATCCATCCCCTTTCTTCCCTTGTAAATAATTCCCTTCGTATCGCACACAATGATTTCTTTCACACGAGGAAAGCCCTTTGGAACACCAATTCCTAACAACATTTTAGCAATCGAATGTCCAGCTGCACCTGCACCATTTATGCACACACGCAAAGAAGAGAACGGTTTCTTCACCACTTTCGCGGCGTTCAACAAACCCGCATAAACCACAATCGCAGTGCCATGTTGATCATCATGAAAAACAGGAATACCTAAATCCTGCAGCGCACGCTCCACGCGGAAACACTTGGGCGCGACAATGTCCTCTAAATTAATCGCACCAAACACAGGAGAAATTTCACGTACTATTTTGATAATCTCCCGCTCATCCTGCGTATTCACACAAATGGGAAACGCATCAATTCCACCTAACTCTTTGAACAACACCGCCTTCCCTTCCATCACGGGAATGGCACCCAATGCGCCTAAATTTCCTAAACCTAACACCTTCGATCCATCACTCACTACTGCAAGAGAATTTTTCTTCAACGTAAGCTCAAATGCTTTTTTTGGACTCTTAAAAATATCCAAACATACTTGGGCAACACCCGGAGTATACGCAATGGACAAATCGCGCGCCGTCTTAACGGGAACCTTACTGTATGTTCCCAATTTTCCACCTACTTTCTTGTGAACCTTAACGGAAATAGAACCAATATCATTCGTCATGCACACCACGCTCGGGAGGTTGAGTTGATAAGGATTATGCAAAGGGAGAAGGATTAAAAACGCCTAATCCAAGGTAACATGCGTACGAGGAGGAGCTCCTAACATGCCCGAAAAAAAATCAAACAAGAAAAAAGAAAAAAAAGACGACCATCAATGTGAATTTTGCTAGACACAATTCCGAATATAGGTCATTATAGCAAACCCATCATGGCCTTCAAATCATCCGAAGGCTGCCACAAGGGCTCAAACGTGACTTTTACTTCCACAGTATGAACACCCGGAATCTTTTTCACGGCCAGTTTAACAAACTCAATTAACATGGGGCCATACGGACAGGCCGGCGTTGTGAGCGTCATGGTAACCACCACATTTCCATTGTCAATCGCCACACCATACACCAATTCAAGAGTAATAATGTCAATGTGCAATTCCGGATCCTCGACTAACTTCAACACTTCACGCACCTGGGCATCCGTTACGATAGCGTTTTGCACGCCGTGATGAGGAGTAGGTTGTTCTGCAGGTGGATGAGTATGCTCGTTTTCAGAATTCATGATTGTGCCTCCGCTTTAATGGAATCAAAACCATGCTGCTCAATGTGTTGGGCCAATTCAAATCCGCCCGACTTGACAATACGACCATTTACCATTACAAATACTTTAGTGGGTTTCACATAATGCAAAATACGATTGTAGTGCGTGATGAGAAGAACACCCATGTTCGTTTCGTTTGCCACGCGCGTAATTCCTTCTCCTAACACTTTCAACGCATCCACATCTGTTCCTGAATCCGTCTCATCTAAGATTGCCATCTTGGGCTCCAACATAGCCAATTGTAAAATCTCACAACGCTTCTTTTCTCCACCCGAAAAACCCTCATTCAAATAACGATTGACCAAGGATTGATCGACTTTCAACAAAGACATCTTTTCCTTTAATTTTTTAACAAAATCCACAATCTTAATGGGCTTCTCCAAACGCGCATTAATGGCTGTACGAAGAAAATTGGAAACAGTGACACCGGAAACCTCAGCAGGATATTGAAATGAAAGAAACAACCCTGCACGTGAACGCTCATGAGGCTTCATCTTCAACAAATTCTTTCCCTGAAACACAATCGTCCCTTTCGTTACGTGATAGGAAGGATGACCCGCTAATACAAAGGCGAGAGTGGACTTTCCACTCCCATTAGGACCCATTAACGCGACAATATCCCCTACGTTCAAATCGAGCGAAACGCCTGAGAGAAGAACCTTGCGGGCGGACTTCTCCCCCACTTCCACGTGCAAATCCCTAATTTCCAAATCAGCCATGATGAACATCCTTTTTACCATACTTTTGATAAATCAAACAGGCATTTTTGACCGTGTCCAACGACAACATGGCACACTTCAAACGCACAGGACCCAATTCAACCCCCAATAATTCCTGAATATCGTCCCGCGTCATCGATTGAACCTCTTTCAACGATTTTCCTTTGATTTCATCTGATAAAAGCGAAGCAGAAGCCACTGAAATGGCACAGCCTTGGCCTGAAAAATGAACATCTGAAACACGCTTCTGCTCATCCACCTTCAATTGAAACGACAATTGATCCCCACACACCGGATTGTGCTCACGATGCTCCACGCTGCACGTTTTCCATACACCAAAATTACGCGGATGCTTGTAATGATCCAAGATATGCTCACGATACATCCCTTCGCCCATGAATTCCTTTTGCATGCTTTCAGAAACCATAAAAAAACCTCAAGAAAAAATTCCCTGCGCCAAACGCACACGCTCAACTAAGGTGTCAATCTCCTCTTTCGTATTGTACACCCCCACACTCATCCGTGCGGAAGCCGGAATCTTCAACAAACCATGCAAAGGCATGGTACAATGATGACCCGCACGAATAGCCACCCCATTTTCATTCAACAAGGAAGCCAAATCATGCGCATGAACCTTCTTCACATTAAATGAAATCACACCCGCACGTTGATTAGGAGAAGGGCCATAGATTTCGGCACCCTTAATAGACGATAATGCGGATTGTGCATACTTCAAGAGAGTTTTCTCATGCAAAGTGATTTGGGAATACCCTATTTTACGAATGAAATCCACTGCCGCACTCAAACCAATCCCTTCTGCAATAGGAGGAGTACCCGCTTCAAACTTCCAAGGCAAATCATTCCAAGTTGCATCAAGGAAAGAGACTTCACGCACCATATCCCCACCAAAATACGCAGGACTCATGCGTGACAAAAGATCCTTTTTACCGTACAACACACCGATTCCAGTTGGGCCATACATTTTGTGTCCAGAAAACGCCAAAAAATCAACACCTAACTTTTGCACATCAATTTGAATGCGCGCAATACTTTGAGCAGCATCCACTGCAAACAATGCACCCTTTGCATGAGCAAGTTTAGCTATTTTTTCAATAGGAGAAATGCACCCCAGCATGTTTGAAACATGCGTAATGGAAACTAATTTTGTTTTAGACGTAATCAATTTGTCCACGTGCGAAAAATCAAGCGACTTCAATTTAGGAGAATACGGAATGAACTTTAGCACCAGCTTTTTACGCTTCGCTAGCTGCTGCCAAGGAACCAAATTAGAATGATGTTCGACTTCGGAAATAAGGATTTCGTCCCCTTGCTTCAATTCAGGCTCAATCATATGCGCCAGCATGTTAAACGAATCGGTTGTGCCACGAGTGAAAATGATTTCAGCCATGGATTTAGCATGAATCAACTTAGCCACATTTTCATGAGCGTGCTCATATGCAACGGTGGCCTCTTCCGAAAGAGAGTGAATACCACGATGCACATTCGCGTTGTGCATACGGTAAAAATCATCCATGGCATTCAATACCGAAAGAGGCTTTTGGGTCGTTGCTGCATTATCCAAGTATACTAAAGGCTTGCCTAACACCTTGCGTGAAAGAATAGGAAACTGCTTGCGAATATTCTGTTCAAAAGGAGTCATACGGTTACCTCATCAAGTTTTAGAGGGAGAGAAGAAAGCAACTCGCTCATGTGAATGGCTAAGCGATCCTCGATCGAACGCTCAACTAAAGCACGAATGGATGAACAGAATGGAAAATAATGCAGTGCAAACTCGAAAAAACCACGCAGGTAAAGCGCACGTGCAGTTACCTCATCTAATCCACGAGAAGTCAAGTAAAACATCTTCTGGGGATCCAAACGACCCACTGTGGCAGCGTGAGAACAATTCATGTCCGAGCCTTCGATTTCCAAAATAGGAATGGGATCCGCCTCTGCATTAGGAGACAAAATCAACACGTCTGATTTTTGATGACCGGAAGCCGACTTTGCCTCTTTCGTCATCTTAATCAGACCCTTGTAGACGGACTTCGAATAATCATTGACACAACCGCGCGCAAACATCTTACTTTTGGTGCGAGGCTTCTCATGAATCATAGACGCATCCATGTCCAACACTTGATTGTGAAAGCCTGCAAACACCCCCACGTTTAACGAAGAGGCATCCTCGTTGGCAAGGAAAGAAGAAATATCCGCTTTTACGAAAGAAGAACCTAATTCAGCCCAATGCCAATCCACAGAGGCACCTTTTCCCACATGAGCACGCTTAAACGAGAAATGATGACCTTGCGAATAGTCCTGCAATGAAGAATAACTCACATGCGCATTCTCCTCCGCAAAAATTTCCACCCCAGAGGAGTGAACAGGATGAGCAGACGAATGGGAACCCTCAATGTGATCAATGAAAACCGTGGAATTCTTTCCCACCACAATCAAAACATGCGAATGAGGCGCGGAAATACCCGGAAGCACCACTGGATTTTGCGATTGGACATTTTCAGGAACAATTACTACAAGGCCGTGGCGAAGATGAGCTAAATGGTAGGATTCAAATTTGTTTTTCAGTGAAAGCAAGGAACCTATCTTTTTCATTTCATTGGGAAACTTTTCAAGTGCTGTTTCTAAGTCACAAATCACAATATGCTCATTGGTTTCATGAAAAAGAGACGCAGGTTTCTCCTCTACATCCGAAAAAACAAGAACGGACTCTGAAATAGGTGCACGAATGTCTAAACCATAGGTTAATTCCGGCAAAACGAGCGAATCAAACGCCTTTCGAGCGTTGGAGCGAGTATTTTGTAACAAAGAAGAGTTCATGAAAGCAGCTCCAATCACGAATGAGACTCCATTTCCAATGCAATCAAACGATTCAGTTCAACCGCATATTCCAAGGGAAGCTCCTTCACCACATTTTCAATAAAACCCTGGACAATTAACTGCATAGCCTGCTCTTCATCCAATCCGCGCGACATCAAATAGAACAACTGCTGAGCATCAATCTTACCAACAGTTGCCTCATGCGCCACATCCACATTGGGGTTAAGAATTTTCATAAAAGGAAAAGTATTGGAAACCGATTCATCGTCCATTTGTAACGCATCACACTTTACCGAGACCTTACAATCGGACGCACTCTTGATCACTTTGATAAGGCCCCTAAATGTGGAAATCCCACCATCTTTCGAAATAGACTTGGCACGAACAATAGAACTCGTGTGCGGAGCTAAATGATACACTTTTGCCCCAGTGTCTTGGTTCTGATTTTTTCCTGCAACTGCAATAGACAAATGATCCGCACGCGCATTTTCTCCCTTCAACACGGAACAAGGATACAACATCGTGGTACCGCTTCCCGTTTGGGCGGAAACCCATTCCATTAATGCATTTTCATCCACCATCGCACGCTTCGTATTCAAATTATACGTGTTCTTGGACCAATTTTCAACGCTAGAATAACGCATACGCGCATTTTTCTTCACATGAATTTCTACACACCCCGCGTGCAACGAGTTCGCCGAATACATTGGAGCTGAGCACCCTTCCACGTAATGTAGCATCGCCCCTTCATCTACAATAATCAACGTGTGTTCGAATTGTCCGCCTCGTTTAGCGTTCATGCGAAAATACGCTTGCAAGGGCATGTCAATTTTCACATTCTTAGGAACATAGATGAACGTTCCGCCACTCCATACGGCAGCATGAAGCATGATTAGCTTGTGATCAGTAATGGGAATACACTTCGTCATGAAATATTCCTTCACTAGATCAGGATACTTGTGTAAGGCCACATCCATGTCCTCAAACACCACGCCTTTCGCTGCCAAATCGTCGCGAATTTTGTGATAGACCACATCGGAATTGTGCACAATTATTCCCTCAGCCACAAAGTTCTTGTAGCCTTCAACAGAAATATCGTATACTCTTTTCTCTCCTAAATACTTCATTGATTCAATCCTCGCAAATCCCACTGAATCACTACAATACTTACGAATCGTTGTTCCCTGAGCAGAATTAAATTTTCCATAATACTTTTTCAGTTTCAGCCTTTCACTTTTCATAGGGTGCCTACTTGGAATAACAACAGTGTTACCAGAAATGTGCAATCGATGCCCTGTCATTTCTCTTGTCGGGTCGACAGAATGTTTTGACGTGAAAGTTGTAACTTTCGAAGTTTGAAGCCCGCAATAAACACATAATTGCTTCATTTTTTCCAATAGTGGAATATTTACACTCGTCAAAACGACATCTTTGCTTGTTTTATGATTTCTCACATTCCCATCTGCATCTAAGTAACCGGCCAAAAAAGCAAGTTTTTCGCTCTTTGGGATCGTAAAAACCCACTGTGGAATTTCTTTGGTTGCTGCTTTACCTTTGAAACCTATTTTTTCTAAAAAGCGAACTAGAATTGTAGAATTGATACTTATCCTATCTCTATCGGCTGATTTTATCTCATAGTCAAAAAGCCTTTTTACGACCTGTTTTACTTCATTTCGAAGTTTATCCTGATCAACTGGTATTGCAAATTCTATTCTTGCCTTGTCTTTATTTTTTTCATAGTGAATAAAACCATCACCAAGATAGAATCCAAGCAACCACATTAAATCTTTGGAGGTTGTTTCGGGAACAGTTACTTTGTTGTAGTTTCTCGTAAAATCAAGATCGTATGTCTTACCTGTTTGGTTTTTTCCTCTTCCGATTGTTTTAATTTCAACAGTTGGTAACCTATAAGACTGCCCAAAATCAGGAAGATCTGTTGCAACAGCAATGAGATCCCATTCTTTTAATTGATTCAAATATTTCCACTCTTTATTGTATCGAGCGCGTTGACGCCCGGGCTTTCTACGATCAGTAAGAGTCAAAAATGGATGGTTAAAAGTAGCATTAATCGTTCTGCCACCTGCTTTAACCTCAAAAACTTCGCGGTTTCCTTTATCAAGTACAGCCGCCACGTTAGCCCTTGTAATTTGATTCTTCTTCTCGTCATAAGCAAAAACTTTGTCCCCAACAGCAATATCTTTGATTTTCTTAGCACCTTCGGGGTTAGTATAAACTAGCGAGTCCTCGGTTAGGCAATCGAACTGCGCACCCGCACCGGCTAAATATTTCTGTTCCGCTTGAGGAATACCCAAACGCTCAAACGTTTTCTTGATATCTGCAGGAACTTCATCCCAATTTTTGCTATCATTCTTAGCATCCGGTCGAGCATAATAAATAATTTCATCAAAATTCAACTTACTCAAATCAGGACCCCACGTAGGAGTGGGCGTTTCAAGGAATGCACGCAAACCTTTCAAGCGAATGTTCAGCATCCACTCAGGTTCGTTTTTCTGACGCGAAATTTCTCTAACTAATTCTTCCGACAAACCAGGTTTTGCTTTGTAAACGTGACGCTCTTCATCCGCGTGATCGAATACATCACGATCTAACTCAACCAATGGAACGGCCGTTTCCTTATCAGACAACACTTGTGTTTTTGAGTTCGTCATTTTGTTTTGCCTTACTTGCGAATCACTTCAGTAATGCCCAAGCGTTCCTTGTCGTGCAAAAAGTGCGCACAAGCCGAACAATGATACTTGGTGTAAATCCCATCAAAAGTTTCAATGAACTCATGCGAGAGCTTGTCGAGCAACTTCTGCCCGTCTTCCGTAATCGTATATGTTTTTTTGTCACGATCCCCCGTTTCCTTGACACGAATCAATCCTTGCTTTTCAAAACGACCCAACAGAGGATACAATGTCCCAGGAGTAAGAGGAGACGAACGATGCTTGGACAAATCCTGAATTAAGGCATACCCATGCGTGTCTTGAGACGATAGATGCCAGAGCACTTGGAGCTCGAGCATACTGACCTGCGATATATCGATGGACATACTAAAGAAGGCCTATAATGCCTTTATAAGCCTAAAGGGACAAACTCCAGAAAATAAGCCCTATTAAGCCGAACCCATTTAATAGGCGGAACGCATTCCCAACCCTATGAAGGAACACGCCAATTACATTCAGGGAAAATGGACACGCTCAACGAGCGGAAAAACGTTTAATTCACTTAATCCTGCCACTGGAAAAAGCATTGGAACATTCCAATCCAGCACCAAAAAAGACACGCAAAAAGCAATTGAAACAGCAGAGAAAACACGCGCCACATGGGCGGACACGCCCGCGCCTGCACGTGCCGAATATTTATTTGAAATATCACGCTTACTCAAAAAGAAAAAAGAAACACTCTCAACAAGGATGAGCGAGGAAATGGGAAAAGTGTTGAAAGAAGCACGAGGAGACGTGCAAGAAGCCATTGACGTGTTCGAATACATGGGAGGAGAAGGAAGACGATTGTATGGACACACTACGCCAAGTGAATTGAAACACAAATTCGCTGCAACCATACGGAGACCCATTGGAGTGGTTGGAATTATTACGCCATGGAATTTCCCAATGGCTATTCCCGCATGGAAAATAGCACCCGCATTAGTTTGTGGAAACACCATGGTGCTCAAACCCTCATCCGATACACCACGCACCGCAACCGACTTAGTTGAAATCATCGACGAAGCAGGAGTTCCAGATGGAGTCGTGAACATGGTTACGGGAAATGCAGAGAATGTGGGAAACGAACTTGTAACCAACACACAGGTAAGGGGAATTTCATTTACTGGAAGCAAAGAAACAGGAAAATGGATCACTCAACACGCGGGAATCAAGAAAATAGGGTTAGAGTTAGGAGGAAAGAACGCCATTATTGTCATGGACGATGCCGATTTAGACCTTGCAACGAATGGAATCGTGTGGGGTGCATTTGGAACCACCGGACAACGCTGCACCGCCGCCTCACGCGTCATTGCACACGAGAAAATCATTCGAAAGCTGGAAGAAAAACTCGTCGAGAAAACAAAAAAACTCAAACTGGGAGACGGACGCTCACTTCGCATAGACGTGGGACCGCTGATCAATGAAAAAGCCGTGGAAAAAAGCATTGCATACTCCACTATCGGAAGAAAAGAAGGAAAATTATTGTGCGGAGGAAAAGCACTCGACACACCGGGATTTTTCTTCGAACCCACATTGTTTTCCCACGTCAAACCCACTGCACGTATTGCCCAAGAAGAAATATTCGGACCCATCACTGCGATCATTTCGGTTAAAACACTCAACGAAGCCATCCGCGTATGTAACGGAGTAGAATACGGACTAAGCTCGAGCATTTACACGAATGACATTGCGAATGCCATGCAGGCCATTGAGAAAATTGAAGCAGGAATCACGTACGTGAACTCGTCCACGATTGGAGCCGAAGTGCATTTACCATTTGGGGGAGTGAAACAGACAGGAAGTGGACGCGAAGCAGGAATTGAAGGTATAAATGAATTTTCTGAAACCAAGACCATTTACATTGATTACTCTGGAAAATTACAAAAAGCACAGGGAATTGACTAAGCCTTTGTATGCACCAAATGCTTCAAATAATTCACGTCTTCTCTTCTGACGCGAGGATATTTACCAAATGGAACACGCGTCGCAGTGACACGGTCCTTGCCATCCATAAAAACGTATGGCTTACTTTGAACCAGCTCATCAAAATTAGGATCTCGCATGCACACCGAAGCAATACGATACGTTAATCCTTTTTTTACCCGTTGAAGCAATTCAGAATAATTGGGAGACAAGCGATTTGTTTTACGCAACGCACGAATGGGACCCACCACGGCCTCGTCAACTTGAACTGAATCCGTTGCCCTTTGTCGTGCAGCCGTGACACGTTCGTTTGCAAGAAACACCCCTTTGGAAGGTGCCTTCGCACGTGCACGCCTCAAAAGAAGCGTGCGTTTGAAACCCGGCAGTGTTTTCATTGAACCTGCATCATGGGTACTGCGACCTAAACGAGAGGGAGTTGCCATGAACAGAAGCACATTTTCATAGTATTAAAAGATTTCCACCCATGCACAAGTTGAACGCTTTTATAGTCAGACTCAACACTGGGAGCATGAACCGCATCCACATCAAGACCGCCCTGCCCGGACCCAAATCCAAAGTTATTTTGGAACGACTCAAACAGAAAAATGGCGCGTTCAACATTGACCATGCGTACGTTCATTCGGGAAAAGGAAAAGGAAGTCACTTCGAAGACTTGGATGGAAACACTTTCCTCGATTTCGCAGGACAAATCGCAAGCAACCCATTAGGGTATAATCATGCAGCCATGCTAAACGTGCTCAAAAAACACTCATCCTTTACTCCCATCAAATACGGGGGACAAGACTTCATCGTACCTCAACACTTGCAACTCATTGAAGAATTACTCAGCATTGTACCCAAACCCTTTGACGCAGCATTCCTCATTAACTCAGGAGCAGAAGCAAACGAGAACGCCATCAAAATTGCATGCAGAAAAAACCCCTCCGCAAAATTTGGAATATCCTTTCAGAATGCATGGCATGGAAGAACCAGCGGCGCGCTATCCATGACCAACTCGCGAAGCGTACAGGTCAAACACTATTTGAAAATACCCATGAAACGATTACCCTACAATGATAACGCATCCGAAGAATTAGAAAACATGATCAAACGCGAATGCGACCCAAGCGAAATAGGATTTGTCATCATGGAATGCGTACAAGGAGAAGGAGGATACATTCCTGCCCCAAAAAAAATGGTCCAAGACATACGCAAAACCACGAAAAAATATGGAATCCCACTCATTATTGATGAAGTACAAGCCGGAATGGGACGCACAGGAAAATGGTGGGCCTATCAACACTACGATATAGTCCCTGACATTCAAAGCTGCGCCAAAATGCTCCAAGTAGCCGCAACCGTGAGTAAGAAGAGCATGTTTCCAACCGAAGCCAGCGCCATCAGCTCCACATGGGGAGGAGGACAAGTACTAGATATGGCCATGGGCGTTGCAGTGATACGCGAAATCAAAAAACAAAAACTATTGAAGAACGCCCAACGAATGGGAAACGAAATACACAAGAGATTGTTAGAGATCCACGCGCAGACGAATAACATTCATCACCCAAGAGGATTAGGACTCATGCAAGCATTTGATTTGGACGACACAAAAACAAGAAATGCGTTCAGAGAGAAGTGCTTCCAAAAAGGACTCATTGTATTGGGATGCGGAACACAAGGAATACGCATCTCCCCCTCGCTCAACATTAAAATGGACGAAATACACGAAGGAATGGACATTATTGACGAAACGGCACGGAGCATGAGAACCCAATGAAAAAAGAAACGAAAACCGCAACCATTGACTTCAAAACACTCCACGAATTAATCGACATTGAAGCAGTATCAGGAAACGAAGGACCCGTAAGAGAATACCTCAAAGAAAAAATCAAACCCTATGTCGACGTTGTGAGCGTAGACAAGATGGGCGACTTAATTTGTCACAAAAAAGGACGAAAACCCACCATCATGCTCGCCGCCCACATGGATGAAATTGGACTCATGGTCAAACGCATTGAAAAAAGCGGACGAATGTATGTAAGTGCGTTGGGCGGAATCAACACGTTAAACGTGATCGGACAAACGGTGAGCGTACTGGGAAGCAAACCCATTGTGAAAGGAATCATCTCCACGAAAGAAATAAACAACGACTATGAAATCACCGAAATACCCGATATCAACAACGTATTTGTAGACACGGGACTCGATGCAGCTGCTCTGAGAAAAAGAGGAGTCGAAATAGGATCGTATTTGAGCCTAGAACGAATAAACCACGAAATAGGAAACCCTGATTTTATCGCAGGAAAAGCACTCGACGATCGAATAGGATGCTTCATATTACTAGAATTAGCCAAGAGACTCCATAAAGCACCCCACGACATTTACTACGTGTTTACAGTGCAAGAAGAAGTGGGATTGTATGGAGCAAAAGTTTCAACATACACCATCGACCCCGACATGGCCATCGCAGTAGACGTGAGCAACGCCAACGACATGAATGAGGAACCCACCAAAATAGTAGGAGGAGGACCTGTGCTCACCATGAAAGACGATGAGATGATTGGAAACACGTGCTTGAATGAGTACCTCAAACACACCGCCAAGAAACACAAAATACCCATCCAACTCGAAGTGAGTAATTTTGGAACAACAGACGCACTAACCATTTCATTAAGCAAAGGAGGAGTGCCCGCTACCTCCATGGGAGTTTGTCTACGAAACATTCACACGACGCATAGCATTGCAAGCAAGAAAGACATTGCGAATTGTTTGAAACTCATGGAAGAATTCTGTAAGAAAGCACCCTTACACTGTGTGGAATAAAATAAAATTCAAAAAAAGAAAATAAATTTTTATGGAAGCTTAAGCAATTTCTTCAACGCCGCGCGATCAAAACCCACGACTATTTTCCCATCCACATCCGTGACGGGAACACCGCTTTGACCACTTTTCATAATCATCTGCTGCGCAGCCTGAGTGTCTTCTGCCACATTTACTTCTTTGTATGCGATTTTGTTTTCCTTCAAAAATTCCTTCTCCAATTTACAATACGGACACGTGGGAGTAGAATAAATGGTAACGGAAGGCATACACTAAGCAAGACCAAAACGAGAATATAAACTATCTGCCAATTTAGGAAGAAGAATTAGCTGCCACTTCAACTAACAACTTTTCAATCACAGCTTTGAATTCCCCAGCCTCAGCATCCAAATCATCCTGAGTCTCATACGCATTCCCCACACGCCAATACTTACACCCAAACACGTAAGTTGGCACACTCAAGTTAGGATTAATTTTTTGGAACAAATCCACCTCAGCCTTAGGAATAGAAGACTCTTTGGCAGGAGTATATTGGTTATTCCCCACATCCACATCCCAATGATAGGCCACAATCTTACCGGCCTTCACGTATTCATCCATGACCCCATTGAATGTTTCATTGACCCAACGACAATGAGGACAAATGGTGGTGGAGTACAAGCGAATGATAGGCTTGCCATCCTCCAAACAAATGGTATTTTCCCCAGGAACTAATTGAAAGGTTGAAATCGAAGTAGGCGCAATACCACTTGTGTCGCGCGTTTCATACTTGGACGAGATACAACCTGATAACACGAACAAACCCAACACTGCAACCAAAACCAGAATATTCAAACGCATATGCACCTATGAAAAAAGAAAGAAAATAAAAAGGAGAGGGAAAAACCCTCTCCTTTCACTAATCTAACAATTACTCGACCTACTGAAGCAATGCTTCAATCGTTGATTCAAATGAGCTATAGGGTTGGGCACCCACAATTAACTGGCCATCCCCATTCCTCAAACCAATGAAGAACGAAGGCGTTCCAGAAACACCCGCTGCGGCACCATCTGAAAAATTGGCCTGAACTTCAGCAGCGTATTTGTCGCTGTCCACACACGAATTAAATGTGGAGGCGTCCAAACCTAAATCAGCACCCCAGGTCTTGATATCATCAAGCGTATACGAAACAGTACCCGTTCCGCCTTTTGCTTGTTCGATGAACATCTTGTCGTGCATCTCCCAATACTTTCCTTGGTCCCCCGCACAACGCGTCGCATTGGCTGAAACAGTGGCCATGGGATGAAAGCTCAAGGGAAAATCCTTGAACACAATTTGAAGCTTACCCGTTTCCACATACTTGGTCACGAGCTGATTGTGCGTCTGCTCAAAATGCCTACGGCAAAACGGACACTGCATATCCGAATATTCCACCATCACGACCGGAGCAGAATCACTTCCTAACTTAGAAGCAGAATCCTCCGAAAGCTCGGCAATCGATAAACTAGGAGTTGGAACTAACTCTCCATCGCCCGGATTGGGAACAACTTCCCCATTTCCTGCAGGAATGAGCGTACCCGACCAGCTTTCCCCTAATGTATTGGCGGCGGAAACCATGGAATACCCCATGATCACGGCGGCCAGCAAAATACTTACCGGAAGCACGTACGATGAAAAATCACCATCTTTTTTAGACGAATGATGACTAGGATGCTCCCCCATTTGTTCTGTCATATGTTATACCTCCACGTGGAAAAATTAACTACTATCAGTACGGAACGCACGTTTAAAATACAAAGCAAAATACACGGAAAAAACGCTTGACATGGTGGAAGGCTTAAAAGAGACTATCCATTACTCGAACCATGAACCGCATACCCACGGGAATACAAGGGTTCGATGAACTGATTGAAGGAGGATTGCCCGAAGGAAGAAGCTTCCTCGTGTCCGGCGCAACGGGAACGGGAAAAAGCATCTTCTGCACCCAATTCATCTACAATGGGGCAGTTAATTACAAACAACCCGGCGTATACGTTACATTGGACGAACGACCTAATTTGATACGCGAAGACATGCTATCCTTCGGATGGGACTTACGAAAACTCGAAGACGATAACATGATTGAAATGATCGACGGAAGCGTAGCCAAGATTGGATTGCCCAGCGATGAAGCATTTTCCGTACCCACCGGATTCGATTTAGACAAACTATTACTCGAAATCATGCGCACCACCCGAAGAATTGGAGCGAAACGATTAGTGATTGACTCGCTCTCCGCACTCGGACTTAATTATGAGAATACTAATGAAGTACGCAAAGCAATATTGAAAGTCAGCTACATGCTCGAACGCACGGGCGTTACCTCTTTACTTGTAAGCGAAATGGAAGAAGGAAACAACAAGTTTTCCAACTACGGCGTGGAAGAATTCGTGGTGGACGGCGTATTCGTGATGCACTATTTAGGATTGGGAAGCCAGAGCAACCGCACCCTGCACATACGAAAACTACGCGCCACCCACCATTCGGAGGAACTCCACCCCATTCACATTACCCCTAGCGGAATCGAAATCCAAGCGAGCAGCGACATTTACAAGAACGTGTAGAAATGACAATACAACGGGCAAATGACCCCTAGACCAAGGTTTATTTTTAAGTCCTCCCATAGGCAAAACCTATAGGATGACCACCTACGAAGAACTAAGGGATAGCAAACTCGCCAAATTGAAAGCCTTGCGCGAAAAAGGAATCAACCCTTTCCCCTACCAATACATCCGAACGCATTTATCCAAAGAAATTCAGGAAAAATTTAACTCTTTACAAAACGGAGAAGAATCCACCGTTGAAGCAAAAGTATGCGGAAAAATAATGAGCATCCGAACATTTGGAAAACTCGTATTTTTGGATTTACATGATGACAGTGGAAAAATACAAGTACAACTCAAAAGTGGAGTAACCCCGGAAAAAATATTCGAACTCATCCCCTTACTCGACAGCGGAGACTACGCTGCCGCCGAAGGAAAAATCATCCGCACCCAACGCGGAGAACTCAGCGTGCTTGCGGAAAACGTTATCTTACTTAGCAAGAGCATCGCACCCATGCCCGACAAATGGCACGGCGTAACTGATATCGAAGCACGCTACCGACAACGCTACTTGGACTTACTCATCAACCCGGACGTCAAAAAAGTATTTGTTAACCGCGCCAAAATCATCCAAGCCATCCGAAAAGTATTGGACCGACAAGGATTTGTGGAAGTGGAAATCCCTACTTTACAGCCAGAATACGGCGGGGCGAATGCGAAACCCTTTGTGACCAACTCTAACGCATTAGACCAGGAATTGTATTTGTCCATCTCCCCCGAACTCTACCTAAAACGACTCACCATTGGAAACATGGAAAAAACCTACACCATTACCAAGAATTTTCGAAATGAAGACATTGACAAAACACACAATCCGGAATTCTCCACCATGGAATGCTACTGGGCCTACGCCGACTACAACGACATGATGGAACTCACCGAAGAAATATTCAGAGAAGCCTGCATCGCCGTGCACGGAGACGAACGATTCACCTTTCAAGGAAAAGAATTCGATTTAGCCCAAAAATGGGAACGATTGCCCATGAAAAAAGCCATCAAAAAATATGCCGACATCGACGTAGACAAACTGAGCGACGCTCAACTTCTTGCGGAAATCGCCAAAACAGGAAACAAAATGGAAAACCCCAAACTACGCGGACTCATCATCAACGAACTATTCGAAGCCGTCGCAGAAAAACACTTACTACAACCTACACATCTTACGGACCACCCGTACGAAACCACTCCCTTGTGTAAAGAACACCGCACCGAAAAAGGACACATCGAACGATTCGAATCCTTCATTAACGGATGGGAAATGAGCAACGCCTATTCAGAATTGAATGACGCCATCAAACAACGCGAACTATTAGAAAAACAAGCCAAAGAAGGACGCGCCAAAGGAGAAGAAATGCCCGTGGACGAAGACTTCATCCGCGCAATGGAATACGGAATGCCCCCCACAGGCGGATTAGGAATTGGAATCGACCGAATGGTCATGCTGCTCTTAGATCAACCCACTATACGCGATGTTATTTTCTTCCCGCAGATGCGGAACTTGAAGTGAGACTACTTTTTCAAAGTCCCAATTGGCAGTGCATTTACAATTACATGAGATGAGGACAAATCACATTGTAAATAATTAATATCAGAATGACAAATAATCAACCTAGCATCGTTTCCGCTCACCACTGCAGGCAACCCGCATTCTGAATCAAAAAGTTCTTCTTTTTCACATGCCATTGAAAGATAGTTTATTACAGCACTTGTCGGTCCATTATTAATTATAGTAAAAGTTAGATCAGGCTTAGCTCCTTCAATAATTAAATCAAACTTTCTGAAATGGTCATCTATTGACGCAAAAGCAAGCATTACTATTGCTCCCAAAATTACAGTCGAAAGTAGAAGTATTGCAACCACCTCCTTTTTGTCAAATAGAACAAAGTAGAATGTTAAAAGAAAAAACGCGTACGATACATATAAAAAAAAGGTTGAAAAATCGCCCGTTGTGAAAATCGCAACTAACAAAAAGACTGTCGATAAAATAAAAAGAATGGTATTCCAGTGCGATTTAACATGTAACAAAACAGGTTCCGGTATGGAAAAATTAAAAGAACTGCCAAATTCTGACAAAATCCCCACCGCAATAGAGAAAGCAAGGGACAGCATCCCAGTGACCAAATATACATCATTATTATTTACATTAACCATTTTCGAAACTAGTAATATTGCAGGAATACTTACGATAAACCAAGCTATCCCATAAACTATTGAGTAATATAGTGTATGCCAATCTTTCACTTTATTATCGCCTTTTCGCGCAACACAAAAAATTAGGTATCCAGCCAAAAAATACAATATTAAAGATACTGCCCAATTTCCTGGCAAAATTTCTAAACCAGACATTATGACAACACACCCTTTCTTTTCATAATGGGGCTGGCGTGATTTGAACACGCGACACCATCGTCTTCAGCGATGTGCTCTCCCAGGCTGAGCTACAGCCCCATACATAGGGAAAGCTACGATAAACGGTTATAAAACAACCCGAAAGAAGGACGAATTATTCATTCCCTCTAAGCGCCACTACAGGGTCCATCAAGGCCGCCCTACGTGCGGGAACTAAACCTGAGAGCATCCCTACAATCATGGCGAAAAGCAAGGCCCCAATAATCAAACCCACATCAATTTCCACCTTCAACGCTAAACCCGAAGAAACTGAAATAGCCCCCACCAGGAAAGCAAGCGCATAGCCAATAATCACACCAAACACTCCACCCACAAGACCAATGAATGCAGCCTCAGCGAGAAAGACGGTCAACACTAACGTATTCGTCGCCCCCACGGCTTTCATCACGCCAATTTCGCTCGTACGTTCGAGTACGGACATGATCATCGTGTTCATGATGCCAATGCCCCCCACTAATAATGAAATGGAAGCAATACCCACTAATACTAATTGAATGATCGCCAAAAACTGACCTAATTGCGCAAGTAATTGTTCACTGGTCGTTACCTCATACACTTTCTGGTCGCGACCATACACACTTTCAAAAATACGATCCACTTTTCGTTTAACCGTTTCCACATCATCCTTGGTTTGCGTCTTCACTAACAAAAAAACAGGATCCACTTCCGTAAACAACTGATTGAAACCTTTCTTCGTTCCAAAAACAGTCGTGTTTACATTCGGTCCGCCACCAAACGATTGGGCGTTTTCTTTCGCAATCCCAATCACCTTGAAACTTTTTCCTTCAATCTTTATTTTATCCCCCAAACGAATTTGCTTATCAAACGTATCATAGGCAAGAACATGACCAATAATCACCGAAAAAACATCTCTGTTTTCCAAATCACGACCCTCATCTAACTCCAAAAAACCCGTATTCGCAAACTCCTTCGCCTCCTCAGGCGTAGTCGCAATGAAAACACCCGCCATGGTCTCACGACCAAACTCCAAATTCATGGGCGCTACGACAGGAGCCAATACCACTTCAACCTCAGGAATCGATTTTATTTTATCAATCGTACTCTCAGAAAGCGTTTTGTAATTAGTAACGGGGCCACCGCCTGAGGATTGACTAAACTGACCCGATAGACCAATGAAAAGAGAATTACTTCCTAATTGCTCAAATTGTTCCTGTGCCGCATTATTCAGTCCTGAACCCAAGGAGAACAATGTCACAATCGCCGCAATCCCAATCACCACCCCTAATAAAGTGAGGAAGGAACGCAGACCTTGATGCGTTAAATTGCGAAACGCAAACGAAGGAGCCTCATACAAGGGATTCATAGGGAACGATCAACCCTTTCGTCCCACTACTTCTTCCCAGTGGCTTTGGGCTTGCGCATCTTGAACCACCAATAGCCGATTACAACCAACACGAGCACAATGATCCAAAGAGGAAAACCCTCCGAACCATTTCCGTTCGCAGCAGAAGAAGAATACACCTTCGCATTCAAGATTTGCGTAACCGTAATGGGATCCCCGTATTCATTCTTGGCCGTAATGGTTACGGTCACCGGATGATCGCCTGGAGAAATAGACGAACTTACAACTCCGTCTAAGAAAAGAGTATCAAAATCATCCGATTCGATTGTACCAATGAAAAATTGCTTCTGAGGCGCAGCTAAGAAATCCACCTGCACACTTGCAGTAACAAACTTCGCAGGACCCAACCCCACATTGTACACATCAATGGCTAAACGCGAAAGCTTTCCAGGAACCAACAAAGGCTCTGCTTCCGCAGTCAACACATTCAATATAGGCTCCGCTGAAACTTTCAACCCAATGAAATCAGTACTTGTATACTGTGTTTTGTTGGAATCATAATACGTCAACGTAATCGGAACAAACGTAGGCTTAGACTCCGAAGCAGGATTGATAAGTAACGGAATGGAAATCGTAGTAGTATCTCCCACACCCAATGTGGAAGCATATGCAAAAGCAGCCCCTAATGGAATAATATTTCGCTCCACGATTACCCCGCCACTTGTGACGGTTCGATCCTCTGTCAAACCCGCTAAAATATCAAACGCGGGAGAAGAACCCGTATTTTTGTACGTCAATTGAATCGTAACCGTTTCGCCCGCCTTCACAAACGTAGGAGTGGCTTGAATAATGGAAAGAATAGGCTTGCGTGACACCACATTCACATTATACGTAAGCGTACCGCCACCCGAACCCACGGAATCCGTGACGTTTAATACAATAGGATAAATTCCATCCAATGCCTGAGAGTCAACTTGAATCTGATACTTGACTTGAACAGTAGCAAAACCAGGAACAGTACCTAACTCACGCGTCAACGTGTCAGTAGGCTCAATCGAAAAAGGAAACGAAGTGTCAGTAGAATCCTGACCCAATACAAGCGTGGCCTGAACTCCCTTTGCAGGAATAGAAGAGACGTTAGTAAGGTACGCATACAACGTAAATGTTTGACCAGGTATTACTGGAGAAGGATCCGCCGAAATAGAATCCACCTGCACGGTCTGTGCATACACGCTCACCGCGAACAACGCGAGAAAAATACTCACCAAAAACACTTTCTTCATTTGTAGTCCTCCTTGACTTTAGATGATTTACGCTTAACAATCGTATTAGTTTGAATCAGACCATCTTTAATATGAATAATGCGATCCGCACGCTCCGCCACATACTTCTCATGCGTCACAACCAAAATAGTTTTACCTTTATTATCATGCAACTCATCCAAAATATTCAAAATAGTCGCACCCGAAACAGAATCAAGATTACCCGTGGGTTCGTCCGCCACAATAATATCAGGATCCACCGCTAAGGCACGCGCAATCGCCACACGCTGTCTTTGTCCACCCGAAAGTTGATTGGGCTTGTGATCCATACGATCATTCAAACCCACGTCACGCAACACTTGTTCCGCGCGCGCCTTACGCTCAGCAAATGAAATACCTTGAAACCACAAAGGAAGCATCACATTCTCTAATGCCGTCATACGATTAATCAAATTAAATGTTTGAAAAACAAAACCAATGGTTTTACCCCGCACCACGGCTAACTCATCATCATTCATTTTAGAAATAGGAGACTGATCAATTAGCACATCCCCTGAGGAAGGACGCAATAAACCTGAAAGAACATCCAGCAAAGTAGTCTTACCCGAACCCGAAGGACCGGTAATGGAAACGTATTCCCCCTTCTTGATTCCCACATCCACTCCACGCAACACGTGCACAGGAACATCGCCTAATTGATACGTCTTCGTAACGTGTTTGGCTTCAATCATATAGGAAGGCATACTAGTGATGTATCGCATGACCGATATAAAAATGGAATTGTTAAACTACTTTTTTTCTGGAATAACAACCCACGCAATAAGGTAAGCAATAATTCCACCAATCGCATGCAACGGCCAAATAGACAACACAATCCAAATCAAACGAATGATGGTAGGATCCATATTCAAATATTCCGCAATACCCCCACACACACCACCCAATACTTTCTCTTTGGTCGAACGAAACAGCCGCTTCATACTGGAAAATGCATGAAAAGAGTATATTAACGTGACGTGAAACAAGCACAACCCTTAATTAGCATGCACACAGGATAGTCCATGCAAGGTGATGAAAAATATGGTCTTAGAACTCATTGTAATCGGAATTAGTGTATTGCTCATTTTCGTGCTAGGCATACGACTGATCCAGCAATACGAAACCGCCATTGTTTTTCGACTAGGAAAATTCCACCGAACACTCCAACCCGGACTCAACTTTATCACCCCACTCATCGACCGAAGTGTCACCATCGACATGCGCGTGTTAACTATCGACATTCCACGACAACAAGCCATCACCAAAGACAACGTACCCGTATCCATCAACGGAGTAGTGTACTTCAAAGTAGTCGATGCAAGCAAGGCAATCATTAATGTACAAGACTACGTGTATGCCGTATCCCAATACGCACAGACCGCACTACGCGACGTAGTAGGCGGAATGACACTCGATGACGTATTAGCCGAACGACAAAAAATAGGCGACCAAATATCAGCCATTGTAGAAAAAGAAGGAATACAATGGGGACTCGATATT
>CAYHNT010000001.1:0-114915 GCA_964358055.1 uncultured archaeon | reverse complement strand
AAGTCTTTGGTGTCTTCCGTGTAAATAATAGAAAGGTGGTTCTCTTGCATCGTGGCAACCAATAGAGCATCCCAAAAATGAATGCGGTATCGTTCGTGTAACAATGAAGCACGGGCAATTGTTTCAGGGAAGTAACTAACAACACGCAAGCTATCCTTTATTTCTTCAAGAGTATCTCGGGCCTCGCTTGGAGAAATAGGCCGTGTAATTTTTTCTGTCACGTTTGAATAGAATTCAGCTAGATTTTGGATACTGACTACACCATCTCCGGCAAGAAGTCGTTGACTCATAAATCGTTTCGCTCCATCATACTTATCCCCTTCAGATCGATCTAAAGAATAAATCAGAATATTGGAGTCAATCAACCCACTATTTTCGATCATACAATTCCGAGCGGTGCTTGATGATTATTTTGCCCATGTCATATCCTTTTTCCATACGCGCTAAAAGGCTTTGGACAGCACGTCGCCGACGCGCTTCTTTATCCTCTAAATCTAACAAATCTTCTACCGTTTGGGAGATAGCCCCTTTTTTGTCTCCATATTTCTGCTTAGACAAAACACGCAAGCGCTGTTCCTTATTTTCTTTGAGAGAAATAGTCATATGACCCATACAAAGTATATGTACAAGTTCAATATATACGTATATGTTTAGCGAAAAAAATAATGACGAGCTAGGCGTTGATCCAGCCCTCATTTGGGGCGAGAACGGCTTTGTTGATTAACTAGACCTCTGGGCGTTTTATGTCGATATTTGGGGCCTGTGTGGATAAAGGCCACTCTATTGTCTTCTCGTAATATTCATGAACAAGACACAAGACGTTATGGCATAAGATTTTGAGTAGAATTTCGTTTTTTTGACTTTGAAAATTCTTGGTAACCAGATTTGAGCCGAATTTTTGTTTTATCATACTATTAGTGCTTTCTACGTTAGACCGTTTGTGGTAGTGTTCTCCGAATTCTTGGGGGTTATTTTTTGAATCTTCAAAGGACCTCCCCCATATTTTTGACCCGCCGTGAGCCCCAGTTGTGCTTTTTTTGAATGAAATGTAAGGGGTTGCCCCTTTGCTGTCGATAAATTCAAGATTTTTTCTGGCAGAATATGCCGCATCCGCTGAAACTTCTCGAATTTGAAAGTTTTTGCTTGTCTCTTCAACAAGTTTCTCTAATTGAGGGGAATCTCCTGCGCTACTTAGAGTTATCTCTGCATAAGTTATGATATTTGTTTTTACTCCAATAATTATGTGACCTTTGAGATAGTCCCTCATATTGAATTCCTTTCCATTGCGGTGGTTTTTCCATCGACCAAATTGGTTAGTAGAAAAGCCGGTAGAATCAATTGCAAAATCAACTTCTATCTCCTTTAACGGTAAACTAGATAGTCGGATTAGTTCTGTCAAAATTTCGCTGATGTCTTCTCTTTTCAAGTATTTCATTAGCGTCGAGTAGTCGAATACTTGATTTATGAAACCTAATTGTTTAGCGACGACTAATTCTGAATGTAATCGTCGACTCGACAATCGAGTATAACTTTTGAGTGCCAAAGAAAATAGTATATCATTTAGGCTTGCAGATGGTCGACCAGTAGATACAGATTCGTTAAACTCAACTTTCTCAAGCAATTCAGTTAAACACATTTTCAAAAATCGCCCATGATTTTCTTGCGCCCCAGTATACGTGCTCCAGTTTTGGGAAGGAACCGGTTTTGACTGGTATTGGAAAGGCTGTTTCATCTCATAGTGGCGTTTCTTTCCTGTTTGCTTGTGTCCGCAATCTTTGCATTGGTATCGTTGCACCCAGTAACTTTTCATGTTACTGACGCCTTGCCCTTTTTTGATTAGACCAGGCGAACCGCATTTGCCGCATTTGAAATCATTGAGGTAGTGCATTTTAGACCTTCTAGTAAATCGTACGATTTACTCATATTTTGCTTCGAGGTCAATTTAAACCTATGCGTTTTTCGTACGAAAACCTATATGGCTTAAATAGTACTTCGTACGTTTTCATAGCTAATTTAATAGAAAATCGGTAAACTATGAGCCAGCGAAAAAAACTCAATGGAATAAACGAGCCCGAATATCACCTTGAGAAAAAAACAGCAAAAATAGCATTTGACGGAAAACAATTCCTAATACGCATTCCCAACGAAATCGCATCACTAAAAAAAATGAAAAAAGGTGACACCCTTGAATTTACTTTACATATCCCGCAGGAACCAATTCCCGTTCAAGATGGAAAACTAACGATTGAGTACGTGAGACAAGATGGCAAAAGTTGACTACGCAGATACGATAAAGAAATTGATGAAGGCACAGCGCAGACCTCTGTCTGCATTAAAGATTGCTAAAAAGACTGATATTACTTGGCCGACTGCAAAAAAATATTTAGAAGAATTGGAAAAAGCAAAAGCAATACGAACTATTAAGGTGAAGGACCGAATTTTTTGGGTGTTAAAATCGGATGATGGAAAGACCCGCACGGTAAAAGGAGAGAAACCTTACAAAGTTGGAGAAAAAATAGGCAATGAGCGCGTGATTATGAGAGGCGAGATGGGGGATATCGAAGTGATAAGTGAAGGATATCCACATGGAAAGAAAAAAAATAAGAGGAAAAAGCTTAGTTAATTTTCGGCCACTTAAGGCCGACGAGCGGCAGTTTTACGGCGAAAATCTCCCGATAGGCTTTTTAGATGAAAAGGGCTCGGTTTGGTATGCCGAAGGAACCTCTGGAACTCCCACACTTTAATTTTCGACCAGATCCTATAGAAGGAAAAAGGGAGATAAAGCAAGGCGGTTTTGGAAGGCAGGACGTTTCGTATTCGATGGAATATGCAGAACGATTCCTTGATGATTTTAAGCAATTTGTAAAAGTATACGAAGAGAAGCTCCCTACTTTTTGGTTAATTAAAACAAGAAAAGAATATCCAGTTTATTCTTTCGAATCAATGAAGGTCATAAACGAGTTCTTTAGTGCTGAATTAGTAAAAATTGTTACTGATGTTGAAGGGATTATCAAAATTCCCACGGATAAACTACATACGATAAGTAAAAAGATTGAAATGAGCAAAAAGCGGAAAGATAGCGAGGGAGAAATACCAAAATACGTTGCAATGGTAATGGACGGTAAACTTGAAGAGTGGAAGACTGAAAATAAAATATCAAAATTGTTACTAACTCACGCAGATGAAGTAAACTCCTCGCCTCAAAAAATAAACGCATACTTATCTACGTTTTCGTTATTTGATAAAAATGAAGAGAAAATCCTAAAGAACGATCTTGATAAATTTCTGCATGAAAGAAACATCACTCTTCATGAAAATGACCTCCTTAATACACTGACATTATTCAATATTTCGCATGACGAGCTGATCGAAATATCTAAAAAAAGCTTCATTGACTACATTGATCCAATTCTTCCAATATCCTTTTCCGAATCAAGCAGACAAGAACCCAGTTCCACAGATCCACAAATTATTCAAACTTCAAGCGAAAGCCTAGGCTCAATTTGTACTATTGACACGGGGGTAACTAGCGAAAAAATGAAAGACTATGTGCGAAAAGAAACACTCCTAAAAATTAGAGATGACACTGCAAGCGGCTCTGGTCACGGGACCCTTGTTGCAAGTATTGCGATGTTTGGCCAAAAACCGGTTGGTAAAATGGGGATTCTAAAACCATTAGCAAAAATAATATCCTACAATATTTGTGAGGGGGAAAAGCCAGCACTTCCATTACACGATGCATTAACCGAAATAGTAAAAAAAGAGATTGCAAACACGCGCGTCTATAATATGTCAATAAATCTCGATTATCCAGCTAAAAATAAAGACGTTCTAAAAGCGCAATTAAATCAAGCCGTTCTTATTGAAAAGTTAATAAATAAAACTGGAATAATTCTTGTCAATTCAGCAGGAAACATAAAAAATGAAAAATTGCTTCGACAAATTGAAAAGGATCCCAACATCGTCAATGCAACAAGTGTTGGAAGTCCAGCATATGCCCCATCTGTTTTTTCAGTAGGAGCAGTCAATAGTATAGGAAATATTTCAAACATTACACTACTTGGGGTTCCCTTTGATCAGAAAGGTGCAGAGAAATTTATCAATTATAGAGCTCCGCAAATATTTGCTCCGGGAGGATCAACACAATTAGGAGATGACGCCATTGCTTGTATTTCCAAAAATGATAGTGTAACTAGAGAAATTGGAACAAGTTTTTCAGCGCCTCAAATAGCGCTTGCATGTCAAAAAGTATTGGATAATTACGGGAGAAGCTTTTGTAAATATTCTGAAACGGTAAAAGCTATCGTTTTGAGCGGGGCAAAAAGAAAACTGCACAGTACTAAGCATTATTTCTATTTGGATGATATTGCGAGTGTAGGGACATCCAGTCAATCGTTAAATTTTAATTACGAAGGGGAAATCCGCATACCGTGTAAAGACAAAAATATTGATGGAGAAAGGACTTTTACTCATAAGAAAAATTTTTATGTTCCACAACGAGTAGAAAAAATTGAATTCTTCTTAGTCAGCACGCCTAATTATTCTTTTCGAAATCTTGACATAGATTATATTCAACCAAAACTAATATTTTATGGGATTACAAAAGACAAACGTAATAGACGAGATATATTTGAATCTAACATTGATAATCTCAATGGGCCCGTGGCTTTTGGTCAAGTTGATTTTGAAAAAAGCTATTGGGGAAAATGGACTTGGGAATTAAGTTTTGAGCAGAAAAAAATACCTATACAATTCCGTGAGCAGGTCAATGTAAAATATGGTCTTTCTGTTAAGGTTACATTAGCTGATAAGACTGAAGAGTATCTACAAACTGCGTACAACGAAGCCTCTAAAGAACTTGGAGTTCATGCTATTAAAGATTTAGAAATGGACAGAATACAAAACAAATTAGCGAGTTCAATTCAGAGATTTAAATAATTTGTTTCAGTTGACAACCCTCTTAGTTCACTTGCGTGGAATTTAATAAATCCCATTTTTCGACCGGCCCCGTTTGATAATTTGTGCGTAGTATTTTTCCGTCGAATGATATTGTTTCCAATTTTGAGTCAAGTTTGGTAGTTTTTTCAACCATATCACTAATTCCTGAAAATTCCACTGGATCGTTGATGTAATTTCTCAGCACACTGCATACAATATCAGATAATTTATGTCCTTTTGGTTCATCCGTTTGAGCACGATCCTTACTTTGAACATAAAATCTTGCACCAGGTTTTGTATTTTTTAGTTGCTTGTAAAAATGATAGTATATGCAATTTTGTATTGCTATATCTTCGTTATCTAACCAAACAATAGGATTAATTTGGGGAATAATTTTAAGAGGCTCCATTATCCCCCAAATTGTTTGAGCAAATGCACGCCCTCTTAACCCACCAATTCCTTTTTCATTTGGATTATCATCAGCAACGTAAAGTTCCGGGTTTTGTCTGATAATTTCAGGTATTCTTGAGTGGTAAAAAACAGTTCCATAAACAACTAATTTTCCATTGGAAACATACCTAGTTAAAATTTCATTTACTAAAATGCGATTTTCTTCAGATTTTATGAACCGCCTACCCGAAGTATTATTTTTCAATTTTAACTCTTCAAAAATAGAAACAATATTTCCTAAATTTCCTGCGATGCCCCCAATTATATAATCACCATCGATCTTTCCAATTTCCCTTTCTGTTATCCCTACGTCTTTTGTTGGAGCTGAATCAAAGTACCAATGCATATCAAATTGGCTCATTGAAAAATAAGGTTCTAATTATCTATAAAATAGTGGCTTTATTGGATTAAATGCTTGGTTTAAAATACCCGGGACCATTCTACTGAATATGACGAACAAGGAAGAAGCAAAAACAAAAATTGCGCTTCTTGTCAAAGAGTTCGAACGTGACCCGCGTAAAGATAAGCTAACCGAAGAAGAAACAAAAGAATACATTAAGGCGCTTTTTGAGGCGCTCGGTTGGAACACTCGCACTGATATGCGAATGGAAGAACAAATTTCTAGGAAATTTGTTGATTATGGTTTTCGGATAAATGATCTGCCAGTGATGTATTTAGAGGCAAAAAAGACGTCAGTAAGTATCCAAGAACCACAATTTGTAGAACAGGCCATCGATTATGCTTGGCACAAAGCCACGACCTGGGCGGTTTTAACAAATTTTAAGGAACTCCGAATTTTTAACGCGTATGTCAAAGAAAGTACTCAAGCAGCTCAACTCCGTTATCTCTATATGAGTGAATTTTTGACGGAATTTGATTCTTTGTGGTTACTTTCAAAAGAAAGTTTTGAAACAAAATTAATCGACAAAGTAGCTGAAAAGGAGGGGAAAAAGGCGCGTGAGAAATCGGTAGTGAAACAATTATTTGATGACTTAAATAAATGGCGCGAAAATCTTGCTAAAGAAATCAAGAAAGAATATTCTGCGAAATATTCGACCGAGGAGATTGATGAAATGATTCAGCTCCTTTTAGATCGCCTAATTCTTATCAGAAGAATTGAGGATGAAAATCTTGAATCACGTCGATTAGAGGAGCTTTTGAATGTCTGGGCCGATGGCGGAAAAGTGAGTTTATGGAAAAGTTTACAAAAATTATTTCGAGAGTTTGATGAAATATATAATAGCAAAATATTCTCGGTTCACGAGCTTGATAAAATTGAAATAAGTAATGAAACTCTCAAATTAATTCTTCCGGAATTATATCATTCTCGAGATAAAACTGTGCGATACAACTTTGCGCTTATTGACGCCGATATTCTTGGAAATATTTATGAGCAATATTTGGGATACCTACTCAAAACAACTGCAAAAAGGGCAGCGGGTGCTGAAAGCAAAGCTACAAGGAAGGAACAAGGAATATACTATACTCCGCGCTATGTTGTAGATTATATTGTAAAGAACACGATTGGCGAAAAACTCAAGAGTTGCAAGAAACTGAAAGATGTGGAAGAAATAAAAGTTCTAGATTCTGCTTGTGGTTCTGGATCATTTCTTATACGTGCATTCGATGAGATATATTCATTCTATGAACAAAAAGATTGGGCTAACAAGGCATTTCTAACAACAGATGACCATAAATCATTTGAAACGGTGAAAGACCGAATACTCAAAAATAATATTTATGGAGTAGATCTCGATTCAAAGGCAGTTGAAATTGCCCAATTAAACTTATTACTCAAAACTACCGACAAAAAACATAAGTTGCCTACATTGCAAGATAATATCAAAACAGGAAATAGCCTAATCAATGACCCCAAAAACACAAGACATCCTTTTGACTGGAATATTGAATTCAAAGAAATAATGAAAAATGGAGGATTTGATGTAATAATTGGGAATCCACCATATGTAGATATCAAACAGCTGGAACCATCTACAGTGAAATATTTATTTGAAAATTATGAAACAGTCGAGAATAGAATGAATCTTTACTCCACTTTTATTGAAAAAGCATTTAGATTGCTAAAAGATGAAGGATATTTTGGATTTATTATCCCAAATTCATTTCTATACAATGAGTCTTATGCAAAACTTAGAAGCCTATTATTGAAAGAATCGAGCTTCAAGAAAATAATAAGACTTCCAGACGATGTCTTTGAAGGCGTTAAAGTAGAAACCGTCATAATTATTTTCCAGAAAAAAATAAACGCCAGAAATATTTGTGATGTGGTAATATTTCCGCAAAATACATCGATAAAAACAATAAAACCCGACAGTAACAATATTATACAGTTTAGTCAGCAAAAATGGAAGGAAAATAATACTATAAACATCACATCAAATTCATCCATAACCGATCTGCTTGTAAAAATGGAGAAAAAAGGAAAACCACTTTCAGAAGTTTGCGATTTTTCACTAGGATTAACTCCTTACGACAAGTATAAGGGACACACTCAAAAACAAATAGAAGAAAGAGCATTTCATTCCAATGAGAAAAAGGATGAAAATTACAAACCACTTTTATCTGGGGAAAATATCGTACGTTTTGGCGTTTTGTGGGATGGAAAAGAATATATTAAATATGGAAAATGGCTCGGTGCCTCGCGAGAGCAAAGATTTTTTCAAGGTCCACGAATTATAGTCCGACAAATAATAAGCGGTAATCCTCCAAGAATTTATGCAGGATATACTGAAGAAGAATTATATAACACTCAAATCGCATTTACAATTATTCCAAAAAATGGCAATATTTCCGAAACAAAGTATCTTACTGGAATATTAAATTCTAATTTAATCAACTTTTTTCATAGAGAAAAGTTTTTAGATCCAACAAAAAGGCTCTTTCAAAAAATTTTAATCGCTAACGCGAAAAGACTTCCTATTGTTGATACTGATAATAAAACAAAATCGAAATTGATTGATGTAGTTGAAGATCTAAATAAACTGACTAGCGAACTACAGAGATTAAAGAATAAAATAACTAAAAGAAAAGATGACCTATTAACTGAAATTAATAGAAAAGAGAGTGAAATGAACCAGATAGTATACAAAATTTACGGATTAGAAAAAGATGAAATTGAGTTGATTGAAAAAGTTTCACTTTTATCTTAGCCAGTTGCACCATTGGCATTTTTCCTCAGGGCATTCGTTTTCAAGCAAGTAAATCGCTTCTGTGATTAATTTCTTTGCATCCTTTACCGAAACATCCATCTTTTTGAGCTCATTGTGAAAAAGGATTTCGCCAGTTGGTAATACTTTATTTGGGTGGTAAAATAACAAGTAGGCGTAATTCTCGGTATCATATCCATTTTCTTTGAACAAGAATGTGTAAACGTTGAGTTGATCCTGATAGTGCTCGTGAGTGTCTTCTTTGAGTGGATATCCACGCGTTTTATAGTCCAGAATGACTAACTTTCCCTTGTGAGTTAGAAGATTGTCGATGGCTCCGCAGATCGTATTTCCTTCTGGATCTGTCCATCGTATTCCTTTTCGATAGTTGCGCCAAATTGACAGCTGTTCCTCGTCATCGAACAACTCCATATGATTAAGGGTGTGAAGTTCAGGAGGCAACCCTTTCTTTTTCATAAAGGAATCAAAGTGAACCTTGAGTACTCTATCCATTCCACTTGGTAAACTAGGAAAAATCCCACTAGGTCGCTTTACCTTGTCATTGAACTGTCGCCAAAAGCATCGGGGGCACTCTCGGAACAAGTTGAGAGTGCTTGGGGAGAGCGTATATGGCATCTCAAAACGAGGAGTAAACCTCCTTAAAAAGCTGGATTTATCCACGCAAGCCTAATTAAGCCACAGAGGTCTAATTAATCAACAAAGCCGGCGAGAACGACATCTTTAAAGTCGCGGCAACCCTCTGGGAGACTATGAAACCCCTTAATGTGCAGGAAGCCAATTTGCCCGAAAAGGGAGTTCAGAATCCTAAGTTTTGACCCCTTTCTGTGCAAAGCCTTTCGACCCATCATCCTTATATAGTCATGACGATATCATGACGAAGCATGACACATCATGATAATGCATCCATCAATGCCCAGGCGCTAATCGCCCAAATATCCCCCGAGTTTACTGAACTTACAGCAGATATTCGCGATGTCATGAAGGCATCTTCGGACACCGTACTCATTGCCGCACTATTATTCAAACTCGCCCAAGAGCGAAAACAAACCAATGAATTAATCGCCAAAATGGAGCAAAAGTACGACGAACTATCATTCTTTCTCAAATCGAATGCAAGCCAACTCCCAACCAACCCAACCCAAGAGAGTTTGCATTCGATTTCTCTTTTATCCGAAGCGGATCAAAAAATAATGACATTAGTGGAAGCAAAGGGGTCCGTTGACGCGGAAACCATTCGAACAGAACTCAAATACAAAAATGCCAACGGTGCATCGCAACGATTGAACATGCTCGTCAAATCAGGATACTTAGGAAAAATCCAAAGCGGAAAAAAGGTGGTGTTTGTCCGAAAAACCTAAGAATGCTCAACGTATCACGCTTCCTAAAATAAATTATCATTTCCGGTCGCGTGGCGGTCCCCTCTTTAACTCCCAACCCAACCTAAGAACGACCGTCACGTAATCGCGAAATGAAAACCAACCCAATTTGCCTACCAACCCAACCCGGAGTGGGACGCTCAACCCGTCCCCTCCAATCCTTTTTCTTGCCCGATTTCGTACGGGCACTTCGATATCATGGTATTGCTTCGCAACACCATTCCGGTTAGTAGGTCTGCTTGATCCACATTCCAGCAGCCATACCAAACACTAACAAACACAATACTAACACTGAAAGCTCAGCCAAGGGCAAAAACGAAAACGATTGTGCGGCAAACTCACTCGTGCGCAAGGACGCCTCAGTGGAAACCGCAGGGGCCTGTTCGCCACTCACAATCATTGCATCCTGTGCTATTGTGCTTTTCATCATCGTTTCATTTGAAAACGCGGAAGCATTTTCTGCAGCCACATTCAAAAATTTCGTATACGCCAAATAGCCTGAAAGTGCAATCCCCACAATACTCGATCCTAACAACACCATGATGCGCGTATCGCTGGGCTGTAACAAACTTTTCCCTTTTACTGTTAATTCAATGTATTTCCACTTGTGACCATCATCCAACTCCCGCACTAATCCTGCTTTGTGCAAAATATCCAAGTGGTCCTTAATCGTAGGAGCGGCAAGTTTCAATTCTTTAGCTAACTCACTCTGTGTCTTGCGTCGCTCCATCAAGGACTTCAATACATGAACACGGGTCTCTCCCGCCAATGCTTTGAATACTTCCTTATCGAGGGTGATTTCATCAGACATAGATATACGATGACCCTACAAAGGGACTTTAAAAGAACACCAATACGCTTAGGGAAAAACCTAAGCTGATTATTCTTCCACATCCCCTAATTCGTGGATCTGTGCGCGCAATTCATCGAGCTTTTTCTTTCCCAGTAATAGTTGGGCGTATGAATCCTCAGCGTCCTTATCCTGGACCTGCAACTCAATTCCACCCTTCGTATTACGCTTGAATGAGACGTTCTTTCCATACTCGCTTTGTAAGTGTTCCAACAAGTCTTCCTCTTGTAAAATACGCTTTACTTTCATGCTTAGCAAATTCTTGAGCTTGTTTAGTTCCAACACATGGGATTCCAATTCACGAATCACATCGGCACTCTTTCCTGCTTGAAATGAAATAGGAACAGGTTCAAGTCCTGCGTCTAATACGACATCCGTTAATTCATCATGTTTGTTTCGAAGCGCATCCAAGCGCTTAGTGAACAATTCAATATCCGAATCAAGTTTCTTCAACAATGCTTGAAGGGTTTCTTCGCGCTGCTTCAATTCTTTGGAGGGCATGCAGGAATAATTTTACACGCATTTATATAGTTGGCTTTTTTCCCCTAATCATGGCCGATCCCAAGGGAAATGTGAACGTGGATTTCGCATCCAAAAACACCGTGATTGGACGCACGCCAGGGGATTTGCAAAAATACGGAGAAGAAGGCACGGCCTACATTGGAAAAGTCGTGATGTCCTCCGGGGAAAACCCCGTGTTGGGACGAAAAGTATTGATGGACGTTTCAAAGCCGCACGTGATTTTAGTATGCGGGAAGAGAGGTCAAGGAAAAAGCTATTCCATGGCCACCATGATTGAAGAATTCACCAAACTCCAACCTGAAATAAGGCGCCGCGTCTCGGTGATTGTAGTAGATATGGTGGGAATATTCTGGACACTCAAAGTACCATCTCGCGGAAATGAAAAAGAACTATTAGAATGGGGACTTACAGCGGAGTCCATTCCGGTTCGCGTGTTAGTACCCAAAGGCAAGCTTTCGTTCTACAAAGAAAAAGACATCCCAGTGGATGGTCCACTTACCATCCGCACGGGAGAATTGGACATCACGGAATGGATGGCCTTGTTTCGATACACATGGCACGATCCGGAAGCCATTCTACTCGGACGCGTGTTAGAAGATTTGAAAGAAAAACTCGGTGGACGATTTGGAATAGAAGAAATTGAAATGGCGATTCACCAAGACAACGAGGCAGATAATCTCACCAAACAAGCACTCAAGAATCGCATAGGAATGACGCGCGAATGGGGATTGTTTGACAAAGAAGGGACCAAAATCAAAGAGCTTGCAGAGCCCGGAAAAATAACCGTGATTGACGTTTCAGCATATCGACAAGCTATTGGAATGGAAGGAACCAAGGATATTATTGTAGCGTTACTCGGAAAAAAACTGTTTGAAGAGCGAATGCTCTTTCGTAAAGAAGAAGAAATTCGCTTAATGAAGGGACTGGGACGCGAATCCTCGATGCCCATTGTGTGGTTAATGATTGATGAAGCCCATATGTTCATGCCAAAGGACGAACCCAACATTGCATTGAACGTTTTGTTGGAATGGATCCGTGTAGGAAGACAACCGGGATTAAGTTTAGTGCTCGCCACACAAAGGCCGAACAAATTACACCCAGATGCCATTTCACAATGCGACTTATTCATTTCCCACCGCATGACTTCCCAGGATGACATCATGGCGGTTTCCCAACTCAGACCATCCTACATGCACGGGGACTTCGACAAATTATACGCCGAGATGCCCAAGGGAAAAGGATTCGCATTAATCCTCGATGACAACGCCGAATCCATCTACACCGTCAAAATGCGCCCCCGCATGAGCTGGGACGGCGGCACCACGGCAAATGCCTTTCAAAAGTGATCGCTTTCCGCGGTTTGTCCCAAAACCCCTTAAAAATAGGCTTTCATGATTACTGATACATGGACAGCACGGAAAGCCCCCTTCCAGCCGAAAATAGGAACATGCCCTCGGACACCTTCCGGGTGTGGGGCGTCATCGGATATCTGCTTTTTACCGCACTCGTAACATGGACCGTGTTCACCCTACCCTTATTCATCATCATGGTGTCCTTTTCCATTTTCTTCCTCTACATGGGATGCTTCTTCCTCCTTGCCTACGTGGAAAAGCAGCCGGACAAAATACCCGTACTTGAAAAATGGCCCTCCGTGAGTATGGTTATTCCCGCATGGAACCGCGGAGAGAGCTTACGAAAATGCTTACAGCACGTAACGAATATGGACTACCCCGGAAAGTGGGACATTACGGTGGTGAATGATGGAAGCACGGACCAAACACGTGAAATTCTAAACGAATTCAAAGGAAAAATTAAAGTAATTCATAATGAACGCAACATTGGGAAAGCCATGTCACTCAACAAGGGTGCAGCCGCATCCAAAGGAGAATTTATTGCAGCGATTGATGGAGACAGTTTTCCCAACCCTGACACGCTCAAAAAACTCATCCCTCATTTTTACCGCGACGACAAAATAGGAGCGGTTACCACCATTGTACGTGTGCACAACCGACATCACTTGCTTGCACGCATCCAGGAAGTAGAGTATTTCCTCGAATTCGGACTCAAGAATTCCGTATTGCATACGTTGGATTCGTTGTACGTGACGCCGGGACCTTTCTCCGTGTATCGTAGAAGTGCATTCGACAAAATTGGGGGATACGATGCCCATAACATGACGGAGGACATGGAGATTACCTTCCATTTGCACCAGGCAGGATACCAAATCATACTTGAACCATTTGCCCAAGTATTCACGGACGTCCCTGATACGTTGAACAAGTTATTTCGCCAGCGCCAACGATGGGCACGTGGGGGATGGCAGACCATTTACAAATACCGAGGAGAATTATTCTCTAAGAAAAAATTCTTCTTCCGCGTATTCTTTCCCTTGCGCGTAGTATTAGACACCGGGGCCATTTTCTTTTTGCTTTTAGCTGCGAGGATGTTCTCCGAATACGTGATGGATGTTTCTCGGACGCTCAATGCGTACACGGCACTCTCATTTGAAACCATGGTGCTTCCCCCGCTTTACTTGAATAGTGATTTGTTCCTGTATTTGTTGATCGTGGGATTAACCATTCTCATGGCCGTGATGGGAACACGCGCCGCAGGGGCGAAAATGCAAAATCTTTCCATTGGGGGAATCATTTTGTTTCTTTCCGTGTATTGGATATTCATCCTCTCCACTCAAGTATGGGGATTATTCTTAGCCATGTCGGGGGGGAAATGGAAATGGTAAACGTATTCGCACGCGCAGGAGTATTAACCCTCCTCATTCTCACGGCATGGTTCTTGCTATCAACTGCATTAGAGGGTGATCGAAACGCCCTCTTGTTAGGTAAAATAGACACGGTGATTTCCCAGGAAAGCGCCATCATTGCGTATTTAGATTACATAGAATCCACCGGCGACACGGAACGCTATTGCAGCGTGTTGAGCGACCACATTGAGCAGCAGAACCAAAAATTGTTTGAGCTGCTTGGATTATTGGATCAGACGCGCGAAAATAGTTTACAAAACCAATACCAAACCCTACGTCAACGATTCCAAAGCGCCAATGCCCAATTGTATTTTTCACTTAAACAATTGGAACAAAAATGCCCAGAGACCGCGAGCACGCGCATTCCCATTCTTTATTTCTTCCCCGACAACGCACCCTGCACGGATTGCTTGGTGCAAGCCCAAGTGCTAAATGAAATACGCGACACGTGTAACACGAACGTGCAGATATTCGCCTTTCCCGTGGAAGGGGGAATTGAGACCGTTGATTTATTGGTGGGAGATTACGGCATTACTCAAACGCCCAGCTTAGTGATTGACGAAAAAGTGTATCCTGGGGTCCAATCCAAACAAAAATTATCCACTCTTTTGGAATGCGGAGCATAATCATTTAATTATCCGCCCTCTTTTGAGAGAGTATGGCGCTGATTGATGGGAGTGCAGTTCTGACCCTATTCATTGTGGGATTGGGATATGTGCCCGTGATATGGGTGTACAAGGAGTATCCCAAAACCAAACTATTCTATTTAGGCTACACGTGTTTAGTGATCGGCGCCATTGCCACCATCCTGCAATCTCTTGCGTATGCGGAGATTTTCCAATTTATCTTGTACGTCATTGGAGTGATGGGAAGCGGCATCCTATTCTTCATGTATGCATACCATTACAACCGGGAAGCCGGATTCTTTGATCGAAAATTCAAGGAGATAGGAAAATCATGAGTTCCATTTTCATCCTTGCAGCCAGCGCAGTAGGCGCTCTTTGCTTCCTCGCCGCATTCATCATGGCATGGCAATCCATTCCATTAATGCGCAAAACCATGATTTACTGGATTACGTTTGCATTTGCCATGTTAATCGGATTTGCATGGAGTGTTTCACTCCTGTTTGCGCAATTGGGAATAGGAGTGGCCGTATTGCAAACGTGGCAACAGCCCCTTCTCGCAGTGGGCGTGAGCGAACTCGTACTCAATGCCATTCTCGCCTACGCCGCGCAAGCACGGCCGTTTGAATAGAAAGAAAAAAAAATCACTGACCCAATCGCCTTTCCATCCTCTGAATATTCGCAAGGAGCTTATCCATATTTCCCACACGCGCATCAAGTTCTCTTCTCAGTCGGCGCATTTCATCCACATTTCCCTTGCCTTGAGTAAATCGAGTTTCCTGGATTTTAATTTGTTTAGCTAAACCTAGCATTTCCTGCTCCAACCCATCCGCTCTGGATTGCGTCTTACGGATACTGTCCACTAGTTTATTGTGAGCCAAACCCACCACAGGACGCCTCCAAGGTCTCCTTCTGCCCCCTTTATTCCCATGCCTTCTCATCCATTCCCAGAGGATTCTTTTCCTATATTAATAATTACGTAAAAAAAATAGAACCCGTTATTTTATCCCCCTAAAATAGTCCCGGGCGGAGTTGAACCGCCGTCTCGACCGTGTGAAGGTCGTGTGATGCCGTTACACTACGGGACTAAACTTTTGAAAAAAGTTTAACCAAAACCCAAAAACGGTTTTGATGAACCTTTTCATAAAAGGTTCGTTGAAAAACGCTTATAAAAGAGGGCGACGTTGTAGGAGCCATGACCCCACGCGCCGTATTCATTCTATTCGTATTGCTAGTATTACCCGCCCTAGTTTCGGCGGAAATGGTCCTCAGTGGACCCACTCAAGTATCGGAGTTTGCCCCCTTTACGCTCAACGCGACACTCCCTGCCACGGACCAATTTACGAGCATCCAAGTAAACATGGATGGGCAGACCATTGCCATGGTGTACTCCACCGGGCAATGTATTTTGCAACCTGCCGGATTAGGGGCGGTTTCCATGTGCACGACCACCGATCAAAACCCCTCCTCCAATGAAGGACTCACGCTTACACTCTCTCATACAGGGCTAGCAAAAGGAACCCACTCATTCTCACTCGCTTCAAATGCCGAAACACAATCCATGAGCATTGAATCCAGTGCATTTGTGAATGTAGAAGGAATACTCGCCAACCAATTGGACGTCGAACAACGCTTGGTTGCAGCCGAAGCCACTATTGTAACGCAAAACGAAACCATTACTTCACTTCAGCAGCAACTCCAACAGGCACAATCACAAAATAGCACCCTACAAGCCGAACTCGACGATACGAAATCGGATGTCGCCCAACAAGAGGGATCGCTCACCGCATTAGAGGAAAAAACACGCATCGTGGAAGCCGAAGTAGGGAAGTCATTCAAGAATCCATTCGCCAGCGACACCCCACAGGATAATGCCACAATTGAAACCTCCTCAGACAATCCTCTTACAGGATTAGCGAGCAGCAGCAACGCACCCTTGCTAGGTGCGGGCGTATTAGTGGTGTTAGGGATTGCAGGATTCCTATTCATGCAACGACAAAAGAAAAGTACGGGCTATGCATCCAAAGCAAGCAACACTACTCCATTCTTTGAAGGAACCATGGACTCCATATTCAAGGGACTCCCTGGAAAACCTGCAGCGGATGATTCACGACCCGATCTTCAACCCCGAAAGTGGTCATCGGATGTAGAAGGCGAGTTACGCGAGGACATTGAAAACAATCCCCCTGAACGAGATACGAAGATCCATTATTCGGACTTGACACGATAACGTTGAGCGTTCAAAAGACGCAATTTATATCCATTTACCTGCACGAATATTCTAACGCAGGAGTAGCGAAGTGGTTAAACGTGCTGCCCTTAGAAGGCAGTGGCTTAGTGCCTTCGGAGGTTCGAATCCTCCCTCCTGCATTATTTCGGGCCCGCTCGATAGATTTGTTCAAGCGTGCGTCTCCAAACATTGGCTTGCAATTGGGTTATTTGCTTACGTTGTAATGCAGCATTAACATTCGCGCTCATTGCATCAAACGAGCTTTTCCAGTGCTTTGTTTTTCGTTGAATCAATCTCTTGTATTCCGCAGTCGCATATAACGCGGGGTCCTTTATTCTATTCAACACTCTTTGATACGACCTCTGCATAAATGCTGACTCTTCTATAATAAAATCTTGAATATCTCGCTGGGTTTTCAAATGCCTCACTGCAATTTCTAAAACACTATTAGCCAAAGGATTTTCAAGCGGATTATCTGCCATGCGACTTATTCGAGTGCGTACCGTTTCAGGATTGGCAACTGGCTTCCGTTGAAATAATCGTCCTTTAGAAGCAAGATACGTGCCCAATTTTACAGGCAATGCACGGGGCCTCTTACCTGAAGGCAATTTAGAACGAGAACGTGGAACAAACCGCGAAGGCATTACATCCCCATAAATTAAGAGCTATTTAACAGTTTCCTATCAAATTGTAGAGTATGAAACTCGAAGACATTCGGTTTGAACAGCCCGTAAAAGGATATGCCCCGCGCGAAGATTCTTGGTTACTCGCCCAAGCCATTCAACAAAACAAAAAATATGTTGCAGGAAAACACTGCCTCGACATGGGATGCGGGAGCGGAATCCAAACGGCCACACTCATATTGTACGGAGCAAAAACCGTGACGTGTGTGGACATTAATGAAAGCGCATTGAAAATTTCTAAAAAAATGATTGAAACGAATTTTACGAACGCAAAAGTAACATTTACTCAATCCAATTTGTTCGAAAAAATAAAAAAAAGCAAAACATTTGATGTAATCGTGTTCAATCCCCCCTATGTTCCGAGTGAAAAAATAAAATGGGTGGAAGTAGATGGGGGAAAGAAAGGAAGGGAAGTAATCGATGTGTTTCTAGCACAACTTACTTCTCGCCTCACAAAAAATGGTGTTTGTTTTCTCCTCCAAAGCAGTTTGAATGGAAACAAAACCACTCAAAACAAATGCAACCAATTGGGATTGCAAGCAAAAATTATTTTAAAAGAAAAAATATTCATGGAAATGCTTGTTGTGTTTGAAATTAGGACGAACTAAACATCTCCTTCCACGCAACAACCCATCACACAAACGGGATGACCACTCATTGTGAGGCCGCATTCCGCATTGCTCGAGCATCCGGGCGAACACCCAGGGGTTCCTCCACAAGGATCAGGGTTAGGCACGCATGCGCAGCCTGCACAAACATACTGGGATGAAACAGTGGTGCCATCCGGACACACCACACCCAAGGTACCCCACGAAGAACAGTCTCCCCCACCTAGACCGGGATCACACACTTCACCGCCGCCCATCAATCCATCCCCACAAAAACCAGGGTCTCCACCCATGAGGGGTGCACAGTTAACGCCAGGTAGACAGTTACCCGGAGTGGTGCCTACTACATTCGAGCCTCCGTTACCTGAACAATTCGGCTGGCAGGTACCATCCATACACACGCTATTGGGAGGGTCGCACGTTCCACCGAATCCACCACAATACACGCATTGGGAGACATCAAAACCATCACACGCATCAGCCCCGCTTGCATCGCAATTAAGGGTGCCATTGCATAAGGAGTTTCCCGTCGCATCCTTGAAATCAGTACAATCTAACCAGTCCCCAAAATTAGACTTATCACACACCTCGCCAGATTCAATTTTATAATTCCCACACGTGGGGGTGCCAATGGCCGTCCATCCGCCTGTCTTTGCACACACGACAGTGGCCTCCAGATAATCCCCCGAGGCATTGGGCAAATTATTATTGAAACAATTCCATTCCTGCGCATCCGAAAGAGCGCCTGCAAGGTTGTAGCGGAAGCCCGTGTCAACAGAATAGTTTCCAGTCGGGGAACCAGGATCCATCATCGTCTTACAGGATCCCCCGACTGCATAATAGAAATCCGTCGGTCCACTGGGGCATGCAGCGGAACAATATTTGTAGCGATAATCCGAACTCGAAGGGGGACCACTTGGATTGTCGCACGCCACCGTGACATAGAGCAACTCATCCTCCACTTCCCCCGGGGAATGACCTGAAAAGCTTGCCACCGTAGCAAAAGCAACCCCTACTAATACGAAAAGAAAAAGCACCACGCTTGCGTGTGACCATTGATGAAAGAAATTAGGTTTCACGTTGCCACCGCCAAACAGTTTGCACGCGCAACCACACGCAATACGGCAGGAGGAGTTCCCGTAGGGGGACCTGCATTAGGATCGTAACACTCCCATCCAGGCAATCCACCCGGAGAAGAAACCGAATATCCAATGGAACGATACGCGTATCCAAAATCCGACGAACAGCTTCCACCGGCCACCCTCTCATTCACAAGACACGTAGCAATGCACGTACCGGGTCCCGTAATGGGAAGAGGACAATTGAATGTGCGCGCGGTCAACACCAATTTTACTTCCTCAGAAGAATGACCCATGACAGGGGGGTTGTTGGTGTTATACGCAATGACGCCCACTCCAACAATGAGCAAAAACAAAATCGCCACGAGTGGGGAAATGAAAAACTTCTTACGCATCTAATTCACCACCCAACAAAACGCTTCGCCATCCACACCCGAAGAGGGCAACGTCAAATCAATGCATTCCAAATCCTCCGAACCACCTAACAAACCGGGACCCACACCCAAAGAGGCCCACTGGTACCCATTATCACTCATGCAACGACCATGCAATGCGCGCGAACCCACGGAACAACTGACAGTGCAAAACGGCCCGGAGCATCCACCGGAATTCTGCACAACAAAGGTATACTGAACCTCATCACTTGTGTGGCCAAACACATTCGGATTGAATGTACCATAGCCTGCCACAAGTGCAACAATCCCCATCAATCCACCCATCACCAACACAAATTGGACCAAGGGAGAAAGAAAAGCGTGCTTAGGAGTTTCCATGTCAGCAAAAAATCAATCCCAAAATATAAACCATTCCCCCAAACCAAGGCTTTAAATGACAAATTCAACGAACACATGTATAACGCGGGAGTCCCATAGTGGCAATTGGACCAGACTCAGACTCTGGTGGCTTAGTGCCTTCGCAGGTTCGAATCCTGTCTCCCGCACTACTTTTTCTTTTAAACTCGAAGATTTTCCCTAACGCATGACGCTAGAAGCCAATGAAGTGATTGCACTCATCATCGTGCTCTACGGATACTTCTCCGTCGTCACATGCTACCGCGACAAAAAATACACCATTGTTTTTTTCCTCGCCTATACCGCACTCATTGTGGGAATGCTCGCAACGAATTTAGAGGAATACATTCTCCCAAATGAAATGCAACTGATTGAACATGGAATCGGAGTGATGGGAGCCGGGTTGCTTTTCTTGTACTGGGCCTATCATCATTACGCACAAGAAAACATGCTCTCACGAAAACTGAAGGAAATGGAGAAATGAAAAAATGGACTACCTGATTGCCACGCTCGACTTCATTGGGACTACTGCGTTTTTCCTCGCATTTTATTTCGCCCAACATAGTTATCGCGACACGCGAAAAACAGCAGGGTATTGGTTGATGTTTTCGATTGGAATGCTCATGGCATTCTTTTGGGGAGTAACACTCACATTTGAATGGGTCGGGGCATTTCCCCTCATTATGGATGACTTTCAACCCCCCTTATTTGCGGGCGCAGCCGTGATTCTTTCACTATCTGCTCGCTTGTTGTACGATGGGCTTGTTTCCCCCAAAGCGTAAAAAAACAAACACTTTTCAAGAGAAGGGACCACTTACTCATTAGCGTAATGATGATGTAAACCCCGTCTGACTAAGGGATGATGACTTAACTCACGTCTGAACGCGACCAAATAATTCCAATCCCCTCATTCCTTAAATACGGCAAGACAATTTTGAATACATGGTGGTTACGCTTTCGTTCACGAAGGGAGAACTGTCCAAGATTGTGCGTGAGTTACAAACCTATCCTTCACTCCCCACTCCCTCAAAATACGAACAACTACGTTGCCAAGTAGGAACGGCTATCGTCACAGTATACACGAGCGGAAAAATAGTGATCCAATCCCCCAACAAGGACGTGGAGAAAAGCGTACAGGAAAAAATACTCTCATGGATGGGAAGCGACACGGACGAATTAGTGTTTGGAATCGATGAAGTAGGAAGAGGGGAACGAGATGGCCCATTAGTTGTGAGCGGAGTATTAGGCTATCGAAACAAGTTACGCGGATTACGAGACTCTAAAAAAACAAGCAACGTGAAAAACAAATACGCAGAAGCAACACAAAACAGTCTGATGCAATGCACCGTTTCAATCAATGCGGAAACCATCGATGAGCTACGAAAGAAAGGAATCACAATGAATGATATTGAAGCAACGATTGCCATTCACATTCACCAACTTTCAAGCGCATTTTACCCACACGCGATTACCATCATGGATGGTCGTCCATTGAAAAAGGGACTGAAAGGAATCGTGTTCCAAGAAAAAGCAGATGACATTGAACCCAGCGTGAGCGCGGCCAGTATCACAGCCAAACACACACGAAACGAGAGCGGAGATCATGGCGAAAGGAAAACGTGGAAAAAAAAATAACAGGGGCTCACGACCCATTCACGGAAAAGCATCCCGCTATCCGCAGGAAAAACCCCCCCACCTACTGGGAATATCCCAAAAAGAATGGGAAAAAGCAGTTGGTGAGCGCAAACAGCGTGCGCAAAATGAAAAAATGTCCATTCATAAAAAACGATACACTCATTTCACACACAAAGTGCATCACATGACCCTGCAGGAGATTAAGGAAAAAATAGCCGAGTATGATGGATTATCCACCATCACCTACAACCACTACCACGAGTCCTATGGGCAGCTCCTAGATATTTCAAAGAGAACTACAAGACCCAGTCTCGCATTTTACAAACGCGCACACGTATATCTGAACCATCGCATTCAAATTAATCAATTGGAACAATACCGCTACATTCTAGAGATGGCAGAAAACTTTCTCATGAATAAAAAAATTGACCCCAAAATAGTCAAAAGCTTCGGCGAAGCCATACATGATTTTGCCAAGGCCGAGGAAAAAACGCACGCCATAGTAGTGAATGAAATGGACTTCCACAGATGGGCCGACAACTATTTTCAGCACCTAAGCAAGGTGTAATCCTTTCTTGAGTGACTTAATTTTTTTCTCATCCAAATCAAAACGTTTAACTTTCTCACCAATCAACAAGCTCCCCCCAAAGGGATCGAGGACGCGTACAGTAAATGGTTTCTTCCCTTCCTTGCATGCGTGAACTTGTTCCATAATTTTTTTTACCTTCTTTACTTGCTCCGGCGTACCGCTTCGCAGCATCATGTGTAAGGGACCCTCGAATCGTTCCAACAGCCCTTCCATGTTGGTAAAGAATCCCTCGGAAAAAGGACCCGGTTCCAATTTCAATCCCAACTCGGGAATTTCAACCGTACCGCTGGAATTACGCACAATTTTGATTGAAAGATCGTTCTCACCTGAAACTTTTGCCTCATACCCCATAGGCTTACCCGATTCCACAGACATCACGTCGCTCCAACGAAAGCCACAATGGGAACAGGAAATCGTTTGCAACACCATTTGTCCAAACAAAGGAATGGTCTCCACTCCCTGCACAATGGAGGCCTGTTTCCCACAATGGGGACACGATACGTCCACCGATGAAAAGTTTCCCTGCGCGGCATTCAACTGCACGCTTTCACGACCGTTTACGTTTACGAACGGGGACTGTTTCCATCCAGGATTGGGCGTCCGTACTGGCTCGACTCTTCACATGGAGCAAGTCACGCTCAACGAGTTCAATGCGTGAAAAAAGCATGGATATTTTTTGATTCGTCGATTGAATATGCGCATCGATTTTAGATTCAAAAGAAGAGGAAATCTCAGGCGCGTTGGATGGAGGAATAAACGAAATATTCACTCCTTCTTTTCGTGGGAGACGAGACAAAAACCAATTAGCCCCACCTAGTACGAGGGCAAGGCCGATAATGACGAATGTCCATTCACTCATTCAGACTATTCACTCCCTAATGTTTTATAGCCATTTGCGGAAAGAAACGCGAAAAGATGCCCTGCTGGGCACCATTGACCTGCACAAGGGAGACATTCTTGAGCTCACTCACGCGACGCGCCACGGGAACAATCCAACTGGGGTCGCTTGATTTATTATCAAAAGGAATAGGAGAATCTGTTTCAAGTCCAAGTAATTCCAACGGTTGCGCGACAATAAATTTGTCCACATGGGGAGAATTGAGAATAGTGGGTCCAACCGTACACACCCAATTGTTTCGAACAATTAATCCCTGTTGTTTTTTATTCCCATTAAACCAGTGCAGAATTACGCGTTCTGCCTTGTGATCATCGAGCATGTCAAGCGCCTCTTGTTTGGCGTGGCGCGTGTGCACTTGGATTAATTTTTCATGCTCATTCGACCACTCAATAAATTGTGCAAACACTTTCCTTTGCGCCGTTTGTTGAGCCTCCGTTTTTCCATACAAAAAATCCAATCCCGTCTCACCCAAATACGGTGCAGCTTTTACACGCGTGGAGAATTTTTTGAGAACGGAAGAAATATCCGACGCGGAAACTTCAATCACCTGCTCGGGGTGCCAGCCTACACCCACAATGGCCTCGGGGTATTTCTTAGCCAAGGCCTGATGTTTGGATTCATTCTCCAAATCCACACTGTTTACCAGCCATCGCTCCACGTGGGCTTTTTTGGCCGCCGCGCGCGCCTCATCTAAGGAAGGGCTGTCTAGGATGTGGGTGTGAAAATCCACCCAGGGAGAAAGGCTATTCATATGCGTAATCCCTAAGCTCTCCGGCTTATTTTAAAGCCATTCCCTGTGTGAAAAACATATGAACGCTGATGATAAACAGGCCCCCCATGGAAAATTTGCCTCCCACGAGCACCACGACCATCCCACTGCATCACACGCAGGGGAAAACCACACGCTTGCCCACGAAGGACTTGCCCCACATGCCCATGAAAAGGGCCCCTCGAAAGGAACCGCCCTATTGATTCGCGGGGTCATCGCATTAGTGGTATTGGCCATTATTGGGTTGGTATTTCTCCAACTAAGCGCACCCACCACGGATCCAATTGACGATCCTTCTACCGTGGAAATCATACTCTTGCTCGACACGCAGTGTGAATTTTGTCCCCAAACGAATACGATTTTACACAAATTTGATGAATCCAAAATCAACTATCACGTCACGGCCATTGACATTTACAGCGAGGAAGGAAAACAATTGATTGACGAATTTGGTTTGATGTACGCCCCAACTGCATTAGTGAATGTAATTGGGCTCGATCAAAACGGAACCATCCAGGCCGCATTGCAAGGACAATTCATCTCCAACCCATTAGAAGTGAAAAAGGGATGGGTAATTATTCCTGAGAAATTTTTGGACAAACAAGCAAAACTCCTAACGTTTGTCAAATCCCCCACCACGTGTGAGATGCCCCCCGGGTCGATTCCGATTCGCGCGCATTTAGATTACGGCGACTGTAAGCCCTGTATTGAATCGCACCTCATTTTGCAGACACTCGCGAGCAAGCACGACAGCATCGTCATTGATTACACCCCCATCATGTACGGACGCACCACATTGAAGGCCATCGATGAGGCGTTTGCGTCAAATAAAGGCGCAGTGTGTGCAGAGAAGCTTGGATTCTTAGACGAATACACGGAATGCAATTATTTCAATTCACAGTTCCACGGGAACCTCGACATCAATTTCATGAAGTCCTGTATCCTCAACGCAGGGGCGAGCGTCAATACGACCAACAATGAATTTGTCTCATGCGTCCAGGACGAAAACTCAGGGGCCGAACAAATCCTAATCACCAATAGTTTAGATTCATACAAATGGAATCCCCTCCAATACACGCCCTCCTTTGTGATCGACTGTAAGTACGCGTTCGTTGGACAAAAGAGCGTGGAGCCCATTTTGTGTTACTTCCATCCCGAATTAGAAGGGTGTACGGAGCTATTGGATTTGATTGAACAGGCCAACCAAGGCAACGTGGACGCCAATTCAACGAATGATACGAACGCGGATACCAACGCGTCCATGTCCATTTAAAAAAATCAATCCACCTAGTTCCAATAGCCATGACCACCAACGTCTCCATCGAGTATGCCAATGCCCTGGCAAAATACGATAGTGCCACAAGTAACAGCGAGAAGCTCGCCGCGCTCGAAGAAATGCGCTCTCATTGCCCCACACACAAGGGTGCGGAGGCCATGCGCGGGGGAATCAACAAGAAAATCGCCTTATTGAAAACCGAAATGGAGAAGGAAAAAAAACAAGCCTCCAAACAAGGAGGCGGCCCCTCATTCTCAGTCAAAAAAGACGGTGTCGGACAAATCGCATTAGTGGGTTTGCCTAACTCCGGAAAAACAACCTTCTTCAACGCCATGACCGGACTATCCAATTTAGTCGGAGACTACGAATTCACCACCTTCAAACCGGAAATAGGAATGGTTGATTTCAAGGGAGCCAAAATACAACTGGTGGACTTGCCTCCTATTGTAGAGGGAAGCAATGAAGGAAAAGTAAATGGAAAAGAAATACTTGCGGTTGTACGAAACGCCGATGCGCTGGTGATGATACTCAATGTGGCCACGCAGGACGAAGATTATCGCATCCTCTCAAATGAAGTAGAAAAATCAGGAATATTACTCAACCGCAAACGGCCTAACATTTTCATCACCCAAACAACGTTCCCCGGAATATCCATTACGGGAAAAGAGTTCCTCAAAATTCCTCAAGAAAAATTTGTTGAATTTCTCAAAGGGAGAGGGATGCACAACGCGCAAGTGATTCTACAAGAACCCACTACTATCGAGAAGGCCATTGAATCGATGGACGGAACACTTGTTTACAAGCGAAGCATTCTCATTTACACGAAAGGAAACCCCACGAAACGCGTGGACGCAGGAGAGGGAGCCATTCACATTGCATGGAGCACCAGCAATCCGCGACCGCAAGAAATGTCAGAGCGCTTTTTTGAAGTGATGGAAAAAGTATACGTGTACACGAAGAAGCCCGGACAGGATGCCTCTACGCTACCATTAGTAGGACCTAAAGACAGCACCATTTTGGATATTGCCACGCTCGTGCACAAAGACATTGTGCAAAACCTCAAGTATGCCAAAGTATGGGGATCCACCAAGTTTGAAGGACAACGCGTCGCGAAGGATTACAAGGTACAGAACGGCGACATTGTTGAATTCAGCTGGTAAATAATCCTGGTTTATGCTAAATTGAAGATATTTTTATATACGGTTTCGGCGCCTATTCTTGTATGTCTATTACACCAACACTTGATGCTAAAACACGAAGACTTATAGAAGATATTAAGCGTGCCCAAAAGTATCCTGATTTTCAGAAATACGTCAAAGAGTTCATCGCATATCACACGGGCCGCTCATCAAAGTAACTTCTCTAAATCGGATGCATTATAGAAATGCGGCGTTTTGAAGCCATTGAGACGGTTGATCGTTTCATATGCTCTTTTCGCAGGATCTGATGCCATGGAATGGTGATCATCGGTGACCACAATATCCAACCCGTGAACACTCGCACAGGCAACAATCAAAAAATCATTATGCATCTCTTTTTTTGAAATTCCTCCACCATATTCGAACGTATATTCACTCGCAAGATTTTCGATCATAGAGTCCGTCTCATATTCATGGCGTTGAGTAAGCGTATCATACGCTTCTAAAATGAGGGTTCTGAAACTTCTTCTTCCAAATCGCTTCGTGATAGGAGTATTTCGTAATTCTCTTCGTATTTCATCAAACCCATAAATAATGACTTTCTGCGAAAGCCGCAAATGCTCAACTAATTCTGTTTTTCCTTTTTCAAGAAATGCACCATAGATATTAGTATCTAAAATAATTCGTTTTTTGGCCGACATATCAATCATGCGGCATTGGACATGAAACGGCTAAAAATCTATGTTAAATTTAAACAAAAAAAAATCATAATTTTAGCTTATTATTCTTCCATGGGCTTGGGCTTCATGTATTCCCACGCTTTACGAATAATCATGATCGCGGCAATACCACCTAATACTAATGCGATTCCCGTGATGAGTGAATCGGATGCCTGCTGCGCAGCCGATTGAGGGTCTTCAATTCCATCATTCATAATTTGCTTCACCACCCCTTTGGCTTTGTCTCCTAATTCTTTGGCCGTTGCATATTGACGCTTGTTAAACGCATTCACAGCATTCTCCCATGCGCCTTGCAATTGCGTTACCCCATTTTGATTAATCCAATTGGGCTTGTTTTCAACCGCAAGAATAATGGTGGCCGCTTCTTCGAGTGAAGAAAAATTGGTGCTTTGCTTCAAACTCGCATCTTCTCCATACAAGGACTTGAATGCGGCAGCGCGCAACAAACGCGATTCTAATTCAGCCTCTAATGCACTTGTTTTGGTGGGCAATGAAGCGTATTCCGTTGAAATACGCTGTGCATTATCCGCAGCCGTGTTGGCATACGAACTCAATGCACTCGAAAGGGTTTGATTAGGACCCAATGGGGAAAGTAATCCTAATAATTGAGATTTAGTGGAAGCATCCACATCCTCCAGCGTGGCAATGTCGTTTTTGATTTTTGACACCATGCTGTCATACTCTGAGGTGGAGTCTTTCAGCGCGTCAATTCGATCAAACAATTCCAAATACTGATCCGGCAAACTCAGCACGCTGAGCGTGTCAATGGAAACGTTCAACAAAGTGGTTTCAGCCTGCGACAAAATTTCAACTTCCTCCGCAGCGACACGGATTTCTCCCGCAATGGTAGCCAATTTTCCTTTCAACTCCGCAACATCCGATTTCACACTCGTATCATCTACGGCCTCTGCCACAATATCAATGTCAAACTGCTCATTGTCCACCGCATTTGCCAATTCTTCCAAACTATTACTCGTGGTGAGTGAAACAAACCAAGGTATGCTGGTTTTCAGTGTGGTGAGACGCTGAACCAAATAATTAGAGGAAACCAGGTTGGTACGCAGTACGCCCTTAGGTACGAGCGCGCTATCCTTGTCTACCATTGGAATGAGTGTGCGCAAGGCATCGTTCTGGAGCACGGAAACCACCCAATACTTGGTCAAACCATTCGTTTGGGGCAATGCCTTGTACACCACAGCACGCTCATTCAGTTCCAAATAGTTCCCGTTCGCAATTACATTCTCGGCATCAATCGCCTGTAAGCCCCACGCGGGCAAAACCGTCAATAAGAGGGCTAAAATGACCCAGGACTGGCGCATATGCTTCGAAAAAACCCATTATAGGTTATAATTCCTCCCATGTAGGGATAGTAGTAGAAGAAGTTTTTGATCAAAACTTTTTCCAAAAGTTTGGGGTCATGGTGCAACCTGGTAACACAAAAGCCTCCAGAGCTTTAGATCAGGGTTCAAATCCCTGTGACCCCATGAGTATATATGAAACCGATTCTGGTAACCACCAACACTCATCCTGATTTAGACGGGTATGCATGTGCGGTGGCATACGCGGAATATTTGAACAAGAAAGGAAGACCCGCCATCGCCGGACTATTTGGGGAGTACAGTCTTGAAACACAGTTTGTGGTTGAGCATTACCACTTTACATACCCTATGCGCATTTCGAATGTTTCAGAATATGGGCAAATTGCATTAGTGGATACCAGCAGCACCTATTCATTGAATCCTGAAATAAATCCAGAAAGAGTAATTGAAGTGATTGATCATCGAATCATACACAAAACTCATTTTACAAAAGCAAAATATCAAATGGAGTATATCGGGGCAGCCGCCACTCTAATTGCTGAAAAATTTAAACAAAACAATATTCCCATCTCAAAGGAGGCCGCTGTGCTCTTGCATACGGCCATCATTTCAAACACCCTTAATTTTCAAGCCAAAATAACTCACGCAAGGGATCATGAAATGGCGGAATGGCTAAACGAGAAGTCGCCGCTCCCCCCTAATTTTACCCATCAAATGTTTAAGGCAAAATCCAACCTTCCGGGAGAAAAATTATGCATCGCCATTGAAAATGATTTTGCCGACTATGGTTTTGCTAATCAAAAAGTAGGGATAGGACAGCTCGAAGTGGTGGAATCTACCTTGCTTATCAAAAATAGACTAAATGAAATTATCTTAGTATTGAAAAAGATTGCAACTCAGAATAAGCTGGACTTCTTTTTTCTTAGCATCGCAGATTTAGGAAAAAATTTCACCTATTTTGTTACGGAGCACGTTCCCACTCAACAATTGTTGACTGATATTTTTAGAGTCACGTTTGAGGGCCCCGTAGCCATACGAAAAGGACTCATTCTTAGAAAGGAAATATTTCCACAAATTAAGGAAAAATTGGAGAAATAGGAGGGCACTAAGCATTGAGTATGAGTATCGCGCTCGGAAAATAGTGGCCATCATAGCCGACTTCACACCTTAAACTCTATCGCTATACACAAAAATTCTCCATAGGTATAAAACGCTTCCTCTGGCCGTTCCAGGAATGGCTCGAATCTATTTGGATGCAAACGTATTCATCTCTTATGCAAAAATGGAAATGGGTTGGAACATTCGTGGGTTATTTGCCGAATCTGAACGCTTCTTCTATTATGCCACTAAAAATAAACACACACTTGTACTTTCTTCTCTTTTCTTCTTTGAAGTAGAAAAAATAACTCGGATGAAAAAAGAAGATGTAATTAACGAATTCAAAAAATTGGGTATAGTGGTCGAATCTGTTCTCGACGTCCATGATTTGCATGCAACTCCCTACATTGCATTAGGTGTTCCACGCGTGGATGCTGCACACGTTGCATGTGCTATTTTGCATCATTGTGATATGATTGTCACATTCAATCTCAAAGATTTTGAATTAGTGCAATCCATCATTCCAATACGCGCGCCCGCTATGTTAGTTTGATTTTGTTCTCTTTGAGGTATTCATCCAAGATTTTATTCCGTTCTTCAGGAGTGGGAAGTTCGCCATTCCAACCCCGCGCTTTCGCTTTCATGGCCAATTCACGAAAGGCCGCACGCACCTTCTTTCGATACTCTTTACGCTCCTGCATTTCATTCAGCAAACGCCGAATGGAATCCTTCAAGAATTCAGAGCGAGAGGAATAGAAACCCGTTTCTTTCACCAACCCATCAATTTCAGTGGCCAACTTATCCTCTACTTGGACGGAGAGCATTTTCATGATTAGTAATAGGTTAGTAACAGGTTAATAATACTATTGGCTGACAAAAATAAAGAAAAAAACTGGACTTAGCTTAAGTCCAGCACGCTTTCCTCTACCACACTATAGGTCTTGCCATTATAGATAAAGTTAAATTCCAAATAGAGACCACCTTCCGGCACGTATCCTTCGTCAAACTCCAAACGGATTTTCTTTCCCAATAAATCATAATCGGTGTCGATTTGAATATTTGTCCATTCTTTTATCAGCACGTTTTTCTCATACTTGAATGTACTGGTATTGAGGGTGCGCGTATATGCGCGTGCATTTGCAACGCCAGCAACATACTGGGGTTTATCATTACTATCTCTGGGCTGGATTTGTATCTCAATTCCATCTGCTTCAGGGTCGGCATCCCAATTATCCATTTTGGCCAACCAAACATCAAGAGTAGTGACCTCTTTCATCACGGGCTTTGATTCGGCCTTGACTTCACCAGATGCTGAGCCCGTTGTATTATCCACTACATCTCCTGAATCTGAATAGGTAGTCTTTCCCGTGCAACCAGATAAGACTATTAATGCAACCACTAACCCAATCGCTGCTAAACTAATCCTCATATTTTTTCCTCCTTTTGTAAAAATTCAAATAGAACAGTTTATCCCAACACGCTCAACACTTCTTCTTTCATCTGGCCTTTGCGATAAAGCCAGTAAAGGCCCCCAATTATTCCGATACCATAAATGAGAAGCAGAATAATTGTACGCCCCCACTTTATGTGGCTAATTTCTTTTCCGATGCCTGAATCATACACAAACTTTCCCCACCACGTATCGCGCTCAATCAAAAGTCCTTTGTCAGGAGTCTCAACAACACTATATCCGCGCCGCTTCAATTCTTGAATAGTTGAAACATTTGAGCCCATTTAGAATCCTCAATGAGTTACACCATACATTTACTTTAAAATCCTACGCTCTTTCTAACGCCGACTTTTAACCATTCAAAATGCCCTTTTCTCTATGTGGGATAAGGTCTCGTTTGTACGCAGAGGAAAATTGTGCACGCAAATTCTGGAAAACCTCATCCAACCCAATAACCCCACGGATTTGGCCAAAAAGCTCAATTCTCACCGCCCAACAGTTTCCCAAGTTCTATCCGAATTAGCTTCCAAAAACCTGGCCAAGCGACTCAATCCCCAAGAGAAAAACATCAGCATTTACGGCCTAACGGCAGAAGGGGTCAAGGTTCTACAGCACCTCAAAGGAATGAAAGGACGCATTGCTGCAGATTCCGACTAATTGAAAAACAAAATAAGCATTCATTATTCATGGTCCAAATCGAACCCGTATCCGAGTACGATGCCACTGAAATTCTTTCCCTTATTGAGGAATATTTTCCATATGTAACAATGGATTTTGATAAGTTAGTCCGACGCATCCATTCTCCACGATTTATTTTTCACAAAAGCATGGAGAAAGAACAATTCACGGGTTACGCGGAATGGGAAATTTTGGATGAAAAAAAGAAACTGATTCGACTAAATGGAATTGTTATTATCCCGCGTTTTCGTGAGAAAAAACACGCGAGTGCGTTGCTGGAGAAAGGAGAAGCAACGGCCAAACAAAAAGGAATGAAAACAATCACATTACTTGTAATGGAATCTAATTCTCCTGCGCAAAAACTATACAAAAAACACGATTACTCCTATGCAAGGCCGCACACGCACAAAATAAACGGAGAAAAAACCCAAGTGTGGGAGAAAAAGTTGGTATAATTGCTTCTAATACGACTTCGAAAATAACGCATGATATTCTGCGCTTTTGGCACAATGCACGCACAGTCCGCCCTTTGTAGGCTTCTCATCCAAGGGAATACATCTTGACGTAGCAGTGGTTTTTTCCTTAATTTCCTTCTCGCATTCCGCGCGTCCGCAAAAAAGCATACGAATAAGCTTGCGATTTTCAAGCGCATCGCTGAATTCTTTCATCGTATGTACATTCACTATGCTTTCCTTCAAGTGCTTCTCGGCCTTCTGGAACATCGCATGATGCATGGCCTCCAATTCATCCTCTACTATTTTTTCAACCCCGTGCAAAGGGACGATTTTCTTTTCACCCGTGTCGCGTCGTACAAGAACGCACTGATTCTGTCCTACGTCACGGGGGCCCAATTCAATACGCAAGGGAATTCCCTTCAATTCCCACTCATTAAATTTCCATCCCGCAGAATAGTGTTCGCGCGCATCCACCACCGCGCCAAACTCCTTCAATTGGTGTTCCAATGCGTGCGCGGCCTTCATTACCTGTTCTCGCGTGGCATCAAAAATAATGGGAACAATCACCACTTTGTTTCGTGCCAAGCGCGGAGGCAACACCAGTCCCTTGTCGTCGCCGTGGACCATAATCATTCCACCGATTACTCTCGTTGAAAGTCCCCAGGAGTTCTGCCAGGCTAAATGAGACTTCTCATCTTCCCCCATAAACGAAACATTGAATGCACGGGCAAAGTTCTGTCCCAAATCATGACTTGTTCCGCCTTGCAATGATTTCCCATCCGGCATCCACGCCTCCAACGTATACGTGTCATCGGCCCCGGCGAATTTTTCCATTTGAGTCTTCTTCCCTGCAATCACAGGAATGGCTAATAGTTCATGATACACTTTTTGGTATTCCGTGAGAAAACGAAGCGTTTCTTCCAATTCTTCTTCATGCGTGGCGTACACACAGTGTCCTTCTTGCCACAAAAATTCACGCGTGCGTAAGAATAACTTGGTCATTTTGATTTCCCAGCGCACCACGTTGCACCATTGATTCATACGCAATGGAAGGTCGCGGTGCGAGCGAATCCATTTGGCGTACGCATCGTACATCATGGTCTCACTCGTAGGACGGATGGCCAATCGTTCCTCGCTTTTGTTCGATTCATCCTGCGCAATCCACGCCACTTCCGGAGCGAAACCTTCCGCATGCTGTTGTTCCTTTTTGAAAAACGATTCAGGGATTAACAAAGGAAAATAGGCATTCTGCACGCCCAACGCTTTGATGTTTTTGTCCAAAAAAGATTGAATGCCTTCCCAAAGCATCATGCCATGCGGACGAATAATCATGAATCCATGAATGGGAGCATAATCAGCAAGCTCAGCCTTCAACACCACTTGGTTGTACCACTCGCTCAAATCCTCGGACTTCTTGACCGTGATTCCAACGAGCTTAGGGGCTTTGTCTTTGGCCATACGATGGATAGTCGGGACACACCTTAAATAATGGACCTTCAACACGAAAAAAAAGAATAAAATGGGAGAGCCCGGATTTGAACCGGGGTCGCCACCACCCCAAGGTGGTATACTACCAGGCTATACTACTCCCCCATTCTTACTGAAAATCCACCAAATGTATTTTTAAACCCCAAAATTTCTTGAAGTAGAATGGCCAAACGAAAAGAGACCAAGAAACAAAAAACACGTTCAACTAAGAGCAAGCGTAGCACCGCACGAAAGACGGCTGCACGCACCAACCCTACTGTTCATCACTCCGAACACCGCGAACGATTGCACCGCGCCAAGCGCGCATTACGTGCATTACGCCACTCCGTATTTTTCCCTAAGGCCGTGATTCATACTACGAAAATGCACGCCCCCGCACACTCCATGTTAGAGGAGATTCCCGAACAAGCACTCATTGAACACTGGGAAGCCATCGGGGAATTGAAAACGAAAGGGGTTGAAATCCGACACTCACGCATTCGCACGCACCCTCAACTTTTACGCCAAATCGAATTGGACGCACCGGTTTCCGCACACGCACGAAAGTTTGCCTCACAACATGGGCTCGTCATCAAAGAACGAAAGAGCCCCTGGCGAACCCACCTCGAAAAGGTTTTCGGGTAAAAAACGTCCTAATCATTAAAAGCCGGTCATTTCTTTGCATATACATGCGATTCGAACTCGTTGCACGTGCATTTGAAGAAATAGAAAAAACAAGCAAGCGCATCGACATGACAGAACAACTGGCCAAGTTGTTCAATGAAACTCCTGCCGAAGACATGCAGAATGTAATCTACTTACTACAAGGAAGACTCGCTCCTGCCTACAAAAATATTGAAACAGGCCTCGGAGAAAAATTGGTAATTCAAGCCATTGCACGCGCAACAGGATATACAAAAGAAGAGACGGAAAAGAGATTCAAAAAAACAGGGGATTTAGGACTCACTGCTTCAGAGTTGCTGGAAAAGAAAACCCAACAATCACTCGTGCGCACCACGCTTTCAGTAAAAAAAGTACACGAAAACTTCATGAGACTTGCCACGTTAGAAGGGGAGGGTACGCAAGAGTTGAAAATTAAATTGCTCACTGAACTACTCAACTCCTCTTCTCCCAGCGAAGGAAAATTCGTGGTGCGGTTTGCATTAGGGGCATTACGATTGGGAGTAGGAGATCCTACGCTTATGGATGCATTGGCTCAAGTCCATTTAGAGGAATTCAAAAAACACAACCCGCACATCGAAGAGGAAATCAAGGACAAGGAAGGAAAAGAAAAGGCACGCAAAATTCGTATGAAATTACGCGAACGAATTGAAGCAAAGTATAACATTTACTCGGACTTAGGACACCTTGCGCAACGCCTGGCAGAGAAAGGACTGAAGGGATTAGACAACATCGACATCGAACCCGGTGTGCCTATTCGTCCCACGCTTGCGGAACGATTACCTTTCTCAAAAGATGTGATTGAAAAACTAGGAAAGTGTGCCGTGGAAAGCAAATACGATGGTTTCCGTGTCCAGGTGCACAAGAAAGAAAATTCTATTTGGATTTTCTCCCGAAACCTGGAAAATATGTCCGATATGTTCCCTGAAATCGTGAGTGCGGCAAAAAAACAATTAGATGCAAACGAGTGTATTGTGGAAGGAGAAGCACTTGCAGTGAATGAGGAAACCAATGAATTCTTCCCATTCCAAATCACCATTCAACGGAAACGAAAATACGACATTGAGGAGAAAGCCAAGGAGCTGCCTCTCAAACTATTCCTGTTCGACATGATGAGTGTGAATGGAAAGAACGTGATGGGCCTACCCTTTCACGAACGAAGAGAGAAACTAAAAAAACTCATTTTGAAAGGAGACACCATTGAATCCTCGCACTCCATTGTCACCGACAAGGCAACCGAAATTGACAAGTTCTTCAATGAGAATGTATCCGGTGGATTAGAGGGAATCATGTGCAAGGACTTGAACGCACCCTACATTGCGGGAGGAAGAAAGTTTGCATGGATCAAGTTGAAGCGTTCGTACAAAGGAGAGCTACAGGACTCCGTGGACTTGGTCATTATTGGTTTTTACAAAGGAAAAGGAAAACGCACCGAGTTTGGATTAGGCGGATTGCTCGCCGCCGTGTACGACGATAAAAAGGACGAATTCAAATCCATCACACGCATAGGAACAGGATTCAGTGAGCAAATGCTATCCGATTTGAACAAGCTCTTATCCAAACACACGCTTACACACAGGCACGCACGCGTGGATAGCGACGTAGTCCCTCATTTTTGGGTGCAGCCCAAGTTTGTAGTGGAGGTGCGCGCGGACGAAATTACCACCAGCCCCATGCATACAGCAGGGAGGGAAAAGGATGGAGAAACCGGTTACGCCCTTCGCTTCCCCCGCATCCTTAAATTGCGCAACGATAAAGAGCCTGAACAGGCGACCACCGTGAGAGAGATTATTGACATGTATAAGAACCAAAAACGAGTCAAGGTAGAGGAAAAAAGATGAAGCACCTCGTCTCTATCCTCGACAAGCTCATCCGTATAGGATTGTTTCTCCTTGCGTTCGGACTAGTGATTATTTTCCTGATTGAAATTGACACATTTGTATTGGAACAGCGTCTCTACTTTTTGCGTACAGGAAACTGGGAGGATTTGATTACTATAACATTATTTGGTATCCTCGTCGCATATATCCTCAAGAAACTCCTCATGTTGCAATACAAATGGGGGGTACGAAAGTGAATGTCTTTCCTCTCCTGATTGCCGCCATTGTGACAGGGATATTGCTTTATTTTCTCGGAGGACTATTCGCCCCTTTTTTAGAGCCACAAACGAATTTATCCAAAGCAGCCGATAGTGTTTTGGAAGAAGCCCAGGCCGATTTAGGACATAGTGCAATTATTTTCCTTACGGTACAGGAAGGACAATCGTTACATGCCCGAAACTTTGACAAACCCACACGCAGTGTGAATTTCGCCTGCGCAAGCATCGACTGTTGTCCTTTTTTGAACCAATGTAAAGGACTCTACTCCAGCACGGAAGATCGTATCCTAGTGCATCGACGAACCGAAGTAACACTCACGGCACGCTGTCTCCAAAGCGACACGCACTTGCATATATGCACGCTCTACATGGGAGAGGAACCCGCCCAAGTAGTGTGGGAAAAAGCCACGTCTCCTTCTAGTACCATGTTTGAAACAGGAAAGCCTCTCACTTTTACGGGCAAAATACGAAACGTGGGAGAAACGCCCTCCTCTTCTCTCATTGCACGCGTGGAAATCATTGGAACCACATTCGTATCAGGAAAAGAAACCGAAACGCTCATTTCGGAAAGCGAACAAGCGATTGAAAATGGATTGCAACCCAATGCTACTATCGATGTTACATTTGATGTGATTATTGAAGCCCCAGGAACATACAAAGCACGCATGATTGTGGAAGGCACCGATGCGGGAATGGACGTGAAGGAATATTCGCTTACTGTTGCAGGAGAGATTGTTACCGCGTGCCAACCCGATTCTTCAGGATCACTAGACGTAAGCTACGACGCGTTCAATGACACCTGTAAAATCAAACGCTTTTGTACAGGATGCGGATTTGCATTTGAATGTAGAGACGCATGGGAGGAGATTTCCCCTGCACAACCTCCTGCGTTCCATGAGTCCGCCGAATCCGGGTTTACTTACTTAATTGCCCCTGCTGAAAACGGGACATGTTAGCTTGGCCTATTTCCCAGCCCACTCTAAGAATGCAGCGAAAAATCGCTTGTTCAACACTTCAGGGTGAAAGGCGAAACCTACAATGGGCTTGCTTTCATGCACAATTATCTCGGTTGGATTATTCGTGGATTTAGCAATGAAAGTAAAATTATTAGGTAATGAGACGATGTGAGAATGCAATGCATATACGTTGATCGGAGAAATGTAACTGTCCAAGAATGTGCTCTTTTTTATAATGTGAATGGGATGAACTCCGATAGAAGGTTGCTTCATCGGTTTTACTTTTCCTCCAAATGCAAGTGCAATAAGATGTTGCCCCGCACACACACCCAGAATGGGTTTCACAAGTCTAGTAAGCCAGGTTAGCTTGCTCGCCTGTTTCAAATACGCATTATCTTTCAATTGGCATCCCGAGAATACAATCACATCGAATTCCTTAGTCATTTTTTCGTTGAGTTTCTTCAATAAAACCACTTTACTTGGAACACCTAATGCGCGTTGAATGGGCCAAATGAACTCGCGCTGCGTCAGCACGTCATCGTTTTGACAGCAATTCACAACCAATGCGGAATGAAACGGACTCATTTCGTTTTCCTCCGCTTTTTACTCGTTTTCTTTTTTGATGCAATTACTTTCACTGCAAAGCGCGCGTCCAAAATGCTTCGCGTTCCTTGGAGCCCTTTCCATTCATCTTTGTATTTAGTGATTTCAATTTTATGTGAAAACATGGGGGCGTTGGTTACGAATGATTCAAATTCGCCCCCTTCTCCAATAGAAGAAAGACCGTGTTTCTTTTCGAGTGCGAATAATTCAGGCAATGCATTCTCGTCTATTTTTCTTCCCAGCCATTTCGTATCCAATCCTTGCGCGGCGACGCTGGAAAGGATTACTTCGAATCCATTCACATGCATCTCATGCCAATGCGCATGGGGGTTCGTTTGCCATAAGGGATTGAAACAATACAGGTCTAATTCGTGGCATATTTTCTGAATACGCGAAGCCTGATAGGTTGAGGCAGCAGCTCCCGTGACGATTCCTTGAATTTTCGTGCGTTCTTTCAATTCGCTTAATGCGTTTTTCAAATCTTTCATTTCTTGTGTTTTTTCTCCTTTAGTATTTACCAAGACGAGTGGAATGTCCATGGCCTGCGCTTGAAGTTGGGTCCATTCAATGTTGGGCACGTGAAAAAGAAAGCTTTCTTTATTTTCAGGATGCATGGCTAACAAAAAAATAATCTCGTGTCCGGCCTGCTTGGCCAAATGCACGGCATAGGTTGAATCTTTTCCTCCCGAAAATAAACAGGCGATGCGCATAATTCTACGCCCGGCGAAGCAGATAGAACGTGTTCGCCTTCCCACTTTTGCTTTTTCCCACATTCAGGGCACGATCCAATGTTGAAAAGAGCTCTGTTGAGCTGATTTCATAGGGAAATGCTTCAGGTTCTCCCGTCAGGCCGGCAGTAAAAGAAACCATTTGTCTCCAAGCGGGTGCGTCTGAAAAAGCCACTTTGCGGATCTCCGTAGAGAAATGAGAAGTCATGGTGAGTCGTTCAAAACTTCTCCGAAACGAATTCAGTATTTTCCGCTGAGCCTCCGGTGAAACAGGTAAATACAATTGAAACTCTTCACCCCCTACACGTCCGGCAAAACCACCGTAACGCTTTGCAAGATTGGATAAGTTTTGGGAAAAAGCATCCAGGACTAAATTTCCTGCCCCGTGCCCAAATAGTGTATTGATCTGTTTGAAGTCATCCAGGTCAATCATGGATACCGAAAAAGGTCCTTTTTTCGCATTACGAAGTGCCTTGCGCAAACGCGAAGTAAACGCGCGTTTGTCCAACACATGAGGGGTTTGATGGTGCTGATAAAGGTCACGCTTTTGCAAACGACGCATACTGGCGGCTGTTTTGAGTATGCGGGTATATTCTTCTAACACTCCCCGTTGTACGGCGGCCGGGAGCAATTTGAACTGTGCTTTAAACAATTGAGAATGAAACACCTTCTGGGCATAGCGCGCCGCACGGTCGGCAGAACGGAACGCGACATTAAACGTGTAAGGATTTGAAATAGTTGCACGTCCCACACGGAATGTTTTGGCATGCAAGGCATAGTTCTCAGCTCGCTCAAATCCGGACGTACGGTATTTTTCAGGGACCAGTCGACGAGAAAAATAACCCACTACCTTTCGGGCAATAGGCCCACGGGATTTAGTACCACTAGGGGAACGCTGCATGTACGAGAGAAAAGCTCACCCTATATAAATTCCAATCCGTTTTAACGAGCATGAAACCGCTGGTTATTGCATTGGGTGGAAACGCCCTGATTCATGAACATCAGCTGGGAAACTTTGAACAGCAATTGCACAATATCACGCTCGCGTGCAAGGAGATTGCACGTTTAACACGGAAAAAAATTCCACTCGTAATTACGCATGGAAATGGTCCGCAGGTGGGTAATTTAGAATTGCAATTACGTGCACTTTCCCCACGCATCCCCACCATGCCCCTGGATGTGGAAGATGCCATGACCCAAGGACAAATTGGTCATTTGCTTTTTTTAGGATTAAAAAAATGGCTGCCGAATGCCAAAATTACATGTGTACTCACGCACGTTGAAGTGGATACTAAAGACACCGCATTCAAACACCCCAGTAAGCCCATTGGTCCATGGTACAAGTCCCCGCAGCACTTGAAACAGGGAAAAATTCCTTTCATTCACGACCCCAAGAAAGGGTATCGAAAGCTCGTCGCTTCGCCTGTGCCCCAAAAAATTGTGGAGCTGGAGACCATCCAAACATTGCTAAAAGAAAACCACATTGTGATTGCATGCGGAGGGGGAGGCATTCCCGTGGTGAAAACCAAAAGCGGGTACATTGGAGTTGAAGCTGTCATCGACAAGGATTTCGCCTCACAAACATTAGCCAACTCACTAGGAAGCAAGGAAATGATTATCCTCACCAATGAAAGCTATGCCTATGAGGGATATTATGGAAGCAAACGAAAAGCTATTTCTTTTTTAAGTCTGAAGAATGGACAGAAGCTCCTGCAAAAAGGGGAGTTTGGTAAAGGGAGCATGGAGCCCAAAATACGTGCCAGTTTACGATTCATTCAAAAAGGGGGAAAAGTTGCATACATTGGAAAAACAGGAGAACTAGAGAAGGTGCTGAACCATGAGAAAGGAACCCGCGTACGAAAATGAGATTGCACGCATACTTCAAACAAAAGAATTGAAGCGTTTACGCGGAAAGGATTTCTTGCGCACGGAAGATGTGGACATGCATCAAAGTTTCATGCTGTTTCACTTGGCCGAACGATTGAAAGAAATGCACACGAAAAAAATTCGCTTGCCAAAACTACTTGACCAAAAAACAGTGTGTTTATTTTTCGAAAAACCATCTACACGCACGCGCGTTTCATTTGACGCAGGAATTCACCTGTTACACGGTCATTCGTTCTTCATCGACAAAACCACCACCCAAATGGGAAGGGGAGAGGACATGAAGGACACTGCGTTGACGCTTTCACAATACACGGATGCCGTGATGGGCCGCGTGTTCCAGCACAAGGAATTGGAAGTGATGGCAAAACATGCACCCATCCCCGTCATCAATGGATTAACGGATGAGGATCACCCATGTCAAATTCTCTCGGACTTATTTACTATTCGCGAACACTTTGGTCATCTAAAAGGACTCACCCTCATGTACGTGGGGGTTTCCGATAATGTTACGGACTCCTTACTTGTGGGATGCGCCATGGTGGGCGTGAACATGTACGTGGCTTCTCCCAAACAATTTCCCGTTTCATCCAAATATTTACGCATTGCCCATTCCTTTGCCAAAAAAACGGGGAGCGAAATTAAGGTTTTCCACGAAATGCCGGATGCCAACACGCTCAAGAACGTAAATATTGTATACACCGACGAATGGGAATCCATGCATATGCACTTAGACAAGAAAAAACTCCAACCCATTCTTGGAAAATTCCAAGTGAATGAAAAACTTCTTTCCAAATGCGCTTCCAACGCGCGCATGATGCACTGCTTGCCCGCGTTGAAAGGGGAGGAAGTTTCACACGATGTGATGTATGGAAAACGTTCATTAGTATGGCCGCAAGCCCACAACCGGATGTGGGTGCAAATGGCCTTGTTGAGTTCGATACTCCAATGAACATTGGCAAAACACTTTTTGTGACAGACGATGCCACGTGCTGCTATAAGAAAATCCGAATCGATTGGATCTCTCACACCTACACTCGCAGGCAGGATATGCGCGAGCAGCAATTGAAGTATTTCATGAAGATGATCGAGAAAAGCGAGAAGTACGGGATGTTAGAGAAATGACACTCACACACTAACTGGAACAGGTTTGTTTTAGCCCATCGATTAGATATTTTTGAGGGTAATAGGAAACCGAAATAGTCTCCTCCGAGTTGCTGCCGATTTCTCCTGAAATATAAACAGGAAGTTTTCCATTGGTATACAGCGCTGTGATCGAATCACGTTTTCGACAGTCCTGTGTTAATTTTTCTCCTTCAAACCATGCATCTGAACCATTTTCTCCCCGAAGGCAGTAACACATATTTTCAGGAAGGTCGTCCAGACTGTTGGTTATAAGTTCCATATCCATTGTGAATTTTGTTGAGTTAAAATGTACTGGAAAACCATTCTCGTTTCGCATTACCCAGCTTAGCATTATACGTTGATCGGGAGGACTCTGTATTTGAACCACCGATGAGATTACGCGGCTCAGACCGTAAGCTTGAAGGAAATCATAATGTCGTCGTATTCGAATTTGAGACCCAATTTGATTAACAGTCCATCCATCCACTAGTACATCGAATTGTATTCCATTCTCTGTCGAAACTATTCGAAATAGTGGACTCGTAGGTGGCGCCACAATTTGAACTTTTGAGTCAAACGGAATATTTACAAATCTAAAAATAGGCAGTAGCGCAGGATAAACAACAAAATCGAGCGATTCGTTAAGGTATGCTTTATCCCCATTTTCATCCGAAATTAATTCCAAAAATTCCTGCTTTTCATTTCCAAATGTAACACGAGGACTAATCATGGGAGAGAGTACCGCCTGCTGCACGATAAGAAAAGCGAGTGCCGCAACAAAGTACTTGATTTTCTTCTCCTCACCCCAGTTGTGTCGTTTGCCCATTTCAAAAATACAAAAAAGGATAATGCCTGCTGCAATGGCCAGGAAAAAATTAATGAATACCGTGATAAGTAAGACAACCAAAAAAATAACCCAGGTTTCCGGAATATTATCAGCCATACTGAGAACCTGCAGCATGCTGAATAAAACGGTATAGGAGCGGGGGAGGAGAGATTTGAACTCTCGTCTGCACCTCCCGAAGGTGCAATCCTACCAGGCTAGACTACTCCCCCAACCGCATTATCGGTTGACGCTAATGGACTTAGGGGATTTGCAATCCCCAAGAGGCCGTATGAATTCGGTCAAAGAACCCTTAAAAATGGGCTTTGCTTGCCTACTCCCATGGACCCCTTCAAACGCGTCACATTGATTTACGCCGTGTTCGCATTTTGTGCGGTGTTGGCGGATCCCATTTTCTCGGTGTATCTTACTGGGAAAGGATATGATCCTGTTTGGTTGACCGTGATTCTTTCTTCGTTTTCCCTCACCATGATTGTGACAGCCCCATTGATTGGGGGAATCTCGGACAACTGGGGAAGAAGGCCATTGATTATGGCAGGAATTTTGTTGGAAATGCTGGCCCTGTTATCCTATGCCACGTTCACCAATCCACTCATTATTTTCTTCACGCGCTCCATTGAGGCGATTGCCTATTCGTGTGTTATTTTTGTCGCGATTGCAAAACTCGAGGATATTGTGGCAGAACAGAAATCCAAAAATTTAGGAGAGAAAATAGGACAGAGTTTGTCGATTGGAAAAATAGGACATGTGGTGGGACCCTTAGTCGGGGGAGTGATTGCGGTGCGCTACGGATTAACCGCTCCCTTTTTTGCCTCCGTGTTCATTCTCTTTGGTTTTGGAATATGGTATTTGTTACAAAAGCACCATGGATATGCCAAGCCTCCCTTGCAAAAACTAACATTCAATCCAATTCCTACGCTCAAGGAGTATTGGAAAATTAAGCCCTTGAGAGGACTCAGCGTACTTGAAGCATCACATCAATTCAGCATGCCCGTGTTGTTCGTATTTATTCCATTATTTTTGACGCGCGACTTAGGACTTGATGTAGCACAGGTGGGGTTGGCTATTTTTGTTCGTGAACTTCCTATGTTATTCCAATTCATCGGTGGAAAACTCACGGACGAATGGGGGTCAAGGAAAGTCATTTTGTTGGGCGGCGCACTCTCAGGTGTCTCCATGCTCGCGCTTTCACTTGTCAACACATTTGATTGGGTGTTGGTTATTTCGTTTGCATTTGGAATCGGAACCAGCTTGTTGGGAATCAGCGGGCTTTCTCTCCTTTCGGGTATTGCAGAGAAAGTAAAGCGCGAGGGTGCATTGTTGGGAAGTCAGGTTTCTCTTGTAAAAATTGGGGCATTCGTGGCCTACCTCTTGGCGGGAATTATTGTATCGCTAAGTGATATCCCCACGCTCTTTATGGTGACGGGAACCATTATTCTCCTCGGGGTCATTGTGGGGGAAAGCTTCCTCGGAACCCACACCTTCACGCTACCGGACCCCAAGCGTCTTATCTTTGGAATATTCCACCATCGCTAAGCCCCGTGGACCATTGGTTTAAATTTTAGTTGAGGCTAGTTTGAGCGTGTGGAAGCACCTATGAATAACACCCCCAACGAGCACGTTCAACATACGGTGACGTGTGGCCTGGAAGTGCACCAGCAATTAGACACGGGAAAATTATTCTCACGCTGCCCCACCACGATGCGCGAGGATGCGCCTGATTTTACGTTTCACCGAAAACTACACGCTGTGGCAAGCGAAACAGGAAAATTAGATTTAGCCGCACTGGAGGCTGCGAAGAAAAAACACACGTTCACGTATCAAGGGTATCACGAAAACACTTCGCTCGTAGAAATGGATGAAGAACCCCCGCATACATTGGATACGGATGCGCTGAGCGTGGCGCTCGAAGTATCTTTACTCTGCCACTCACTGATTGTAGACAATGTGGTGGTGATGCGCAAAACCGTGGTCGATGGAAGCAACACCTCCGGGTTTCAACGCACGGCCCAAATATCACTTGGGGGATATGTGGACTTGAATGACGGCACGCGTATTCGCGTACAAGGATTGGCCGTGGAAGAAGATTCGGCGAGACCCATTGAGCGGAAAGAAAACGAAGTGATTTACCGATTGGACAGGTTGGGATTCCCTCTTATTGAATTGGCCACCATGCCCGACATTCATTCTCCCCAACAGGCCAAAGAAGTGGCACTGAAATTAGGAGAAGTGATGCGCATCACAGGACGCGTGAAACGTGGGTTGGGAACCATTCGACAAGACATCAACATTTCCGTACCCCATGGGGCGCGCGTAGAATTGAAGGGCGTACAGGAATTGGATTTGATTGACGAATACGTTACGCGTGAAATGCAAAGACAAAACGTGTTAGTGGAAGTGAAAAAGGAATTGCTCAACGAAGGATTAACGCATGATATGATGCATAGTCAATCAGGAATGGATATTACAGGAATGCTGACGCGAAGCACGAGCAAAATGATTCAGACGGCCATCCAAAAGAAACAAACCATTTACGCCGTACGATTGCCCTTCATGAAAGGAAAAATGGGAAAAGAAGTGCAGCCCGGACGAAGAATAGGGAGTGAAATTTCCTCCTACGTGAAAGTCAAGACGGGATTACAAGGATTGTTACACGGAGACGAGCTGCCCAACCATGGAATTACACAGGAAGAAATAAACGACGTACTAAAAATTCTACACGCACACGACAAGGATTCATTTGCCATGGTGATCGGGGACGCCCACAAAGCCACGCATGCCATTGACGTCATCAAGAGTCGCGTTTCGCAATTGTTAGAAGGAGTACCGGAAGAAACACGCAACGCATTGGAAGGAGGAAACTCCGAATACTCGCGTCCATTACCCGGAGCTGCACGAATGTACCCCGAAACGGACGCGTATGACATTCCCATTCACGAAAAGACGCTCAACGAAATGAAGCAAAAGCTTCCCATGTGGACGCATGAAAGAAAAAAATATTACATGAAAAAAGGGTTGTCTGAGAAGCTCGCGGAAGAAATGAAACTCGATAACAAGGCGCGGTTCTTTGAACAATTATTAGAGAAAGGATACGAACCCACCACAAGTGCATCATTATTGCTTTCCACCCTCAACACGCTGCGCAGGGAAAACCCTAACGTGAACGCGCTCTCAAATGCCCAATTGGAAAGCCTACTCGCTGCAGAGAAACAAAAACTAGTTTTGCGCGAACGCTTCCCCGACGTTTTACGAGAATGGGCAAAGAATCCACACGCTCAACTAGAACAAATCCTGGGGCACATGAAAATAGAAAATGCAGATGAGGATGAAGTTACCAAGATCATCCAGCAAATCATGGAGAAAAACCAGCACCTCATTTTATCGAAAGGAATGCAGGCACAATCCGCGTTAATGGGACAGGCCATGCAGGCATTAAGAGGAAAAGCACAAGGGTATTTCATTGCACAAGCACTCGAAAAAGAATTGAAAAAACGAATCGAAAAATAGCCCGCTACAAAAAATCATTTTTCATGCTTGTCAAAAATAATTATTAGTTATGTATTAACATTATAGATAACTATCTCTTTGTTTTTGTTTCAATTAAATGACAAACTCTCGCTCCAAACGTTTTCAAATTCATCCGCGAATTCTTTATTCAATTCAGGTGAATGAATCACCATTACATTCTCATTATTTTCCCCTACTCCATTCCCGCTCCAGTTCATCGAACCATTAATCACCAAATCGGAATCAATCACGGCAAACTTATGATGCATATAATTGGGGTTAGAATCAATACGCACGAGAATTCCTGCCGCGGCTAATTCTTCATGTTGCGAGTATTGCCCACTCGCTTGCTGTTTCTCCACCACCACACGCACAACGATTCCTCTTTCGTGCGCGCGAATCAATGCATCTCTCAAATCTTCATTTGTAAACGAATACATCGCCACGAGAATACGCTCCTTGGCCGAGTCTAATGCAGAGATAGGAAGCGATGAACATTCAAATGATGGACAGAAGGCGGTTTGGATTCCTGAGAAAGATACACTTTCACTAGAAGTCTCTTCTCCGGCTAAAAAATACTGAAAACCAACCCCTGCCACAAACGCTGCCCCTAGCAATAAGCCTAGTAATTTCATGGAGAGGCGCATAGCACTTTGAACGTGTCCGGGATGCTTAAAAGGCTACCTTGGGAAGTTTCTATTAGCTACTAGCCCCGTCGTCTAGTGGTCAAGGATATCGGGCTTTGAACCCGGGGACTGGCGTTCGAATCGCCACGGGGCTACTATTGAGAGAGGCTCCCTGCACGCAGGGGAGTTCTATTTTCTTTTTACGAATGTTAAGTATACACCTATATGTTACATTTTGAGTGGAAAGAGGGCCAAACCTCACGGGCTATTAATAAACCATCCCACTCAATACTTATACTTCCATGCACACTAAAGCCCATTCAGAACACGCTCAAGTAGAGGAAAAAGCAACCGAAAGCATTTCGTTTTCATCTGCCATCACGCAGGCAGTCAAGGAATTAGGGTATACTGATTACACTCCCATTCAACAGATGACAATCCCCCTCATTCTTGCAGGAAAAGACGTCATCGCCCAATCCCACACGGGGAGTGGAAAGACTGCGGCATTTGGTTTACCCATTATTGAAAAAATTCGACCCTCGGGAGTGCCTCATGTACTCATCTTGGTTCCCACACGCGAGTTGTGCGAACAAGTGATGCAGGAAATGAGAAAGTTTGCCAAGCACAAGCGCGTAGGAATTACGGCCGTGTATGGTGGAGCCTCCATGGGAAGACAAATCTCGGATTTACGACGCACCGACATTGTTGTTGGAACGCCTGGACGAATATTGGATCACTTGAGCCGGAGAACGCTCAACACGTCGCAAGTAAACACGCTCGTTTTAGACGAAGCGGATCGAATGCTCGACATGGGATTTGTTCGCGACATGAAAAAGATCATGCAGCAAATTCCTCAAAACAGACAAACGCTTCTTTTCTCTGCCACTATTTCCCCTGATGTGCATCATATTGCAAAGACGTACATGAAACACCCCGAAATGGTGAAGGCAGAAGTGTACGTAGACAAAGGGAAGCTTTCCCAAATGTATTACGACTTAGACAAGAAGTCTGATCAGAAATTTGGATTGCTCATGCACATTTTGAAGGAAGAAAAACCCCCATTGGCCATTATTTTCTGTGGCACACGAAGAAACGTCGATAAGATTGAACGAAATTTGAATGCGAATGGAATCAAAGCTGAAGCCATTCACGGTGGATTGTCACAGAATCAGCGCAAGCGCACGCTCGAAGATTTTCATAGCGGACGATTCCACGTACTTGTTGCGAGTGACGTAGCCGCACGCGGTCTTGACATCAAGAACGTTTCACACATCATCAACTATGACATTTCACGCACACCCAGCGACTACATTCATCGCTCAGGACGCACAGCACGAGCAGGAGAGGAAGGAAAAATCATTTCATTACTGGCTCCCCCAGACTATGCGTATTTCCGCTCCATCATCAAGGATAAATCACACGAGATCACGGAAGTTCCGTTGAATGAATTAGCAAACGAACAGTATACAACCGGAAAAGGAAAGCCTGCACGTGAACATGAAGTGTCTTCAGGACCCCGTCCTCATGCTCGACCCGCGTATGGAAATCGCCCCTCACATGGATTCAAGCCCGGCAACTTTGCTCCCCGTCGCGCAACGGGAGAAGGTTCGTTTTCGCAGCAAGAAGCATCCGGAAAGCCCTTCTTTTCCAAAAACAAATCACATGGTTTCGAGAAACGAAAGCCGTTTGAGAAACACTCGACGTATGGAAAGAAGCCATTTGGTAAGCCTGGATTCAAAAAGTTCGGAAACAAACCCGGTGCCTATGCTCAGAAGGATTTTCCTATTGTGAAGCACTTCGGATTGAAGCACGCCAAGAAAAACGACGACAATTAATTTCCTTTAACCAATTCTAGTTTCTTTTTCCTCGAAAGTTTTTTGATAAACGCCTCACGCTGCATGGCCTCGCGTTGGGTAGAAAATTTCTCTTTGTGTACCAGCCTGACGGGCAATCGTGAACGTGTGTATTTACTGGCCTTTCCAGCATTATGCTTAGTTACGCGCGTAGCGATATCATTCGTATACCCGCAATAGAGCGAGCGGTCCGCGCATGAAAGTAAATACACGACGAAAGACATACGGTTATTTTCCTTCAATCCATTTTTCAGGACTCATAAGATAAGTTTGAATATCGGCGTATTGTGTTTCAGATATTTTTCCAATTTCTTTTAGTCCGTTTATTATTTCAGAAATAGTAAGTACTGAGTGCAAAGTGTATCCTTTTCTGGCCAGTTCTTTTTTTCCTCCCTGCTCACGATCAATTAACACTACAATATCACGCACCACGAGTTCGGCTTGTATCAAAGGATTAATTGCTTCGAATTTACTTTCTCCAGTGGTAATCAAATCGTCAATCACCAGGATGGTTTCTCCTGCGTTGTATTTTCCTTCAATTTGTTTCTTGGTCCCATATTCTTTCATTTCTTTTCGCGCATACACCATGGGCCACCCTGTTTCTAAACTTAATGCAGTGCCAATGGGCATTGCAGCATATGGAATGGCAGCAATTCGATCAAATCGTAACGAGGAGGCCAAGTGTTGAAGCAAGTGCGCCACTCGTTTGAGGATGGGTGGATGCGAGACGAGGACGCGTAAATCAATGTAAATAGGACTCTTCAGTCCCGATTTGAGTGTGAATAATCCAAATTTTACTGCGCCACAATCAAACAGTTCTTTACACAGTTCGTTTTGTTCGGACGTCATACACTGTCTGCGCGTTTTATGCGGCCCTCCATCAAGCCATTTTTCCACTCCTCACTCAACACGATTTTGTTGGCCTTGCCGTGAGAGGAGATATGGATAATTTTTCGCTCATGTAATTTACTCACAATCCGATGCGCCTTCAACCGAGTCATCCCGGAAAGTCTGGACAAATCGGATTGAAACGTTTCCCCGTTGTTTTGGACTAAGAATAATACGCATTCTTTCTCCAAGGGGGTCAAAAAAGACAATAGTAGGGCCGACTGGCTTTGAACCGTCTCATGAGAGGCCTGCAATTCCTTTGAAAGCAAGTAAGAGCTCGCCATGCCAATCCCAATGCCCAACAGGCCAATCAACACCATGGCCTCAAAATGATACTGGACAAAAAAACCAATGAACCCGTTGGAGGAGGGAGCAAAATAGGAAATAGTGGTAAGGGTCAATACCCCCAGAAAAAGAACCGACAGCACCAGCCAGAGACCCATCCGCTTGCGCATGGAAATGGGGCGAAATAAGGGATGTTTCATATAACTGAAACACTGTTTCATCCATTTATATATATTGTTTCAACGCATGAAACATATGGTGATACGATGAATAACCTTTTGATTGTTGGACTTATGGCCGGACTGACCCTCGTTGGGTTTATTTTCATTACTGGGGCATCGGCCAACCCCACGGGAAAAGCCATTACCATTCCACCCAACACTTCATTTCCCCCTATGGTGGATGGAAAACAAGACCTCTATCTCAAGGCCACGCAGGCAGGAGTATACAATCCAACATACTTGAAAGTTAAGAAAGACATTCCCGTGCGTATCCATTATTCCTCCGACGAGTATGCGGGGTGCGGCAGGGAAGTGATTTTCCCCGAATTCAAGATACGAAAGCTCGCCCCTTCTCAAGGCGAGGCGCTCATCGAGTTTACTCCCACACGCACAGGGAGATTCCCCTATCATTGCTCCATGAAAATGTTCAATGGAATCATCGAGGTGATTGAATGAAAAAAACACTCAAAATTAAGGGCATGCACTGCACGAGCTGTGAAATATTATTGAAAGAGGCCATCGAGGAGGACGGAAGAAAAGTGATTTCAGCCAACCACCAAAAAGGAGAAATAGTAGTCGATGTTAAAAGCGATAACGAAATACCCGCCATCAAAAAAGCAATCGAAAAAGAAGGATACACGATGGCATAAGGGAGTCAAAGGAAAAAAAATATGACCCACACCACCCAATTGCCCATTCGTAATGTTTCATGCGACGCATGCGAGAAGGTCATCGGAAGAATACTTCGCAGATACAGCCAGGCCAAAATCGAATCCATCTCCAGTGACGCCACAACATTGACCCTTTCTTGCTACGCAGAGGATTTGCCTCAAATCAAAAATAGGCTTCGCGAATACAACTACTTGAATGAAGAAAAAAATAACCAGCCGCACTTCTCCTATGTCATGAAACGCATCCTGGGAAACCAGCCCGGCTACGAGGCCGAACACGAACTGTTCACGCAAACAATGGGCATCTTCACCCTCCTCCTTCTCGTGCTCGGAGGAGCGTATTTTTTTTGGTTCAGCCAAATGGAAATTTTTTACAAGTTGTCCCCCATTCTGATTTTGCTTCCCCTCGGAATAGCCGTTAATGCAGGTGCATTATTGCACGTCCGAAACGTGCGACAGCATTTCAACTGTACGAATGGGATGATGACAGGAATGATTGTGGGGATGATATCCGGATTCATGAGCGGCGCCCTGATAGGAGCCACCAATGGCATGTTCATGGGCTCCCTTACAGGAATGACCATTGGAATGAGCGCCAGTGCCTATGCGGTGCGCAAGACCGGCATCATGGGCGTGTTAGAAGGAATGATGGCCGGACTCATGGCCGGGACCATGGGGGCCATGTTGAGCGTGATGATGCTGTCCGATAACCTGATTCTATTCCTCTATATCCTATTTGGGGCCTGCATCCTTATCTTAGGGGGAATGAGCTATTTCATCGTAAAGGAGGTGGGTCTTATTCAAGAGGAAAAAAAACACGTGGATTTCATCCCATTCGCCCTGATGAATACTCTCCTCTTCTTGGCCGTGCTTGCACTGATTTTATTTGGACCCAAGTCCAGCATCGCGTGGGGGATTGTTTTAACATGAAAAAAATTGAAATGGCCATTGATGGAATGCACTGCGCCAGCTGCGCCGTGCTCATCACGAAGTCATTGGAGAAAATCCCCGGAGTCAAAACCGCCAACGTGAATTATGGGACCCAAAAAGCACACGTGGAGTTTGATGAAAAACTCGCCAATGAAAACGATTTAATGGAGGCCGTAAAAAAAAGAGGATACACGGCAAACCTGGATGTTTCTCCGCAGCGCGAACAACAACTACGCGAGCACGAAATTAGACAATTAAAACAACAACTCATTCTCGGAGCCATCTTCAGTTTTCCTGCCCTACTCATCGGAATGATATTCATGGATTTTCCTTACCGTGAATGGGTATTGTTTGTGCTCGCAACTCCTGTCCAATTCTACGTGGGAAGGCATTTTTACTTGGGGGCATGGACGGCACTGCTTAACAAGACTGCCAGCATGGACACGCTCATCGCACTAGGAACCAGCGCGGCCTATTTCTATAGCGTGGCCTCCTTGTTTGGTTTGGTGGAGGAACAATACTTTGAAGTGGGAGCCATTCTCATTACACTGGTTATTTTTGGAAAATATTTGGAAGCCATCGCCAAGCGAAAAACGGGGGACGCGATACGCAAGCTCATGGACTTAAGCTCCAAGATGGCACGCGTACTACGGGGAAAAAAAGAAGTGGAGGTGCCTGTGGCCTCCGTCAAATTGAACGACCTCATTGTCGTACGTCCAGGGGAGCGCATTCCGGTGGATGGCATCATTGTAGAGGGACAAACGAGCATTGATGAAAGCATGATTACGGGAGAAAGCATTCCCGCTGAAAAGAAAAAAGGAGACACCGTGGTTGGGGGAACCATCAACCTAAACGGGAACATCACATTCAAGGCTCGAGGAATTGGAAAAAATACCGTGCTGGCACGCATTGTGCAATTGGTGGAGGAAGCGCAGGGCGGAAAAGCGGACATCCAACGATTCGCTGACCAAATCTCCGCCGTGTTCGTGCCCATTGTTATCGTCATCGCCATCTTAACTTTTGGGGGATGGGTGACATTGGGACAATCCACGCTCGCGTTTGCACTCGTTACAAGTGTTTCCGTGCTCGTGATTGCGTGCCCGTGCGCACTTGGACTCGCCACCCCTACCGCAATAATGGTGGGAACAGGCGTGGGGGCGGAGAATGGCATCCTCATTAAAGGAGCCGAGGCATTGGAGACCATGCATGCGATTGACACCATTATTTTTGACAAAACGGGAACCATCACGAAAGGAAAACCCCAAGTCACTAATGTTGAATTTGCCCCCCGCGTGAGCGAGAAGGAAATACTAGGCCTCTTGCGCGGGCTCGAAGAAAAATCAGAGCATCCTCTCGCACAGGCCATTACGCAGTACGTTTCACACCAAAAAATAACCCCTGTGAAAATCGAATCATTCAAAGCAACCTTTGGAAAGGGAGTCCAGGGAAAAAACAATGGAGTCGAATACAAACTCGGAAACATTCGCTGGATGGAAGAACAAAAAATTTCCCTTACCGCATACGAGGACATGATTGAGGAGTGGGAGAATCAAGGAAAAACAGTCGTTGTATTATCCAGCCAAAAAAAAGCACTCGCCGTGTTGGGTGTGGCCGATGTCCTCAAAGAGAGCGCCATGCACACCATTCGTACGTTGCATGAGTGGAAAAAAGAAACCTGGATGATTACCGGAGACAATGAACGCACGGCCAAAGCCATTGCTAAACAAGCCGGCATCCCCAACGTTTTCGCTCACGTGCTGCCGGAAGAAAAAGCAGCGTATGTAAAAAAACTCCAAGCCCAAGGAAAAAAGGTCGCGTTTGTGGGAGACGGCGTGAATGACGCGCCCGCACTCGCACAGGCGGACTTGGGCATCGCCATGGGTTCAGGAACGGACATTGCCATCGAAGCCGGGGACATCGTCCTCATGAAAGGCGACCCCTACGATGTGGTGAATGCCCTCAAACTCGGAAAGGCTACCATGGACAAAATAAAACAAGGAATGTTCTGGGCACTCATCTACAATGTATTAGGCATCCCCATCGCGGCGGGAATTCTCTATCCATTTACGGGATGGCTGCTCTCCCCCATTCTAGCAGGAGGAGCCATGGCCCTGAGCAGTGTGAGCGTGGTGAGCAATGCTCTTTTATTGAGAGGAACCAAACTTTCATCCAGTAGAGAGGAGAAGAAACACAAATGAAGCTGGAAAATAAATCCATTCTTGCTGGACTATTTGCCTGGCTCTATAATGCGTTGAGCGAAAAAGTGGGCCTCTAAACAAGGAGTCCCCACACTCCCTCATTCGGTGTTTCCCCGCGAGCTTAAAAAACTCATCGGACACCCGATATATGAATGATTCTCCCCGGATGGAAGTTCCTGCGAAACCATAAGCGAACCATCGCACTTGCGTTGTTACTCGCGGCCATCAACCAAATATTCTCCCTGATGGACCCCCTCATTTTTAGGTTTGTCATCGATGATTATGCCACGAAAGTAGGGGAGTTAACCACGGATCAATTTTTGCAAGGAGTCACCCTACTCTTGTTAGGATCTATGGCCGTGGCATTCGTTTCGCGCACCGCCAAAACGTTCCAGGAATATTTCGTCAACGTCATCACGCAACGGGTGGGGACTGAAATGTACGCACGGAGTGTAGAGCACACGTTTTCTCTCCCGTATGCCGTGTTTGAGGATCGACGCTCAGGAGAGATATTGCAGAAACTCCAAAAAGCACGCACGGACATGCAGGGTTTTATCGAAATCATGATTGGGGTATTATTTTTCTCAGTGGTGGGGATTGTATTTGTCCTCATTTACGCGTACACCGTTCACTGGGCCGTGGCGGCCGCGTATTTGGTGATGATGCCGTTGATTGGAATTATTACCTACACGCTTTCCTCACGTATCAAGACTGCCCAAAAGGCCATTGTGTCGGAAACCGCTGAACTTGCAGGGAGTACTACCGAAACTATTCGAAATGTCGAATTAGTCAAGAGCATGGGACTTGAAGGACAGGAAATTGCTCGTTTAAATCAGGTGAATGAAAAAATACTCACATTAGAACTCACCAAGGTCAAGCTGGTGCGACTACTTGCATTCGTACAAGGAACCCTCATCAATGCGCTGCGCACCGGGCTATTAGGATTGATGCTCTGGCTCGTGTTCACTGGAGAAATAACACTGGGTGCGCTGTTTTCACTACTCTTCTATTCCTTCTTCATATTTGGACCACTTTCCGAATTAGGGACAGTGGCACAGCGCTACCAGGAAGCCCGTGCTTCATTGGATGCATTAGAGGAAATCCTCGCACTTCCTCCAGAGGCCAAGCCCAAGAATCCTTCTCCCTTGACTAAAATTAAACATATCAATTACGAGAACGTCTCATTTCACTATTCCTCGAATCAAATCCCCTCTGTGAATGAGATCAATATTGAAATTAGTGCAGGGGAAACCGTCGCATTTGCAGGTGCCAGTGGGAGTGGAAAATCCACTCTCATCAAGCTCCTCACGGGATTGTATTCCCCCACGCAAGGAAAAATCACCATTAATGGGATGGACGTGAAGAAGCTAGACACGGAAGCGCTGCGCAAGCGCATTGGGATCGTGGCACAGGAAACACAGTTGTTTGCCGGGACCATTCGTGAAAATCTATTGTTTGTAAATCCCCACGCAAGTGAAAAGGAAATGATTGACGCACTCAAGTACGCCAACGCGCAACATCTCATTATACGGGGAGAAAAAGGATTGAACAATAAGATTGGAGAAGGGGGAATCAAACTCTCAGGTGGGGAAAAGCAGCGATTGGCAATTGCCCGCGCACTCTTACGCGACCCGGACATTTTGATATTCGATGAAGCAACTAGTTCATTGGACTCAATTACCGAAAAATCCATCACGGAGACGATTCATGAACTGAAGAAGAATCGTCCTGAGATTATCTTCGTATTAATTGCACACCGACTCTCTACCATTACGCATGCGGATAGCATTTATGTCCTCGAAAAAGGACGCGTCATCGAGGATGGCACCCACGCCCAACTGGTGCGCAAGAAAGGACTCTATTATGCCTACTGGAGAGAACAACAGGGAAATGGGAATGACACCTAGTAGCTATTTATTCAAGCCATGACCCAGTGTGAATATGAAAGGCTCTCCCAAACTTCCCGAGTGGAACCTCAACCAACTCTATCCTACTTCCCGTCATGTTCTCGGCGAGCTCAAGCCCTATGAAAAAAAGATTAACGAGTTCGCCTCGTATCGAAAAGCACTCGAAACACGTCCAACAAAAGAACTAGTTGGCAAGCTCATGGAGCTCAATGAACGTATGGCTGAAAAGGGCCATCGTATTGGCACATATTCTCATCTCTTTTTTGCCCAAAACACCATGAATGAGGAAGCGAAAGCCATTGAAACAAATGTGAATCAATTCTTCACGCGCATGGGGAATAAGACATTGTTCTTTGGGCTGTGGTGGAAAAATCTAGAGGATAAAACCGCGCGCAAATTTTTGCCAAAAAATAAAGAGCATGCCCGGGCGCTTATTGAGATGCGAAAATACAAGAAACACTTGCTTTCCGAAAAAGAAGAACAGCTCATCAATCTCAAGGATAGCACGGGAGAAAATGCGTTAATTAAAATCTACGACCTTCTCACGAACGAATTTACGTTTCCTTGGAAGAAAGGAAAGAAAACAGAGATGATAACCGAAGAGGAGCTTCGCTCAAACGTGAGGGATGCTAATCCTGCCATTCGAATCAAGGCCTATGATATGATATGGAATAAATTCAAGGAGCATAATGGAAAGATAGGCGAAATTTACACCCATATCGCATTAGATCATTGGAATGAAGGCGTGTCCCTTCGCAAGTACAAACATCCTATTTCCGTACGCAATCTTTCAAATGATTTGCCGGATGAATTAGTGGAAAACTTCCTTGAGGTGTGTAGAAAAAACACCTCCATTTTCCAAGGATACATGGAATGGAAAATGAAAACGCTGCGCGTGCCCTATTCTCGTTATCACGTGTACGCGCCTCTTCCTCATAAGGAGAAAAAATGGACATTCAATGAGGGATATTCCTACGTAATGGATACCTATGAGCAATTTTCTCCCCACTTCAAAGAGCAGGCCCATCGCGTATTGAAAGAAAAACGACTCGATGTTCCCACGAGAAAAGGAAAACAAGGAGGCGCATTTTGCGCCGGTGTTTCAGGAAAAGAAACCGCTTTTGTTATGCTCAATTGGACCAATCACTTACACGACGTCACCACGCTCGCACACGAATTGGGACACGCGGTGCACGATCATGTGTCGGGGCACCATTCTATTTTTCTCCAACAAGCCGGCCTTCCCTTAGCGGAGACCGCGTCTACGTTTGGGGAAATGCTGGTGCTCGAACGAATGCTTGAAGAAAATCCCAATGAAGAAATGCAACGACATATTCTCGCATATCAATTAGACGAGGCGTACGCTTCAATTCAACGTCAATCCTTCTTTTCATTATTCGAAGTGGATGCATTCAATGCCATTCGTGAGGGAAAATCGATTCCTGAATTAAATGAGTTATACGCCCAAAACCTTCGTTTGCAGTTCGGAAAAAAAATGCAATTGCCTGCCCATACGAAATACGAATGGGGGATGATATCGCACTTTTTTCATTCGCCATTTTACGTGTACGCGTATGCATTTGGACAACTACTCGTGCTTGCATTATGGGAGATGTACCAGAAAGAAGGGAAGGATTTCATTCCGCGCTATTTGAAATTCCTCTCCTATGGAGGGAGTGAATCTCCTGAAAAAATGCTCAACGAAATAGGGTTTGATCCCAATCAAAAGCAAAGCTGGAGAAAAGGATTTACTATCCTAGAGAAAAAGCTCGCCCTGCTCAAAAAAACATGATTGTTTTTCATTTTAAGCAAGATTCATGCTGACCAAATATAAGGAAAAGCCCTCTATTACCCGTATGGATGTCCCCCGCGAGGTCAAACATATTATCCACCAGCTTTCCCTGTTGCAGGGGATTACACGCTACTATTTGCTTTCTGCAGACGAAAAAAAACACGTCACGGCACATGAGGATGCGAATAATTTAGGGGTATTGGAAGCAGCGAGACGACAATACTGCGTGTGTTTAATTCACGACTCCAATTGGAGGGAGCCGGTGCAGAACATCGTGAAAAAAGAAAACGGGGAAATCGTTTTTCCACCCGTTGTTTTTCCTGAGGTGCCCGCACACAATGTGGTTTCTTCTTCACCAGGGATTGAAATTCACGGATGGCTGTCCAAGAAAGTGCGCGTAGAGGGAGACGAGGCCACGCTCCTCATTGGATTTGATTTGTAGCCCGAACGCGCAACAAGAGGAATGCTTTTTAACAACCTAAACAGGCAAAGCGAGACCTTTTACACTCGAAAAGAGGCATTCCTTTTGCGAAGGAGGCCTCGTATGTACAAAAATGCATACAAGTGCAACTTTTGCGGATTCCTATCCAAAGACCCGGGGACGCACTGTGGCGCATCTCTTGTTCCCGTGGTCGTGTTGGATAATATATTCCCCGAACCTAGCGCGGTAAACACCATCGTAGTCCGCGAGGTTGTACACGAAATCATTAGAGAAGTACCGGAGAAAAAACCAGTCATCGAAGAGAAACTCCCCTAACAACATCCGAGAGTTCGGGCCACGCACAAGGCCCGGATTCATGGATCATTCCTACTCTTTATTTTGCTGGTTTCAAACGAAACAAATACTTAATCCATGTTTTCTGATTATCTGTGACCTGCTTGTAGCCGTACACCACGTCAAATCGTGTTCCAACTATTTTTTTTAATTCGTCTTCAGTAAAGTAAGTAAACCAACGTTTGCTTGAATCTCCATTCTCCGCAGGCTCGAATCCTTCTTTTTCTCCTTCTTTTACGGTCACCCACAGTAGGCCGCGGGGTTTGAGAAGCTTGGCCCATGTTTCAATCAATTTGGGAACACGTTCGCGTGGCACGTGCAATATCGCAGCAGTCGCCCAGATACCATCAAAGGAATACGGATAAAGCAAGGGCTGCTCCATATCCATCTTGCGCACATTCAATCCTTTTGACTCGCAACGATCCAAAAAAGTATTCGACAAATCAATTCCAAGTGCATCCAATTCTTTTTCCCTAAAATAATCCAAATATACCCCTGGACCGCAACCCACGTCAAGGATTTTTTTACCCTTAAGCTCGGAAATAAAACGCTCCGCATCCGGAAGGGCATACTGCTGAAAATGCTTCTTGAATTTAGCCTCGTAGTAATTGGGGTCTCGATTGTACGAATCGGCATTTTCTTTCTGGTCTTCTAACACTCTATATCACATTTCCCAATGCAATCGCCTGAACGTTTTCCAAACTCTGGGCCTGCATCATTTCAACCCGTACTTTCTTCGCATTGGGCATTCCGGAAAAAATTCCTGAAACTTGTGCCTTGACATCGATTAAATCCGTAACAGGATGTTTTTGGCACAATGAAAAATATTTTTGCAATACTTCATTTCGTGAGGGAACGTTTAACCCGGCTACTTCGGAAAAAATACTTGGATTATTCCACGCGGCTCTTCCCACCATGACCACATCGCAGTAATTATTTTGAATTTTATCAAACAGATCGTTTGCATTTCCAATGTCTCCATTTCCAATTACAGGAATGCTGATGAGTGATTTTATTTTTTTGATGTATTCCCAATCGGCCTTACCGCTATATCCTTGCAATGCTGTGCGTGCATGCACTGCGATTCCCTGCACTCCTGCGTCCTGGATTTTTTCCACAAACTCATGCAATACGGGCTTGTCCCAGCCCATGCGTAACTTGCACGTCACGGGCTTGCTCGAAACGGACACGGCGGCTTTAATGAGTGAAATAAGTTTCTCCGGTTCTCTCAACAAGAACGCCCCGCACCCCCCTCCTGTAATTTTAGGGGAAGGGCAGCCGAAATTAATGTCCACCAAATCAAAATCTTTCTCGACGTATTCGATGGCCGTTCCCAAGTCTTTTTCATTGGGAGCAAACAACTGCACCCCGACAGGATGTTCCTCTTTCACGGTTTCCACGCGCGCAAACACCTTATTATTGCTCGCCCTATTTGCGAGGTTTCGCGCAATGGCAATGGCCGAGGCAAATTCGGTGTACGTTAAACCGGCGCCCAGCTCTTTACAGAGTAAACGAAAGGGCAACGTCGAAACACCTGACATGGGGGCTAATACGGCAGGGGAAGAGAGACGGAGACCGGCATACTTTACAATGCTCATATGATGGTTGCCCCCAAAAGAGTCTTTAAAAGCATTCCATTGCCATCTTTGCTAGACGCACTGGTAGCTTAGCCTGGTAGAGCATCCGACTGATAATCGGAAGGTCGGAGGTTCAAATCCTCCCCGGTGCACTAGTTGACTTTCGATACGTCTCCCGTTATGCTGTAGGAGATTACTTCAAAGTGCATGGAGAGAGAAGAATGGTTCAACGAAAATTAACACTTGTTCTGGGGGCAGGAGTCAGTGCGGATTTAAGTTATCCTACTGGAGATGCAGTCAAGAAAGAAATCCAAGAAGGGATAGACCCAAACGGAAGCCTCATCAAATACCTAGAAAAACTTGAGTTCGATACTGATTCTCACAAAATGGCGCCATTCAGGGAATCACTTCGATTCTCACAAGAAACTTCTATCGACGCATATCTGAAAGAATTCCCAGACTATGCTGAAATGGGAAAAGCATGCATCGCCGCAATCTTAATGAAAAGAGAAAGAGATACAGATCTCAGCAAAAAATCGCAATTTTACAGCACGCTCTTTAGAGAATTCAATAAGGATGGGCCCGAAAATTTCAACAATAGCAACATATCAATAATCACGTTCAATTACGACCGTTCCCTTGAACACTTCCTCCATCAAGCACTGATGCACTCGTCCCAGAAAATGACGAAAGAAAAATGCGAAGAAAAACTAAAAAATATTCCAATCATACATGTACATGGAAAGCTTGGACCTCTCGATTGGCAGGAAGAGAACGGCAGAGAATATGGTTGGCCGATAACCATTGAAGAACAGCTTCCTGCGATAAAGAGCGCATATCAGGGGATTAGAGTAATCCATGAAGAGGATGATAGATTTAGCGAATTTGAAAGAGCTCAGCTCGCATTAAAAGATGCTGATGTCATCTGCTTCATTGGATTTGGATACCATAAATTAAACATGGAGCGGTTGAACATCGCTGACTATTTAGGTAAGGAAATATTTGGAACATGCAAAGGAAATGACAACACTGCAGTAAGCCGAATTCGACGTATTTTTGGAGGCAATATTCTTCTCGCCAATAGAGGTGATAGCACGGCTGATTTCTTCCGGGAATGGTTTGATATGGCCGAAAAAAGACCAATTAAAAATTTACATTGGGAAAATACGACAACCTGAAAATAAGCGACATAAAAAAGGAATTGAAAGATAATTCTCAACGCAATTGTACCGTATTTTTCCCTTTTAAGTGTTCATTCGTGACCTTCTCAAAGTCCTCCAAATTCTTCCATCAATTCGTTCGTCGTTTTTATCGAAATTCGTTTCTGTTCTTTGAATCCTTTATCCTGGCTCCAAATAATGGTATTTTCCTTTAGTGCACATGCCAAATAAAGCCAGTCTTTAGGATCATGAATCAGAGAAGCGGCTGCCGGAAGAAAGGGGGCTAACTCTTCATCTTGAATAAATCGGATTTGTGCAAAGAATTTGGCAGCCCATTCTATAAATTCCTTATCCGTGCCTGTAAATTTTCTGCGCAATTCCCCTTCATATTTGGTGAATTCGATCCGCAAATAAGCGGGGGCAAATAAGGTGAACTCCGGATTAAACCAGAGATGACGAGTACCGCTATCTTTCAAGAGTGCTGAAAAGAGAACATTAGCGTCGACGGTGATGTTCATGCAACATCGCCTCCGCGCGCTTCCGCATGCCCTGATTCACCTTTGCAGTAAGTTCATCCACATCCTTTTGAGTTAAGCGGCTCTTTTTAGCCAGTCGCTCCGCTTCCTCAAAATCGTCTAATTTTTGTTCAATGATAGTACGTACTACATTTGACCAGCGCACATGCGGATGCTGTTCCATACGCTTCTTCGTTTCAGGTGGGAAGGAGAGGGTCATATTCGGCATAAACACCACATAGCACTTATGTGGGAACACGTATATAATAATTGCGAAATAAAAAGCTTTGGAAGCTAAAGTTCCGTGAAAAAATACCACTTTTCGAAATCAAACGCGATGAAAAAAAGCCAAGGAATGGTTAAGTGGTTGAACTATCAAACAGGGGGGAAATTAGCACTAAGTCATTCTCGATCGTTCCATCTGTCTTCGCGCGTAAAAGGACCCAATTTTCCTTTCAAAACTCCGAACATACTTTTCGGTTTCTTATTGATTTTTTTTCTTGCTTTTTTTTGTAATTTATCAGTCATACACCAAACATACGTTTGACTTTTTATAACGGGTTGCCGAATCTCTTTTTAATATCGTATGTCCGATACCTACTTCTTAGTGGAGCGTGAAAAAAAATGGATTTTCCCTGGGGAAGCGAATATCATCAAAAGTTTGTCACGAATGTGGGGTTGATCACGAGCAACGGCACTCATGGAAGGAATATCATGGCGGCCGAATGGACCTATTTGACGAGTTATTCTCCTGCGATTATAGTGGTCTCAATTGGCCCCCATAAAGCCACGGCCGAAAACATTGTAGAAACCAAAATGTTCGGAGTAAGTTTGGCCGCCGAAGATCAAAATTGGGTTTCCTCCATTGCTGGGGACAGCAGCGGGAAAGACGTAAAGAAAGTTTCTGCGCTTGAAGAATTAGGCGTTACGTTTACGAAAGGAAAAAAGTTGGACGTGCAATTAGTGGAAGGAAGTTCACTGCATGCAGAATGCAAACTGATCGACATTGTCAAACACGGCGACCATCATTTGTTTGTTGGGGAAGTGGTTCATGGTCAGGCGTTTGAAAAAGAATCACTGGCGTATCATCAAAACAAATACTGGAAAATCAACACGCTCATTGAGAAGCCCAGCGATGCACATAGAGAAAAAATGAATACTACGGTGCAGAAGCACCGCAAGTAAAAATTTACGCTAATTCCGTACGTGTTCCATCGGGGTGATACACGTACACTTTTCCTTCTTTCTCATCCAGTGTTTTCTTGTGCATTCCGCTGCAAAAGGGTGGATTCGTGGTGAGTCCGCATTGACAGATCCATTTGCTCTCATCGCCTACCTTTACTTCCACCGGACCATGGGCTGTTTTCATTACAATACGAACCATTACAATCACGCTCCACTAAAACGATACCAGGTATGGGTTGTTCGTCCTAAAAAAAGGACTAGTGTAGATCTTTGAGGAAATGTTCCAATTGCTTATGTCCTTTGATGGTGACGGCTCTCCATCCATGCAACATTGCACCGAAGGAATTGAACCACAAGTCATCGCAGAACACAATGTGGTCCTTCCTCGTTTTGAGTCGTTTTTCAAATGCAGAAAAAGCACCCGGATAAGGCTTCATCAATCCCGTTTCGCAGGAAATGAATACCTCATCAAAAATAGAAAAATGTTTTTTGTTACGATGAAACTCTGCCTGTGCTGTATTCATATCCGAGAGAATGGCGAGCTTCCATCCTTCTTTTTTCAATCGTATCAATTCTTTCATGATAAGAAAAGGAATGTCTCCGCGCATGGCGTATCCCTTCATCACCCATTCATTGAATTCTTTCTGCGTTAGTTTTTGGTCCAATACTTTTTCGTAAAACGCTTTGGCCTGCATCTTTCCTTTCTGTGCCAAACGAATATTGGCCATCCATCGCAGATACATCAACCATTTAGGCTGGTGCGTGCGCTTGGAGAGCAAGGTCATGATCCAGCGCTCCGAACTTTGAATCAGTACGCCGTGAACGTCTAAGACTAACCAAAAGGGACGCTCTCCTTTCGTAGGAGGGATTTTTGCTTTTGTTTTTTTACTCGCTTTCGCTTGCATGAACATGCCCCGGGAGATTGGGAATTAAATGGTTTCCTTTCAGGGAAGCGGAACCCACGACTTTTCCTTTAGATGAAACCGCTACCCAGCCGTCGGAAAGAACACGAATGGATTTGGCTTCCGTTTTAGAGAGGCTTTTCCCCTGAAAGAAAGACAGTAGCTTTCCTTCGGGCAATTCCATGCAGTTTTGCGTAATATGTTCTCCCATGAGTGTAATAAAATTGGCGGTGGGTTGGAATTCCTTGCCATTCGTGAACGCTTGGATTCCTACTGAAAAAAGATTGAGTTCTTTTTCAATTAGAATTTTCTCCCATGTCTTACTAATCATAAATACGCTCAACCCATACGTGATCCACGCACACTCATTTAGTATGGAAATAGAAATCCCATATCGTGAAACTAAATAATTCACGTATCGCTTTTTTTCTTCCGGCGTGCAAAACGTGATTTTCATTTGGCTCCCTCACTTTTTGTTTTTTTGAGTGCGGCAATGAAAAAGGATTGGGTGTTATTATCTTGGGGATAAATACGATGGGTCTTTTCCATGCCCTTACTGAATGTCCGATTACGAAACGCGCTCAAGCCGGGGCGCGTTTTGAGTCCGAATAAATCAATGTCCGTCAGTTTCATTTCTTTTCGCTCATGTAAAAGCGTGGTGAGTACGCCCTCGCATTCTTCCGGGGAAAGCGTGCATACGCTGTACACCATTTCTCCGCCTTCTTTCAACAAATCCGCGGCTTTTAGTATGAGCTTCGTTTGGAGCTGCGCTTTGTGCACCACGTATTTTTCGGACCAGCTTTTCAACGTCTGGGGTTTCTTACGCAGGAGCCCTTCCCCGGAGCACGGGGCATCCAACAAAATTTTATCGAACATCAATGATTCAGGAAGCGTTAACGCGTCTTGTAACGCCACCCCTGCGTTTGACACGCCTCCTTTTCCTAGAACAAAACGCAATGCCTTTGCCCTTTCTTTGTTGGGCTCGCAGGCCACCAGCTGTCCAGTATTCTTCATCGCGGAAGCAAGCTGAATGGTTTTGTTACCGGGCGCCGCAGCCATATCCAGTACGCGCTCTCCCGGGAGGGGCTTGAGTACGAAGGGAGGGAGTTGAGAGGAGAGTTCTTGGGGCTGCCAGAACCCTTGTTGGGTCTCCCAAAGTCCACCCAGGAGCACGGAAAGCTGGTGCAAGGTAAAGGCGTGAGGAATGGAGGGGTGCCGTTCATAGGAAATGCCACGCTCGCGGAGACGCGACTCAATCCACTCATCGTTTGCCTTGAGGGTGTTGGTGCGGATGGTTTTGGGCCAACGCGTTTTAGAGACGCTGAGGAAGGAATCATAGTCTTCTTTTTCAGGAAGGAGTTCCTTGTATCGTTCAAGCAATCGGGCAGAAAAGGGGGCCATTCTTCCAAAAAGAAAGGATGTACTTAAAGGAGGTTCGTGCGCGCGTCCAACAATGCGCGCTAACTCCCTTGTTTGCGTGAATGGGTTGGAAATTTGGGGGCCTGAAATATGTTTTAATACTCTCCAAGCGTCAGGAGTATTCCCAATCCGCGCCGGAGAAAAAAATTTTCTCTTGGAATTAAAAAGAAAGTAAGCGTTGAGTTAGAAAGAGTCAATTTTACCCTAAAATGGAAGGCGGTGGAACATATGCATGATGCTCAAATCCAGACATTAATCCCTAACATCAAAAAAAGAAACGGGGCCGTAGTCTCTTTTAATCAGGACAAAATAACCCTCGCCATTACCAAAGCATTCCACGCCACAGGAAAGGACGACGAAACCACCTCCTTGCGTATCTCGGATCGCATCATGGAACGATTGATCCAGGAACGAGAGAAGCACCCCGAGGAAAGCATTCCCTCCGTGGAGTACGTTCAAGATATTGTGGAAGAGGAATTGATGAAGACAGGGGAAACCAAAGTAGCCAAGTCCTATATTTTATACCGACAAAAAAGAACCGAAGAACGCGACCTCAAGCGCACGATGTTAGGGTTGAACGTCGACACGAATGTGGGAATCAATCAATTACGCGTGTTGAAGGAACGCTACTTGTTGAAGGACGAAGTGGGAAAAGTAAAGGAGACGCCCGAACAACTTTGGAAGCGCGTCGCAGGAAACATTGCGCAGGCCGAATTAAAGTATGGGGGAACGGATGAAACAGTACACTATTGGACTGAACAATTTTCTCATTTGATGGAAAAAATGGAATTCATGCCCAATACACCCACATTAATGAACGCCGGGGCGCCGTTGCAACAATTATCGGCGTGCTTTGTTTTACCCATTGAGGACAATTTGGAATCGATTTACGAGACGATGAAACACCAGGCATTAATCCACCAGTCTGGCGGAGGAACGGGTTTCTCTTTTTCACGTATTCGTCCTAAAGGGAGCATTGTGAAAAGCACGAAGGGAGTGGCCACCGGTCCTGTGGGATTCATGTCCGTGTACAACGCGTCAACTGAAGTGATTAAGCAGGGAGGAAAACGCCGCGGGGCCAACATGGGTATTCTGCGCGTGGATCATCCCGATATTCACGAATTTATTCACTGTAAGGACGATATTACCAAAATCAACAACTTCAACATCTCCGTGGCAATTACAGAAAAGTTCATGGAAGCGGTTGAAAAAGATGAGGATTTCGAACTCATCAATCCCTCCAATCAGCAGGTGGTGCGCCGAGAGAACGCTAAACTATTGTTTGAAGACCTCGTGATGAGTGCATGGAAAACAGGAGATCCGGGAATCATTTTCATTGACCGAATCAACAGGGATAATACCATTTCACATATTTACGAAATTGAAGCCACGAATCCTTGTGGAGAGCAGCCCTTGGGTCCGTATGACTCTTGTAATTTAGGAATCATCAACCTCGTCAAATACGTCACGCATGATGGACAAGTCGAATGGTCTCGTTTGCGCGAAACGGTTCGCACGGCGGTTCGTTTCTTAGACAACACGATTGACATGAACAAGTATGTGATTCCCCAAATCGAACACATGAACAAGGGAAACCGACGCATTGGATTAGGAGTCATGGGCTGGGCCGATTTGTTGTTTAAATTAAACATTCCGTACAACTCGGAAGAGGGTTGTTCGTTTGCAGAGAAAATGGCCAAGTTTATTCGCGAAGAGGCGGATGCCATGTCGCAGGAGTTAGGAAAAGAGAAAGGCGTTTTCCTCCACCACAAAGGAAGCACCTATGACACGCCCGAGGGGCCTACTTTCCGTAACTGCGCACGCATAACGATTGCACCCACGGGAACGATTTCCATGATTGCGGATTGTTCAGGTGGAATCGAACCATTGTTTGCTATTTCATTCGTTAAACGCGTGATGGACGGGCAGGAATTGTTGTACGTGAATGAGATATTCAAAGAGGCCGCCATCAAACGCGGATTCTATAACGAGGAATTGATGGAAAAAATAGCTGCACAGGGAACATTGCATCATTTGACTGAAATCCCTGAAGACGTGCGCAACGTCTTCGTATGTGCACATGACATTACCCCCTATTGGCATCTCCGCATGCAAGCAGCATGGCAGAAATACACGGACAACGCGATTAGCAAGACCGTTAATTTCTCTCACGACGCGGGAGTAGACGAGGTGCGCGAAGTGTACATGCTAGCATACAAACTCGGATGCAAAGGTGTCACGATTTACAGGGATGGAAGCAAGGGATTCGAAAACCAGGTACTCAATTTGAACGTGGAAGGAAAATCAAACAAGCAAGTGGAAGAGGACTTCAAGGCTAAGGTCATGAAGGCCCATGACTTGTCAAAGGGAGAAACCAAGAAATGCGAGAAGTGCGGAGGAAACAAGCTCCACATGCAAGAGGGTTGCGCCACCTGCATGGACTGCGGGTATAGCTACTGCAGCGTTTAGTGGGATTACGAAAAAAAATCCCCTCTTACGGTTGTGGAGGGGGTTCCAAGTCCGGTTCACCATTTGATTGGGATGCTGGAAATGGGGCCTCGCCACCTTACTCTCTTTTTCATATTTTTTGTAAAACCATATTTCCATATACTTTGGGACGCTGAAGCACCTTGAAACCTAACCCAGTCAGTACGTCTGGATATATTCTTAGCCCCAACTTGCTAATAGACGAAACAATAAGAATGCCGCCAGGCCGTAATACACGATGAATTTGAGCAAAAAATTCCCTCTCAACGCCACGGATGGGCCCATAATTGGCAAGAAGAAAATGGTCAGCCAAAACATAGTCCAATGCGTTATTGCGTACTGGTAGAAATTGTGCATCCCCTCTTACTCCACGACGGTTACCTATTTTCTTTGCTACGTTTAATGCTGCCGTATTCATGTCAAGCCCGATGGCCTTAACGCCAAGACTCTGTAAAAATTGGGTATAGAGCCCTAGGGAGGAAGCAATGTGCACTAATTTTTTCCCACGCAAACCCGAGCCATATTTTAACAGCAAACGATGAACGGGTGCATAATGTGGAAGCGTCCGACCATAATCATTAAGGAGGCCTCCTCCTCCGCGCAGGTATTCAGCAAATCCAGGAAAAAGTACTTCCAGGCGAACCAGCTCATTTAGCGATCGGTCTCGCCTGCGCCCCTTCGCCTCATGACGCAACAGGGTCTCCCCTATTCTGCCCATACTCGGGACGCGTTTCCGGGAAGAAGATTTTTTGGAGAAAGAAGGAGGCATTCTATGGGAATGAAAACCTGGAATAAATAGGCTTGCACGGGTACCTTTAAAACAAGGATTTGACCCCATCAGAATATGATACGCACACACACGTGTGGGGAGCTACGCTCAACTCATGCCGGGCACGAAGTCACTCTAGAAGGGTGGGTGGATACATTTAGGGAGACGGGAAAAATATCCTTTGTTTTGTTGCGCGACCGCACGGGAATAACTCAAGTTTTTGTCAACAAGGAACTCACGTCAACAAACAAACACGCACTCAAAAATGAATCCGTCATACGCATCAAAGGAAAAGTCAACAAGCGACCCGCAAACCAAGTGCGCGCGGAAATTCCCACGGGTGAAGTTGAACTAGAGGCATCCGAAATCACCATTCTAAATGAAGCCGAACAACCATTACCTATCGAACTTACAACGGAAACTACGACAGGAATAGACAAGCGATTAGATTATCGCTTCCTGGATGTACGCAGAGAAAAAGTAAAGAACATTTTCATCCTTCGAAGCAAAATATTCTCCAAGACAGTTGACTTTTTTGAAAAAGAAGGGTTTGTAAACATTCAAACGCCCAAATTAACAGCCGCAGGGGTTGAAAGCGGTGCAGAGGAATTCAAGCTCCCTTATTTTGGAAAAACGGCCTCGCTTGCACAGAGTCCTCAAATCTACAAACAAATGTTTGTAGTGGGAGGATTGGAAAAAGTGTATTCCATTGAACCCATCTTCCGCGCAGAAAAATCACATACAACAAGACACTTAACCGAGTTCACGGGCATTGACTTTGAGATGGGATTCATTGAAAGTGAGTTTGACGTCATGAAGGTGATTGAGAAATACTTCCACATCTTATTGAGCGGAATCAAAGCCGAGTGTCAACCTGAATTAGACAAGATGGGGATCGAAATTATTGTCCCACACGAAATACCAAAGCTTTCCTTGCACGAGGCACGAAAAATACTCTCAACGAAGGTAAAAACCATCCCCGAGGACGACGACTTGGATGCGGAAGGGGAAAAAATGATGGGGGAATACGTGAAGGAAAAATACCAGAGCGATTTCGTGTTCATGCTGGATTATCCATGGGAAAAAAGACCGTTTTATCACATGCGCCCGGAGAACGACAAAAAGGTCACCAAATCATTTGACTTGTTGTACAAGGGAGTGGAAATAGGAACCGGCGCCCAACGCGAACACCGCTTACCCATCCTCATGGCCCAATGCGAGGAGAAAGGAATTGACTTCAATCAAATGACATTCTACCGCGATATTTTCCGATATGGTGCCCCTCCTCACGGAGGAGTGGGGTTAGGAATGGATCGTATTGTCAAACAAATGCTGAATTTGGAAAACGTCAAAGAAGCCATTTTGCTTCCAAGAGATCCGGAACGATTGACGCCGTAGGAACTCTAATGAATTTTCAATCGTTGAAAAATTTTCCCTAGTTTTAAAACAGTACCGATTTGTTGAATGTATCATGCCAATTATTGTGCAGAAAAGTCAGAAGTATCTCGATCTGAAGGAACGAAATGTCCTTCGGACCAACATTGTGTATGACGCGCACACGAAGGAGCTAATCAATTTTGCAGTAATCCAGCTATTTATTGATACGGATGAACACACTCATGAGATTATCAAACACGATTTTTCGCATGGCTGTTACAATATCCATCGAAACTATTTAGGTCATACCAATCGAATCGAAAAACCAGAAATTCCATTATCCTATGGGTTATATCAGCACGCTCGAAATGAAACAAGAGCCAATTGGGAAGAACGCATGATCCAATTTTGCATACGTTATCTTCCAAAGGAGTTGAGGTAGAGAAGATTAATATATAACATAGAGGTTACTTGTTTATGATGAAACAAAAACGTCCAAGCACTATTTTGACCATTATTGTCGGGGGAAACATGGAGGACGATGAAGATCGATTATTCACCGACCCCCATGCTTGGAAAACTCACCCCCGGAATGTTTTCTATGTGAATAGTTACGAACAACTACACCGTTTGCTTTCCCCAGCCAAACTGGATTTATTGAAACAACTCATGTCATACAATCCATCGGAAGCAAAAGAAGTAGGTGCTATTGCCCAAAAAACGAATCGAAAACAAACCGCTATCTCTCGCGATTTGCATCAATTAGCCACCATGAACCTAGTAGAACTCAAAAAACTAGGAAAAAATGTACTCGTCACCACCCCCTTCAAATCAATCGAAATACAGTTCGCACAGAAGACGTGATATGTTTCTAAAAAAAAGAACCCCCCAAGGATAGGTTTTAAACGAGTTCAGGCCCATTGTTTCTCTAGATGCGTACCTTATTGACCATGCAATCGCGCGTTTCGCCTATTGCTTTACTTGTACGCATCAACTCCAATCGTTCCTAATTTTACCCTTCCAGGGGCTCCCTATGCGAGGGTCCCTCCGAGGCCTATTTTTTTAAGTCAGTTATCAATCCAACAAACACGCAGGGAGATGGGAGATATGGAACGAAAAACAATTCACGAAGTGTTACACACGAAAGGGGAGAAAGCCCACATTAAGGGATGGATCAAGCGCAAGCGCGACTTCAAGGGAACCTTAATCTGGCTCGTACGAGACGGAAGCGGAGAAATGCAGGCCGTTCTTTCGAGCGAAAGCATCACGGACAAAAAATCCTACGAGCACGCACGCAAGGCATTAATGGAAAGCTCGATTGAAATTGAAGGAACCATCAAAGAGGACCCCCGTGCGCCCGGTGGAAAAGAAATCCAAGTGAGTAAAGTGGACATTATTCACGCAGGGGATGAGTTTCCCATTGGGAAGGATTTGAGTGAGGAATTCCTGTTGGACGTCCGCCACTTATGGTTACGTTCAACCAAAATGCAACAAGGGCTTCGCGCCTCTGCCGTTGTATTTGAAGCATTCCACGATTTTTGTAAAAAAGACGGCTATTTGGAAGTACAATGCCCGATGTTTGTGAGTGGTGCCGTTGAGGGTGGAAGCGAATTATTTGAGGTGGATTATTTTGGTAAAAAAGCATTCCTCACGCAGAGTTCGCAGTTCTATTTGGAAGTGTATGCCCACGCATTAGAAAAAGTGTACACGGTGGCACCCTCTTTCCGTGCCGAACCTTCACGTACGCGAAGACACTTAACTGAATTCTGGCACGCCGAATGGGAGACTGCCTTTTCGAGTTTAGATGAATTAATGGACTGGGAAGAACGCATGATTAAGCACGTGGCGAAATACGTACTTGAACACGCCCCCGCACAACTCGAATATTTCGGTCGAAAGAAAGAAGATTTAGAGAAAGTAATTAAGTCAAAATTCAAACGCGTCACGTATGACGAGGCGTTTGCCATTGCTCAAAAGAAATTTCCCGAACTCAAATGGGGAGACGATTTGGGAGAAGCACAGGAAAGGGAAATCACCAAGGACTTTGATGTACCCATCATGGTGCACCACTATCCCACCGTATTGAAGCCCTTCTATCATCGTCCCGATCCAAAGAAGCCCGAAACCGTGATGTGTGTGGACATGCTCGCACCCGAAGGGTATGGGGAAATCATTGGTAGCGGGGAACGCTGCTGGAAATACGAGGAACTAATTACACGTATGAAAGCGGCCAAACTCAAAGAGAAAGATTATCAGTGGTACGTAGACTTACGAAAATATGGTAGCGTTCCCCACACAGGAGGAGGACTCGGTTTGTCTCGCCTCACCATGTGGTTGTTCAAAATGGAACACATTCGCGACACGGTAGGTTTCCCCAGAACCATGAATAGGATTGTTCCGTAAAGCCATAAAAAAAATGGCTTTACGAACAGTTCGAGCCGTTTCCAGTAGGCGTACACGTGGTGTTGTTGGTAATCATCACTTTGTCCACGCGCAGGTTGGCATTACACTGAATCTGCACATTGCGAGTCGAAGCACCCACAGGTAATGCGACAGTAGTGCCTCCCGACCATGTGGCAATAGTGGCTGAGCTTGGAACAGGGATAATCGTAGAGCCGGCGGCTGTAATGACTGTTGTATTAAACGAAACTGCTACTCCTGCGACGTTGTCCGCTTTCACCCACACGTTGTAGTTACCCGCAACTGGGACATTGAAGTTTGAATACGTATTGGTGTTATTTGCTGCCGTACATCCCGTTAAGAACGTCACCACGGATTCAGGAGAGTACGTAGCACTATCTACTTGCAATCCCGCACCTAGTGAAGCATAATTTTCCACTTCAAACAAAACAGTCTGATTACAGGATGAAGTAACAAATGTGTTACAGGTGCCTGCACAAGAGAGAGTCCCACCCGTATATCCCGATCCCAATGTCGTACACGATTGTCCGTTCAAATTAGCACCATCACACACTTCGGTTCCTACCACAAGTGCATCTCCACATATTGAAGTACAAGTACTTGGTTCACCTGAACAGTTCCATCCGGCTTCAACTTGGCACGATGAACTACATCCATCACCTGAAAGGGCCGCACCATCGTCGCATGTTTCGCCGCTACCAATGGTTCCATTACCGCAAGTAGGGGGGGACGTACAACTACTGGTATCAAAACTCAAGCAATTAGAAGCACAGGCCAATGTTCCGCCCGCGAATGATTGGGACACGCACGTTTCTCCATCCAAATCAACACCATCGCAGACTTCCCCGGATTCCGCAATATCATTTCCACAAACAGAACCACTTCCTGATCCCCCGCCCAAACCGAATGCGTTCAAAGTAATCTGGTTTTGATATTGACTAAGATTATCATTCACAATATCACTACTTGCGGGAAAAATTTGAGTAAGAGCAATCACCATAATGATGGTGGCAATCAGCACAGCACCGCCGATTAATAATAAGTATTCCAGTGCACCCTGACCTGAATTACGTTTTAGTGTTGAATGCATGCTTTCCCAATTCCCCTTAATCCATGTTGACCATCCTTCCTTGCTTTATAAATATAGAGTCACGTCACCCAGGAACGCTATATCGAAATAGAAAGAAAGGAAACGGATACCCATCCACTGGCCCCAAATAGTGTCCCGAACGCCACCATCTCCAGCCTTGACTATCCATCCCATACGAAGGAGAGTCGGCCCCCACCAGGGAAAAGAATACACGGTCTTCTCCAGGGGAAATGAGCCCATCTACATCAAAATACTTGACTTCAGGAAAGACCCCATCGGCATCCACGGGAGAGGCAGTGATTCCAGGAGTGTTTCCCGTTTCCTCGACATCATCAAAGATGATCGGGTCACAACTAACGCCTCCTTTCACAAACGAATAGGGGTCGGCATCACCATACTGCCCTGCCCCCACCACAATGGCGTTATCCTGCGTGGCAAAAAACTGGGAATGAATAGTATCAAATGAAACGGGAAGAGGAAAGGGGAATTGAAACACGGTGGAGTATCCGAAGTCCTTCGTGTACGCGCAGGGTTCCCCGTCACACAAGTCAGTGGCAACCCCAAACACGTCTCCGGAGGGAATACTCGCTCCGGCATTGCAGACGTTAATGTAGGGGTCCAATCCACCTAAACCATCTCCTTTCTCATAGGACAAAAAATCATTCAATGAAGGTGGACGATGAAGGGCTCCCGCATCATCCGTGAATTGCACCTGCATGAAGTGGGACCCCGCAGCGGGAAAATAATGAAAAACGCCCCCTCCTGCATCCACTTGATAAATAGGGAAAATGGGTTGATTAAAAACAAGTGAACCGGTCCACTCTTCTCCCGCGCCAAGCGTAATGGGATTCATGAGCGTGATGATTGATCCCGATGCAACGTTGTTGAGCGTCAGCACATTCGCTGAAAAGGAGTCGCGAAACGAAAGAGTAGAAAGAGAAGAAGGAAGGGGAAGGTACAGTGCGGGGTGCGGACTGGCGAACGAATAAAACACGGATATTTTTTCAATCACAATAGGAGAAGTTCCATCGTTTTTAATTTTGAAACCACTCACACTTTTTTGTGCAGTGCTAACCAGTTCCGCATAATCCGTATGCGCAATAGTTCCCCAATCCAATGAAATGGGACCCCCGTACGCAGAAGGAGGACTACCGCATGAACAATTATTCTGACACGCATTTCCATTCACACACGCAAAACCAACAGGATCGCAGGCCTCTCCGGCGTCCAACGAACCGTTTCCACATTTGTATCCGGATGCCGTAATTTCATTTCCGGATTGAACTAAGTTATTTTGTAAAATCCCTTCTCCCGCAGGAATCACATTTGTAAAAATAACCAGCATCACCACGGCCGCAATCAGCACGACCCCCCCAATGAGAAGCAAGTATTCCAATGAGCTCTGCGCCCGTCTAAGTCCGTACATCCTATGCCAGGAGATTTCTTTTTCCTTTTTTAATCCCCCTCACGCGTGGAAGGATGTACCATTCATCGAGGGGCATACCAAAACTCCTATTAAAAGAAAATAACAAATTCTAGTAGAAAATAACTCTCCTCACAAGCAAGAACATAGGGAAAGGGCCACGAATGGCCTTTCCCATCCTTTTTTTAAGGCCAGTTTTACCATTGAGTCGTGAGAGGTGGAAATATGACTAAAAAATTCATCCTTCTATGGATTGTACTACTTTTGATTCCAATGGTTCACGCCAACGAGGCAATAGGATTCTTTACCAACCCATTACGTATTCTCACGAATGAGGCGCAGCAGTTCGACTACGCCACACGTATCATCGTGTTTGTATTCTCGGTTGCCATTTTTGTGATAGGGTTCCTCGCCTGGAAACGAAACCCCTCTTCTCGCGTCAAGTGGATTGCCATTGCATTTGGTTTTATTGCATTCAAATGGTTGCTCAAAGTCATGGATTTGTTCGTGAGCACGGGACAATTTTTCCCCGATCACGCGGAAAACGTACTCGAGCTCGCCAGCCTCGCCATGATTGCATTCGCCATCTTTTCTCCACGGAGAGAAAAATAACACGTGAGTGTATTCCTCATGGCTGATGACGCAGGATTTGAAAAGGCACTCCAATTAGGAGTAAGGAAAAAAATATACTCCGAAATTGAACAGTCGCCCGGATTACACTTCAGGGAGATCCAACGACGCACGAGTTTGGCCGTGGGAAGTCTACAATACCATTTAGATTACTTGCAAAAACACCACATTATCCGCACCCAGAAAGAAGGAAAGTTTGTACGCTATTATTCCGTGCGCGGACCCCAAGTGGGGGAAGGGGAGCAGTTTTCTTCGGGGCAAAATACGATGGCCTTTTTACGCCACGAATCAACGAGAAAAATCATTTTATTTTTACTGAATGAAAAACGTGCGAATAACGAACGGATTGCCCAAGAAATCAACCTTTCTCCCTCTACCACAAGCTGGCACTTGGATAAACTCGTTGAAGCAGGCGTGTTGAAAAAAGAGCGCGCAGGAAGAAAGAGCTTCTTCACGCTGAGTAGTCCTCATGAGGCACAGAAAATATTAGTTACTTTCAAACAAAGCTTCTTGGATCAGGCCGTGGACAACTTTGTGGAACTCACGCAAAGCTTAGCACCCCCAGACGAAAGCACGCATGTGCTTACGCATCATACGCCCGAAATGTGAACCACGTCGCCGGGCTGAATAGTATACTCATTTGCAAGCCCAGCGTTTATCTCCAACACAAACAATGAACTACCGTTTGGATTGTACACGTGACAAGGGTCTTTCTCACACGGAACCATGGTTTTCACATCCACCACTTGATTTTGCGCATTGATCCAAATCGCATCCAATGAAATCAACGTGTTTTTCATCCAAAAACCATGAATGGACTCACTCTCAAAAACGAACAGCATTCCCTGATTGGCTGAAAGGGATTCACGTCCCATCAATCCTAAAGCACGTTCCTCAGACGTGTCGGCAATTTCAATGAAAAAACAATCCTCACCAAAACACGCTTGAGGGGGGAGGGAAGTGGATGAATAAAGGCAGCCGGAGGAAAGGACAACTAAAAATCCTACTACTACCATTATCGTTTTCATTCCAAACAAAAACAGGACTAAAATAAATGCCTATTTGTTGGAGACAATCTCAATCACGTCCCTATTCTTGAGCAAGTGGTCCTTTCCTAATAGCATGCGCGTTTTCACATCAATGGCCTTAATGAAGTTCTTTCCAAAGTCCGTGTGCAAACGAAAAGCAAAATCAAGAGAGGTTGAATTACGGGGCATGAGGAAGCAATCAGGAATTATATTTCCCTTCGCATCGGCAAGACCCTTTGTTCCACCCGGGAAAATAGCCATGTATCCCAGGGCCTCAAACACGGTCTTATCCAATGCCTCTTGTACGCCGGTAGAACCCAATTTCTTCAGGACATTTTCCTGAATGTAATGCAGTCCGGCTTTTTGTGCATCGTTTAGTTCTTTCTTCATTTCAAATGAACTGTTTCCTTGAACGTAATCAATTACCCCCGCCTTGGCGGCCTTCTTTAGCGTCAATTCTGCTTCGCCTGAACAGGGATAAATTTTCAAATGAGGAAATTCCTTTTTCATTCGCTCCACATTTTCTTTGGAATGAGGCAAGTCGTATTTGTTGGCTGCAATCACCATGGGCTTTGAAATCAAACGCAACTGATGAACAAACGCACGCTTGTCTTCCACGGTCCAATCGTTCAAGCGCTTCTCCATGAGCTTAGATTTGGTAAGCCCAGCATCCACCTGCATATCATTAATTCCCAACCCCGAAAGTCCTTTGGAAACCGCATCAATAATTTGCTGTTTGCTACTCAAGGGTTGCCTAGCAAACTTGGCCCAATTATTTTCCAATATTCCTAACATCCATAATTCTAGTTCCTCTTCCAAAAACTTCACGTCTTTGCTAGGGTCATGGGAACCGCTCTCCACTGCTTCTCCCTTTTCATTCGTACTCCCACTTGCATCCACCACGTGAATGAGTACATCCGCCTGTCTCAAATCGTCCAAAAACTTGTTCCCCAATCCCTTTCCTTCATGGGCACCGGGGACTAATCCTGCGACGTCCAACAGTTCAACCGGAACAAAGCGCGTGTGGTTTACACAAAAACCTGAACGGGGGTTACACTGCACATTGAATTCCTTATCCACACACTCCACGCGTACAAATCCCATTCCACGATTGGGTTCGATGGTGGTAAAGGGATACGATGCACGCGCCACGTCAATCAGAGTAGCGGCGGCGAAGATGGTGCTTTTCCCTGATGAGGGCTTTCCTACAAATCCAATCAACATATGTTAAACCTTGAAAGAAGGATTAAAAATGAGGAACAAGGAGACTCAATCCTGCTTTTTCCCATAATACTTGAATACTTGCTTCCCATTCCACAGCTTCATGTCCGTGAGGGAAAAACCAATTTTTTTCACCCAATGATGGAGGGTCTTTACATCAGGCGCTTCAATTTCCAAAAGGGCGGGAATTTCATCGTATTTGTCAATATCGAAATTGATTTTCCCTAATGAATACGATATTCTTTTTTTAGTCCCCTTTCGAATTTGCTTCAAGCCCAATGACTGCACTATTTTTTGGGCCGCTTTGCCTTCCTTCAATGAGACCTGATACTCTTCGGCAATCTTCGCTTTCTTGCTTTGAATGCTTTTTTTGAACGTCAACTCAAAATGATCCCCTTTTGAACGCAAACGCAGAAACGAACCATTCTTTTTCAATCGCCCATCCGGAAAATCATAGGCGTACCCAATCATCTCCCCCTCAAATACTTTTTTCGCCCCCAATTTTTTCAGCTTTGCAACAAGAGAGGAAACGTTGACTTCCAAAATCTTGATTTCCACTTCACGCATGAACAAAAGAAAAAAAGCAGAGTATTTAATTTACACTTATAATAATCGAGCCTTGTTGAACTCTTTGACCATTTTATCCGTATGTTCAGGGGAAATGGATTGTTCCAACACGGAGGGTTTAGCGGTGACATGGCATCCCAATGCAAAGGCCTTAGCTACATCTTCAGGAGATCTCAAAGAGGCCGCCAACACATGGGCGTCTAATTCGTGGGCGTCAAATGCATCCATCATGTCCTCAATTTCTCCCCACGGATCAATGTTGACGTCCTGCATTCTACCTACATACGGGGCGACATAGTGTCCGCCCGCAAACGCGGCAATGATTCCTTGTGCGGCCGAAAAAATAGCCGTAAAACAAAGTTCAATCTCATCGTGGTTTAATGTAGGGGCAATAGAGAAACCATTCTTGTCCGCGGGAATCTTAATTACGGCTTGAGGGAGAATCTCATGAATGGTGCGCGCATCTTCTAATAATTCATCGGGCGTTTCACCAACCGCCTGCACCATGAGGATTTGCTCCTTATTCAACAGCATATTGAGCTTTTTCAAATGCTCAAAACGATCCTTGGTCTTAATTTGGGCCAGGAGCAGTGGATTCGTGGTAATACCCTTCACAAAGGGCTGCTTAAGCCATCTTTCAGCTTCAAGAATATTAGCCGTATCCACGTAAATGGTCATAGATACTCCACAAACTCCTTCAAAGGGTTTTTAATTGAAATTGAAAACCAGGGAGAGACACCAAAGAAATAAGAACGGGAAAATAATTCCTTGAATATGGATAAAAAAATAAGCAAGTATGCATCGCCGGAACAAAAGGAGTATTTTGAAAAACTTTATCGCGCATTGGGGAAAAAAGGCACTCCAGGGTACAACGAGCGATTGATTGAATGCATCCGTGCGGCCTTTAATGCAGGCTATCCTGGGAGCAGTAACTATTGGATCAAACAACCCCTGCTCAACCGGCTTTACAAGCGAGCGCATGAAGCCCATTTTCTTGGACAACCCACTTGGAATGAATTTCTGCGCGTAGAAATCGGAGTGGTTCCGCATCGAATGGTTGGTAACTATTTTTTGCCCCTGCAACATTCTCGTGAGTCCCTTCGAAGTTTTGTTATCGCACGCACAAAAGATACACCCTTGAAAAGCGGGTATTGGGCGAGAACAAGCGGACTCAGAGGGGTGATTAAGACCTTGCAAAATGCTAAGTTTTTTGAACATGGCACTTGGCGTAATTACATTGAAAAGGAAGTTCCAGCAGGGGTAAAAAAAGCAGGTCAAAGAAGAAAACGCTAGAACTCAATTCCCTTTCGCGCATAAATCTGCTTCATGTAAGGATGTTTCTTCAATCCCATAATGGTAATGTAATCCGCCACTTTCAATAATTCTTCCGGGGCATTTCTCCCCGTGAATACGATTTCCGTGTGCACGGGTTTGTCTTCCACCATTTTCACAACCGGCTCTACTGGCAAAATTTTCATGTTCAGTGCCACGTTTAACTCGTCAAAAATAACCAAATCATATTTCCCACTCTCCACGGCTTTCTTTCCCTCATTAAATGCTTTCACGGCCATGGGATTGTCATACGCATTGGGAACAAAACATTCACGACAATAACCCGCAAATGTTCCTTTCGTTATTTCCTCATCATGATCGGATTGGTTCTTGCATTGCACGTTGAATGATTCAAACGTAATAGGCAAACCAAACTTTTTCAGGGCCATGGCCTCTCCCGTGTATCCTATTTTCATGAACTGGACCATGAATACATTCATCCCATGTCCTACTCCACGGATGGCTAATCCTAAGGAGGCAGTGGTTTTTCCTTTTCCATCGCCCGTGTAGACGTGAACTAATCCTTTTTCTAAAATACCCATACTCAACCCACACGTTAAACGAGGTTTGTGATATTTAAGTTGGGCCCCTGAGGGACCGCCGAGGTGACGCTCTACTTACGGGTTAATTGCAGGAGTGCCCGACCAATACCTTTCCGTGTTTGCGGAGCAAAAATCAAACGGAGTTCCTGGACCCGGACAATTCAATGAAGTCAACTGCGTACAATTAGTAGCATTCGAACGATACTGCACCACCCCATTCAAGGGGTCATCCGTAATGGCACCTGATCCTAAGAAACGAATCTGCGTGCCAACCGGAAAAGGCACACCAAGTTTTGCATAATACCCATTCTGGGCATTATTATTGTTGTACAACGGACACATCCCCAACGTGGTTTGAGACTGAGAAATGATTCCATTCTTGGAGAGCAAGGTGAACGTTCCGGCTGCACCTAATGGATTACCAGTTGCCACACACGAATTTCCTATGTGACCAAATGAGGGTTTTGCATTCGCCAAGTCCTCGCGCAAACGCGGAGCATTCCAATACACGCGACTCGTGCCTGCCGTGTTGTTGATACAGGTGTAGTTGCTTTCCATCAAATTAAGCATGCCGTATAACGAAACCGCATTGTCAAGTTGATCCTCTAACGAAGACGAGCCTAAATCCAATCCCGCAACGGATGCGCCACCGTTCGAAATCACACTTGAATGGGTGGCAATCGCTCCAATTTGTTGGGAGGACGAATCGTTACATCCTAAAATAATGGAATAATCATTTCCAGGGACACGATAGAACACCGTACTCAAATACGACTCATTACTCACGCTACCCGTTGACGTAAAACCAAACGCCGTATTTTTTGTAAGAGGAGGACGTAACCCGCATGCACCTGTTCCCGGGTTTAAATCAAACTTGAGCGAAGAAACAAAGGCGTTTCCTCCGGCATCCAAACAAATATCACAATTAGGGGTGGTGCAACCGAATGTGCTCTGGGTTAAATCCGATGCAATGGGAACCCATTTAGATAAGGGTGTTCCAGTGTCCGTTGAATGAGAAACGTAGCTCTGTCCGCCTTGAGAAGAAGTTTCGCTAATCCCATAATATAGGTGTCCTTGTCCTGAGGAATTGCTTGACCATTTTCCTAACACGGGAGCGGGGACACTTGGACGCAGGGAAAGCGTTCCGCTGCTCTTGTTGAAGCTCACCAATTCACCCCTATTCTGCGTGTTCAACTCTTTGAATGCAGGAAGCGCGGGCACGTTGACCGTGTTCAACGCCGTTTGCCCGGGCTGACTGGGATACGTTCGTAACGTTAAGCCGGGAGTGGGAACTAAGTCCAAGGTTTGTCCGGTGAAAGCAGTACCGTACCCATTGCGATGGAATGTCAGAGAGGAATCATCCAAACCAATTAGGCCATCCAAGGGAAGCTCGAGGAATTCAGAATAACCTGAAAGTCCACTTGCATCTCCGAGCTTGGTCAGCTTAACTGTAATTTGTGCGGAAGGAGAACTCGCCACGAAGAACGTGCCCACGTCACTTTCCCACGTGACTTGAATTTGCGCACGATACAATCCCGCTGACACAATTGAATTAGTGGGGTTTCCATCAATTTCAAACGTAAGTTTGTTGAATGCGGGGTTTACATAGTCTTTCCATGCTCCGCCCAATGCGCTTTTGAAATACGCAGGAGCGTCGGTGAAGCTGCTGTTCACAAAGAACTCCACAAAGTCATTCCTAAAATCATCATTCAATGCGTCGCGCATCACGTACACATCAAAACTTGTGAGGGAAGGGATTTGGGCTTGCTGTGCAGGGGTGGCACCCGGTGCATAGGCTTGTTCCAATGCAAACAATTTTTGCGTAAGCGTAATCATGAATTGGGTGGCGTCACAGTAACGGAAGTTCGTAGGATCGTTTGTTTTGAAATCACACATGTTTTGTTGCGTGGAACCCCATTGCCAATTGTAGGAAACCTTAGGCAACGCGGAGCTTCCAGTAACACCCACTTCCCCATTCTCCCCAATACACGCGTCTAAGGGATGCGAGACCAGTTTCACCACAATGGTTTCCTGTTTAGTAGGAAACGCATGTTGTAACAAACGAATGGCCACCTTATTGTATTCGGCCTGATCAAAGGAATGGGGGTTGTTATTGTTGATGAGCTCCGAAAAGTCTAATGCCTCCGTGAAACCATTCGTTTGCTGGGCAAACAACTCATACATTTCCACGGCATCCTGCTTGGTATCGCTTCCTGCCGGGTGGTTTGCTTCCGAAGAAGATTCCAAAGGATACTTGTACAATACCACTCCACGAATTCCACGATTATTTAATTCGGTTGCCGCATTATTCACGTGCAACTCCTCAATACTCCCTTGCCAATCCGTCGTGAGTTTTCCGTTTCCCAATCCCGTGGGCTTATTGTCCGTGACAACAATCATTAATTTGGTCGAGTTTTTCCAAAACGCATGCGAGGCAAACTTTTGTGCACCCCATGCCCAGGCTTCATCCAAATTATGCGTGCCTTCCGTGTAACCAGGAAATTGCCCAGGGAATAACTCCGTGATGTTGGGAAACTGTGCTAAACACGGGAGATTTTGTGCTTGATTCGAGGACGCATGATACGTATCACTCACGTCGTGCATCAATGCGACTTGCATGTTGATGGTGGCGTTGGAATAATACTCCAATCCGCGCTTAATGTCAATTAACGTCTTACATAGTCCTTCCTGATACACGGTTCCGCTTGAAGAGGAGGTTTCATCATTCTCATTCAAAATAATAGAAGGAGACGAATCCAAGAGAATCCCAACATCGAGTGTTTTACCCGACGCACTGGTGGGGAGTGAATAATCGGTTAACGTAAGAAGACCGTACTTTTCTCCTTCCATTCCCAAGTTCTCAAATACAATATCTTGTTGTCCCGTCGCGTCGTCGAACCCAACGTATTGGGCATATGCATCCGTGTGATGCATGAAGGTACGCACGGAGGGGTTGGTGGAGGAAATATGCAGATAGGACTGCTTCAAGTGCTCCATTCCACCGGCTTTGTTACGAATAATCGACTGAATATTCCCGCCTACATTGTCAATGTACTTAGGCGTTACACTATTGGTAGAGGGAATGACTCCATTGGAAAAGGGACCGTGTAACAGGGGGCCGTTCTTCTTGGTGTCATTGCTGTATAGAATACCATACAAGGGACTCACAAAGAATCCCTTGTTTTTACCATCCGAAAGAGGAGCGTATCCACCCGTATTGCTTCCAACGGTGGTGGCAGGGGCGTCTTTGTATTTGACAGTCAGCGTATAGTTCTGACCTTCTACCGCATACATGAAAATCTGAATCGCATGGGGCCCGGGTGAAAAAAGATAATTGGGGATTGCACATTTGGGAGAGTGGGCGGTCTGCACATCCACCCCATCAATTCGAACCAGAATAGCATCGATATTGGTGGAGGTAAAACAAAGTTCATCGAGCGTGACTTCATTTCTCGTGACAAAGGTGGTTTCAAACAACACCGAACGCACGCTTGCAGGAGCCGCCCACGGGGTTTGGGGATCGTTTGGACTTTCAAGAATGAAATCGCTACCATTGTAATGATCATCATTAATCAAAACAGGAGTGACTCCAGCAAATTCGCTTTTCAGGGTAAAAAACTTAGCAGGATTAGTGATAGCATATCGGTTCCAATTGGATGCCGTGAAAAACTGAGGAAAATCATCGTGATTGACATCCAAATTAGTTGAATTATCATAATCCATACTCACACGGTATGAAAAGGGAACCAAACTACCAGGGTTTTGCATCTCAGGAGTGAGTACAGGAGGAATGGCATGACCGTATACCCCATTCACATTCACCACAGCACGGGGCAAAAACGCATCGTGGACGCCGGGATTACAATTGTTGACTACGGTTGCATTGTCGCTACCGTCTTTCACGTCAAACGCGTACTTGGACAAATTTAAACACGTGGAACTTCCTGCAAGAGGATTGACAATCACATCGACATTCTTGACTAAGGAATAAGTAGACTGACTCTTGTACTTAGCATACACGTACAAAGGGTATTGTCCAAAATACGAAGGAGATTGCACGCTTAACGTTTTGGATTCACTCTCATTCAAGGACAAGGGGTTGCTCGAGGTGATGGTATTCGAACCATTCTTCACGGCCAATTGAATCACAGTGCTATTCTCAGAGAAGCCCGTGGTGTAAAGATCAATGTCCTCTGGGCAACTAATGGTTTGCACGCTCAACGAGCCGGATGCGCCCAAGTTGAAAGACAAAGGATTTGGATTCAAACTCACGCAACTAAAGTCCTGCGAATAATTCAACAAAATCTGATTGGAAACTGGAAGAACTACCACATCTGATACGTAGCCTGCCGCGGATGCCGTGACGCGCAATTGGCTTACCTCACTCGCGGCAGGAATGGAAGCAAAAAACAATGCATTGGTTGATTCCGTAAAAAGAATAGAACTTCCAAGAGGGGCGCCGGAGGAGTTTTCCAATTGGCCTTCCACTTGTACTCCTTTAGATGTCCCTGCAAGATTACTCAATTGATCCGTTACTACTACTTGCACTAATTGTGTTTGAGCCGGAATCAAATAGGAAGGAGTAATATTCATCGCGAGTTGTTTCTCGGGAGAAGTGAAAATGGACAAGGGATAATTCGTGGGTGAATTTCCTGTTCCTACCCCACTCAAGTTTGCTGTGAGAGTAGAACACTGCGTTTGAGAACTGCTACACTCTTGCGTGCTCTTGATGGTGATGCTCCCGCTCACGGAAGAACTATTGTTGAATCCGGGTAACGAGACCTGATTGGGTGCGGCGGTGAATGACGCGGGAGTATTCGTAGTGAGGAGCATGGTGGCGCTGGGGAAGTTGCTACCCGAGGTATTCGTTATCACGTAGTCTAACACATAGTCTTGCTGGGCGAACATCACCAAAGGAACAGACGAGCTCACCTGAGTCTTTGTCCCTCCTTGCGTGGAAACGAAAAAGACAAATGAAAAATCCCCTTGCCCAGGGAGAGGTGCGCCGATGGTGAAGGATTCAAAATACAAGGGCGAAACTTGCGTGCCGCCTTTAGATTGGAACTTCACATCCAACTTGTCCGTGTTGGGTAGCGCAGCGGGATTAATTTTAACATTCACAATATACTCAAACGAACTGGCACCGTTCACATCTCCAAGCGTATTCAATGCCACTTTCGAGGGAACTCCTGAGTCTGCAGGAATCAAGGGAGAAAATTCATCATTTGAATTATACGTCGTGTAAAACGCCACGCCACCTTTGGCCGTGCTTCCACCTACAATGCTACCCACATCCGTTGCGCCTTGTGCAGCAGGAGAATCTTTGTTCACGCGCACCACTGCTTTCATTCCTGTTTGTTGCACGGGCGTTTTGACTGCAAAATGGAAAGCATACGTGTTACCCGGCACTAATGCTTGTGCGAGAATTGGTCCCTGCGTCGCAGAGAGCTCGTAAATACTCGTTAATGAAACATCCACTCCCTGCGAGGCGCTCGTAAGACTAACTTCAAGCTGAATAATGTGCGTGTTATCCTTGATCACGTCAAACGGCACAGATGAAAAAGGAAGATAGGTAGCCTTCTCGACTTTTACATACACCTTTTGTCCGGTTATCACACCCAATTGTGCCAACCCTTGTGCGTTTGTTTTACTTGCAGATTGAAGGGTGTTTTCAACAAATGAATAAATGAAAACATTCGCATCCGTCACTACTTTACCTAATTCATCTTTCACTGTCACTTGCACCAATGCGTTTCCGAGAGACAAGCTTACAGGGAGTACAATAATCTTACCCAAATCTCCTTGTATTTTAGGACTTGCCCCATCGCCTACGCTTGTAGAGGCAGTGGCTTGGTAAGTGCCGGCGGGAAGATTGGTAAATCGTGCAATTCCAAGGGTATTCGTTTGAAGCGTTCCAACTAACACCCCATTTGCATCCGGCGTGTACAAGTGAACAGTCGCATTCACCACGCTCAATCCTACTTCGTCTATTACTTTCACATCTGCCACAACGGCGTTCGAACTGCTACCGTTTGAACCGGGTGCGGCTAAGGGATCGAGTAAGATAGGAATGGGACTCACTGCGTCTTCCGAAACAATCCCCGTGTTGAGTAAAATTTTGGTGACAAAATCTCCGTGCGTTACGACAAGTTGGGTGTTCCCATTGAAATCCGCAAGGGGTGCGCTTACTATTCCATTCGTGTCGCTGGTGAAGGACTCGTACTCAATGTATTTTCCACCCGCGGTTTGCACGAACAATGAAACACTCGAGCCTAGAACAATAATTTGATTGGCGCTACTCAAAATTTTCACAAACACTTTTCGTTTAGAACTGCTTTTGGCGACTTCCACATTCAACGTGGCTTTCTCCCCCGCATTGACTTGGAATTCCGCACTCTGAGTTTGTTTATATCCGGCCTTGGACACAATCACGATGTGCTTTCCGGGAGTAACGTTTGAAAACGTAGACAATCCATTCGGGTCGGACAATCCTTGGTCTGCAAGAATGTTAGAACCTACACTTGGAATTTTGTATAATTTTATTTGTGCTTGTTCCAAGGGTGCACCGCCGGTCTCCACTGCAATGATTTCTACACTTCCCGCATCGGGTTGTTCCGTTTCAGGAGGGGGCTCAAATGCGGCAGTGGATTGCAACACGACAATGGTAGTGTCGCCTAAGATTGATTGTGTTTTAGTCAGGAAACCATTGGCTGAAATCGTTACACTCAATCCGGTACAGTCACCGGGCTGCAAAAATGAAACATTTCCATTGTACACGGTTTGATTCGAAGGAGGCGTTCCCGATTGACAGGAGAACGCAAGAGAGATGGCCACCGGTGAAAGCATTCCCACAATTCCTTGCTGTGCATCCTGAATCAACAACGCACGCTGCGTGGTTTCAGGGGTCGCGCTTGAAAGCGTAAAAATTCGAGTGAATGCGGAATTGATTTCCACTTCTTCCACTAATTCGACATAGCCTTCTTTGGAGGCCGTAATAAAATAAGTTCCTGCCCCCACGCTCGTGGTTGCAGAACCATCTTCTTTCGTAAAGAGTGTTTCGATTAATTTTCCATCACGTTCAAATGAAACCTGCACGCCTTCCAAGGGGTTTCCTTGCGTGTCATTGAATTCAACAACCGTCTCAAATCCCCCGCCCACTCCTGCCAGCGCGGAGAACAAACCAAAGCCCAAAATTGCTACCACAAGGGCAAGGAGAATACCAAAACTGGGGAGTATTTTATCCACCGGATCAACGACTGAATACACGGGGAGTTTGGTTTGAAGTTTGTCCAAAAAAGCGTAATATTTGTCCTCAAGCTCAAAATAAACATTCTTGAGTGAATCTAAGACGCTCATACTCGGAAGCAGGTTTTTCTTCATTTATAAATATGATTCGGTAAATCCCGTTTAATGAACAAACGAGGCCAATGCTTTCTGTTTCGCTTCCCCAATAGGTTTGGATAGAATGCCCAATTCTTTAGTAATGGATAACGATAATTCACGCTCAAAACCATGATGAGTGTACACTTGCTTGGGTCGCGCTTCCTGAACGTATTGCATCAATTGATTGTAATCCGCGTGATCACTTAATGCAAAATTACGATCATAGCTTTCCTTCCACACCCAACCTGTACACTTGGCGGAGGCAATTGATTTTTTAGCCGAAACACTAATCGCGTGCAACACGTGCGGGGCGCACAAACTCTGTGGGAGAATGAGCAACTCGGCTTCTTTCAAATTATGATCCAACTTCACATAGTCTCCTAATTTTCCGCCAAACTTTTCATGCAATTTGTTTTTATCAAAAATACTTTCATGGACATACGGAGTAACACCTGCGTATTCATTCACGACTTTAGTTAACTCCTGCGTTTTCCCAGTTGCATATCCTGCGAGAATGGGAAGCATGTTATTTTTCTTCGCTTCTTTTACCCAGTTTCCAATTTCCTCATACACACTTTCACGTGGGGGGAATGCAAATTGTTTTTGTCCGAAAGTGGACTCAATCACTAAAATATCACACGGCACCACTTCCGCGCCTTTCATTACAATGGAATCCTGCAATTTGAAATCACTCGTAACCACTACTTTCTGATCCCCTTCTACTACTACCTGCGACGAACCCAAAATGTGTCCCGCATTCACCAGTGAAACACGCTCGTTTCCCGCGCGATACTTTTTAGCAAAATCCATTTTTCTAGTAACGGCTTTCTTTGGAATCTTTTCCTCAATCATTCCATGGGTTTGCGTGCTCATGAAATAGGGGAATTCGTTTTTGGCCCCAATAATAGTATGATCGGAGTGCGCATGCGTCACAAACACTTTGTCTGCATCCACCTTTCGATGAGAAGGGTCCACTAAAAGACGCTCTGAACCCCGAATCATCACTCCACGATCCTCAAACACTTGCATGAAAAAAACCTCTTCTTTGACTTCAGGCAGAATGAAAAGGCGCAATAAAAACGAGATGGGTGGGGAAGTGCCGAAATCGCCTGTCAAATCCTCAAAGAGTCACGAAGCCGACAATGGAAAACAAACAAACTTATTCGTATTTATCCAATATTTGGGTCTTACTGTACAAGTGTATCCAGTAAGTCCAATATGATTGGAGGATGGTGAAATTGGCATTAAGAGCCAAACTACTATAGCAAGCATAATTACCGCCAGAATCGGCAAAAATAGAAATTTGTTTATCCTTGGACATAATATTCCCCGTCGAGTTTACAAACAGGTTTATACAGATAATTAAATTGGATTTTATTCTTTTCAAATATCATTTCAAATCCCACTTAAAGGTGACATCGCAAACATAAACAAAAATCCTACAATGAGAAGAAGAACAGATATTATTACTTGACTACCATCATTAAATTGTTTGAAAAATGGAATATTTTTTCTAATAGAACTAATCCACAATAATCCAGACAAGAGTAACAAGAAAGGGCCCAAAATATTCATGTAAAATTCGCGAGTAGGATTAGTCCCGCCGGTTGTCGGGAGCCATAAAGCCATCAAATAAAAAAAATAAAGGCTAATTAAAGAGACTCCAACACCGATTACTGTTTTAATTTTTTCAATATTCATTGGAAAAATCACTGTACAGGATATAACGCCGGAGTTGTTTGGAATTGCATCGTGAGAAAAATAATTGAATACCCAATCAACAAAAGCAAAATAAAAATAACCGATCTCATATAGATATTCATTAAGAATTTATTTTTCTTAAAGAATTTTTCATAAATAGGCGTAATTGTTATTGAAGAAATCACAATCAAAATTGACCCGATACCAGCCCAAAAATATGCTGTAGGACTTGGAAACGTATTTTCCAATCCGGCCGATGTTGAATAATTCGAAAAAGAAACAATGACCCCGTTCAGCCCAAAAATAAATAAAAGTACACCAATCACTGTGAGACCAAGCGTTAAATTAGTCATAATATGCATTCCACCCCAATTGTACTTTATAACTCGAACTGTTGAGGTCGACTGTAGGTTGTTGCAATAAACTATATCCAACTTTATAATTGGCCGAAGTAACAAATCCACCGCCATATCCGATACTAGTCGACAAATTAGTCGTGAATGGCAAGGTACTGATTTCTAGTAACTGCGTTCCATTTATGTCATAAATAATTATTCTCACTGCTCCGGGTAAATACGGTGCTCTAACAGAAAAGTTTACATCTACTAGATCGATCAGAGTATTGCTATCCTCGATTAATGAATAACTGCCATTTGCATCATCCCCACTTAAAAGATCAAAATTAATAGCAGAGGGGATGTCGAAGTTGTAATCATATAGCACATCATTTGTGCTCGAAAATTCTTTTAGCATGTAGCGTGGGTTCGTAGGTAATACCATCTCTGGAGCTGCTCCCGGAACGAAATTCACGGAGCTTAGGTCCATATTGCCAGCCCCAATTGCCCCATTCAAGATGAAAGTGTGAAAAATATCAATTGTTTGATCATAAATGGTTGCAGTTGAATAACCATTAGTAATGGCAGTTAGTCTGTCTTCACTTACTTCCTCATAATCGATCTTTTGTTTTCTGTGATCCCCCATCAAAGTGTTTTCGGCATATGGACGATACCAGTTTGTAAAACCACATACTGCATTACAATCAATCCCTGAATATCCTGAGAATTTAGGACAAATATTTGTTGCATCACAATTCGCTAGTGTCCCAGTATCTCTTCCATTACTGGAACTTCCATTATTATATTCATCAAATAATCCACCAAAACTGTGGCCAAATTCGTGAGCGAAAAGCCTTTGTGAATCATTAGGATCATAGGCGGAAATCCCACACGCAGGCCATTGTCCATTCCCTTGACAATTTTGATCATACGGATCAGTAATACCCACGTCAATAGGATAATTCAAGTCACCAACTATTTCGCCACCCAACCCGACATGGGCAAAATGAGCAGGCTTACCTGTATATGAAGCTGAATTAGCGTCAGCATCAACGTAAGATCGGAATCGCGGATAAAGTGATAATAGCGCAAATTCATTTCCAAATGGACATGCTATCGTCGCATCAATCAATGGAAAAGGACCAAATGTCCATTTATCGATAATTGGCGACACGTCCAGATGGTGAAGTGTATATGTTTTGTATTCATCCACCATCCATATATTGAATTTGTTAATATTTGATTTGAATGGTTCAAATGAAAATAATCCGTTCTGGTCGCCATCTTCATTTATCACGAATCGTATCGTTGATTCAAATTGATTTTGGTCTTCAAATCCACTTCCAACAAAGACTAAATCAATCTTTTGTGATGAGTCCCCTTTGTAAATAACTTGTTTACAGGATGTGTTTTCAGAAAATTTTGGACTTGAATATCGTACATTATCCAAATACAGTTGCGCGTTTTGTCCAACTCCAACGTTTTGAACACGAAAAAGGAGATGACCCAATTGATTAGGGATGCTCACATTTTTGTCAGACCCAACGATTTGACTGGATTGAATGGTGAAAGAAAGGTTCAACAACACCGTAGAACCGCCTGACAATGGGAAATAAATCACTTGGAAGTTTGAATCACCAAGCGTTGGTCCGGTTATCCGATTCACATCAAAGAATACGGTTCCACCTTGCAAAAGACTCTGGGAAGTAATATCCGTTGCACTCCCAATTCCCGTTGCTGTCATTATTCCATAATGAAGACCATCTGCTGCAATCTTACTCGATGAATTATCTATAATCACGGCAAACGAGCCTGTTCCACTTCTTCCCACATTCCAATCCTGAAACTTTGTGTTTGTGCTAGTAGTCGTGGACGGCGTTCCATTTACATCAAAGCCACCGTTTTGTGAAATCAACCCATCCCTATTCAACTTCAACAAGTAAAAAGAATCATCATTGGTCTCGCTATTACAAATCGCACTAAAATTCTTCACCAGACTCGACCCAGTACTCGAAAAAGACAAACCACTCGAACGGTAAATACCATTCCCAATGTACGTAGCTGAATAAGATTGTCCTGTGCTATCATCTTTAAGTTGGCAAGAGGCTCCCGTAGAAAAATTGATATCAACAAAAAAGCTTTGACCCGTATAAACATGCGAATCAAAAGGATACGAATCTGTTTCAATCACGGGAAGACGTCGCCAGCGCAAATTGTCAAAAACAATCGTATTATGCTGCTGCTGAAACTGATTCGTCAATTTGAAAGAAACCTTCCCAGGATGATTTGGCAATACCACATTTCTGTCTAGACCAATCAAATTCGTGTTAGAGTCCAATAATGTGACCTCACCACTGCCATCTTCATAGGTATAGGTAATTTGGAAATGTGCACCTGAAAAAGGAGGATTCGGAAAAGAAGGAGCCCCTCCATAATGGTTCACATCATAGTAAATAATTCCACCATTGAAAACAAACGTGCTTTGAATCTGAGCAAAACCACCAATAGAATTCGCATCCAGCTTTCCATAATAACTGCCATGAGAAGGCCAACCATCTGAACTATTCAAGTCTTGAGTAATCGTAAACTCCTGAACATTCGCCGCACCATTCTTGGAAAAAATCCAATCGTCCCCAATCGTTTGAGAAACATTATAATCACACTTAGATAATGCACAATTTTCCTCAAAAGAACCATCCGAAATCAAAGGATATGACTGAGCAAAAACCACAGAAGAAAAAAACAAAAAAATGAAAAGAAAAAGAAACGACCTCACGCCAACGCCCCCTTTCTTCGAATAAAAAAAGAATAAGCTCCAGCTAAAGAAATGCCAATCAAACCAAGAAACCCACCCAATAAACCTTGCTCAAAACTCAATCCCGCGAAAATCATGCTATGATTCAAATCAATTCTTCCACCATCCTGAATATTCAAATACTTTGCACCATTCGAAAAGAAATTAACATCCGAATCATTGTGCTTTACATACCCACTCGAACCAATATAATAATTCCCGTCCACTAAGACAGGAACGGCGATGAATGTGCAGGATTGATTCACCGTAAAATTTCCACTCACAGGAGGCGTACATGCTGGAGAAGGATAACAGTACACAGTTACTACCGCACTACTCGTATTCGTAAACTTATGATGCCCTCGAATGTGAAAAGTATTTTGATCAATGCATGAAATTGAACGAGTTTGCATTAAATCCTCAGTCGGATGACTCCGACCAGTCCAACATTCAACGTCAGAACAATTCAAATCAATGGCGGAATTGGTATTCTTGGGAATTTTATTCCACGAACCATTGTGATCCGACTGCCACTCCATCCCGCAGTCAGCTGTCTCTAAACAATGACAAAGAGAGGAAGGAGAGGGGTTCGCCGAAAACGTGAGATTCACATCCAACGTATTTCCAATAGACCATCGGTCCGTGCCAACCACAATCGAAATAGAAGGATCCGCACAGGAATCTGCCCAAGCCGAGAACGAAAAAACAACCAGGGCAAAGCCGACCAAAAAAAATTTGAAATTCATGAAGATGCCTCCACCAAGGCCCAAACAGCAAGAGCCGTCGTATGAGAACGTTCTTCATTCAATGTCTCACCCTCAAATAATTGAGGAGCCCAGCCGCCATTCTCAGCCTGCATTGAAACAATATACTCGACATTTTCTTGAGAAATCGAATGGCCTGCAAAACCTAAAACTGCGATTCGCTCGACCCATGCATCAAAATTCTTCTTATCTTCTAAACGCGATTCCAATTCTATCGCTTTGGCATCAATAGCAACATTTAACGATTCAGCAAAAGCAGAATGATCCCCGCAACGACCACCCAAATAATCTTGACGAATCAACGAAAGAATCCACAGAGCATGCGCGCCGTTGTAAGGTTCGTCTTCTGTGTCTGAAAGATTTGAAAGAGAATTAATCCACTCTTGAGATAATGGTTCGCATTTGAAATATTTAATAAAATCGGAGTAAAATGGCGCTTCTAATGTTTCTTTGGAAACAGACCCCATTTCAATCGGCTCATTCGAAACAAACTGCTTAATCGGATAATGAAAATCATCCGTTTTTGACGATTTACTTGAAATGGCTGTTCCTACTTCAGGATGATTTCCTTTCGCTTGAATCATATGCATCACTAACAGCTCACTGTCATACTGGGGTCGTGATTCCAAATACGCAAGGCCGCGCGAGATACTTTCCTGCACCTCGTTACCTTGCGCAAACTGGCTGTACACTCCTCCTGCGAAGAAGAGCGCCATCACGAACACGCATACTATCGTGATTTCTCGCATTAGCAGCTCACCTGGATTACGAGGGTTTGATTCGAATCATTCCAATAAATCTTACCACAACCAAACTTGAGGTTGCCTGTAACATTCAAATCATTCTTGACGTTCAAATAATTCACATCTAAAGGAGTTGTCGCGTTTCCATCAAATAATGCATCTGAATGAACCTCTCCTTGTCCACCACGAAACACTTGGGGACCGGAGAGCTGTTCGTTGTTAACATACAGACACATGAAGTAGTCTTGATTAAAATTGAGTTTCAATAATTCGTTTTGTCCTAATAACACGTTGAAGAATCCATCCTGGATCAAATTTGGGAAGGTGTAATCATAGAACACATTCGTTGTACAGGAGTTTGCATCACTAATTTTTACTCCTAAATTTGCATCATCTACTAAATTACCATTAAAGTCCGTTACTTTTCCTTGCAAACTCATTTTGGTCTGAATTGAATTATGGGAGAGATCCGTATAACCAATTGAAGTGGGGCTGGAGAAATAAGTGGGATTGGTATTGTTTGGAGAAGTTGTTGAAATAAAATTCGACTCAGTGGGTGTCAGCCAATTGCTCGCGGCCCATATTCCACTCATTCCTAAAATGAGTATTCCGATTACCAATATGTTTTTCTCAACCCTCATGTCCTCTCCCTCCCAACCTAACGCCTAACATGGGTGACTCGATTAAATACCTATGTAGAATTTTCCGCCGAGAACGAAAAGAGAAAAGAAACCCGTAAATGGCTTCTTTTGCCATGGGAGCCTTAACCCCAGGCCAAACGCATAAATAGACGAAATACTCAACTTGCGCATGAGTGAAGCCTTACTACTCCTGGACCAGCTCCAAGAGGAATTGACGCGATTCAAATCGCTCTCCTTCGTGCCCTGGGAGAATGCCAACCGTGCACAATTGGTGGAAAAACTCAAGCAATGGCACACGCACACCAAGCAAAGCAAAGAATTGCTTACCCTCCTTCAAATGGAGCAAATGAAATACCCGGAATTAAAAGACATTAATTTACGCGAAGCCGAAACGTTCCTACAAAAAACAGACGAAGTGTTAGGACGCAATCTTAATTTTGAAAAAGACAAAACCAATCGAAAAATTGACTTAACGGAAAAAGTCACCACGCCCGCACTAGGGGCAGAATTGGAAGCCCGCATGCATAGGCAATGGTTAGCCTTGCACCGTGCCCACGAACAATTATCCATTGCCTTACGCCAAAGCATGGTGAATCCAACTAATGCCAAGGCCATTGAAGGGGAACTATTTTCACTCGTTAAAACGAAAGAGGAAGAAATCCAAAAACTCAAACAAGAAAGAGATGTTCTCAAAAGAGAAAAATACTTTGGACCCCACGAAAAATTCTCTCTCACGGATGCAGAGAACGAATTGCAGGAATTATTGCAGCGTTTTGCGATTGAAAAACACGGAATGTTCGATCATTTGGAACAAGGGAAGAAAAAACTCGAAGAATACTCTACTCACCACATGCACTTGGAGCACAAAACCAAGAAAATGGAGCAAATGGTCCACGATTTACAAAAGAAACACATCAGCATTGCAGGGGCACTCAAAAAAGAACGAGACTTTGCACGAAAGCTTGCATTAGACATGGAAGGGGAGACTGCCTCGATACGCGCCCTCTATTCCAAAGAACTGTTAACGTTGGATGAGAAGAAGCACGCACTCAAGCAAGAGATTGAAGAGAAGCATCGACAGAAAATTTCTACTCTAGAAAAGAAAACACGCGAACAGGAACAGCTCATTCGCGAGCTGGATGCACTTGCACGAGAGAAAGAAAGACAGGTGGCGCGCATCGCGGAAAAATTACCCGAAAAAGAACGAAAAGAAATTACGCAACGGGCCAAAAAAATGGTCAGCTAATTCACGGAACATATCCTACTAATTCAAGCGCCTCGCGAGGGGATGCATTCGTATCTTCATTCGGGCGTGTGATTACAACCTTTACTTGCGTCTGTTCAACGAGTTCTCCTTCAATAGGTGTCGAAAAATCAAGTATCTTCGTTCCGCCCGGCAACAGGCTCACTTTTTTGGTGAGATTCGTTTGTCCGTCAAAAAACACGGTGACGAGATAGGAAGTGGTTTCCTTCTCAAACGAACGAAGGAGAATGGAATAATCCACGCGCTGCGAGGTGTCCTCTTTCACCAACGAAGGATAATGTGCCCACTGCACGTCACTAAAACTAGCGGCCTCGCGATTAGGGAAAATAATCAAATATCCCAGTGCAAAGGCCAACATGACGAGGGTGAATACCACGAGTATTCGTACCGAATCACGCTCAACGAGCGCATCTTTGTGCGCAGGAACATCGTCCAGGGGGGATTGCATATTCTCTACACGCACTAAACCTTTAAGAGCCCCAACTCGGTGAAAAAAACATGTACGATCCCTCCGCATCCAACGATGGACCCTCGGAATACTCAGGACCCTTTGGAGGAGACTATAATCCGCAACCTTCCCCAATGGACCAGGCCAAGGACTTCATTCAAAAGAATGGAAAATCAATCCTAGTTGTATTAGTGGTGGCCGTGGTTGGTTTTTTCATCTATGATTATTTCGTAGGCTCACTCGTAAACACGACCATTCGTATTACGGACACGGAAAACAAAACACTTGGGGTTTTGGACGCACGCCTGTTCGAAGGAAGCTCAACCACACCCATTACCACATTCTCCGGCACACACACCGCAAGTTTGCGCCCAGGAGAGTATCGTGTAGAGGTGAACGCGGGTGGAAGCGAATACGCAGATCCAGGGACCATTCCTTTTACTATTTCTTCTGAAGACAAAGAAGCGGGATTCACTCAAACCGTTGAAGTGGAAAAAGAAATTGACGCAAGCATTGAAAGTGTAGAACTCCCCCAAACGTTTGTAGCGGGACAACAAAACGCACAAGGAACTGTTACGGTTCGCTTTGGTACGCAAGCACAACCGATTGAATTAGTATTTGAAGATGGATTCGCCACCATGGACATTACGGTGCAACCTGCTATCATTTCAGGCGTCTCAGGAGGCGTTGTTCCCGTTTCCATCACGTTTTCGGTTCCCTCCACCATCAAAGTGGGCAATACAAAGACTGGGGATTCCAAAACAGGGACTGTTCGAATCAAATACACGAATAATGAAAAAAAATCCCCCTTTACGTTATTCAAAACATTCAGTTTAGACGTGAATCCTAAAACTCCCCAATCGTTTGCCGTGACGGCGAATAAACTATTCACCAAAACATTCACTTTACGCAATACTTCAGGGGCGGATTCAAGTGAGGCCGTTCAAGCAGAGGTTACCATCAAAAGTACGCAGGAAAACACCATCACGGAAATTCCAACCTGGTTCACGTGGAGTCCCTCGGTTCCATTCAACGCACTCAAAAAAGGAGAAAGCTTGCCCGTGCAAATGCAACTCATGACTCCACCCTCCGCATTAAGCGATACAATCACGGGAGAAATTCGTTTCTTTACCGGATTTTGGTCCCAGATTGTCCCATTTACGCTCAACTTGACGGAAGCCAAGGTTGAATTGCGTGTCACGATTGACAATTCGGCTACAACTAAAACCTATTCATTGACGAAAGAAGCGGCAGGGAATTATGAAACCAAGAACGCGTTATTACGATTAGATAATCAAAGTGCATTGCCCATTGAAAACATCCTCATGGACACGGGCGGCTGTGATGATTACATCAAACTCTTGGATACGGACTTCTTTTTGAATTTAGAACTCGCAGAGAAAGGAAAAACAGGAAGCACGAAAACGACTACCTTACAAATCACCGCACCCCTTACTGCTTTACCTGCATCCACGCAAAACTGTTTAGTGCAAATATCCTATTTGGATCCGAAGACCGGGGACGTTACGCAAAACGATCCCATCAATGTAATTGTGACCACGTAAAAACAATACGAGCCCGGTGGGATTCGAACCCACGACCCCTTCCTTAGGACGGAAGTGCTCTGAAGTCCAGGCTGAGCTACGGGCCCTGGAGTTATACCTAAAACCCCACGAAAACTCATTAAAACACGCCTTATACGAAGGCATGGGCCATGAAGGCGACAAAGACAGGAATGCTAAGCGAATCATCAAAGGGAAACAGCTCCACTACCGCAGCGGAGAGTGCCAATAGGAAAGCAGGATAGAAGGGAAGAAACAAAGCAAAGCCCATCAAACACACTACAAATCCGGCAAGCGAACCCTCGACCGATTTAGTGGGTAATATTTTTGTTTTACCAAAACGAATCCCAATCAATGCGGAAAACGCATCCTGCAAGCTTAATCCAATGATGCTCAAAAATACGGCCATGGGATTCGAAAACAAAAAAGCAGGAATCATTACCCCTGACACAAACATGAATGCACTCTGTCCAGGCACCGTTTCGGTTGGACGCTCAACGCTTGCAAGTACTCTATTCAACCATTTCCATTTCTTGGTCATGGCGATGTACGAAAAAACCGCTCCAATGAGAAGCAGGCCAATCAAAAACTGACGAAAGAAAACAATATTAGTAGTGTACAACACGGACGCAAGGGAGAGTCCTAATCCCAAATGAATCATCTGTCGAACCATTTCCCTTTCAACGAGGGGAACCGCACTTTCCGTTTTTTTCTTCATAAGGGGAGTTCACGACATTACGCAGTGAATGAGATAGTGGTCGGATTCGAATCTATTTAAATCCACCACCTGCAACACGTGAAGTTTTTCCTTCACTTTACGCAACTCATTTTTCAACACCATTTCTGGGGCAAGAGACGAATCAACTGAACGCGCCTTGATGACAAGCAATCCATGTGCAGTCTTCTTCCCAAACGCCTGCATGTTTTTGATAAAAATATCCGCTTGGTTTTTCTGCGAAACATCCTGCACGATTACATCCGCGGAAAAATCACCCAATTCTTTTTTCACACGCTCAACTTGGTTTGCATCTGCGAGCAATGGAATAATATTTTCTCGACTCTCAACCAACGCGGAAAAAGTAGCCATAGCCTTAGGGGAAATATCCACACTCACAATGAGTCCATTCTCTCCAACCAAATCCGAGACGTGTGAAACTGTGGTTCCTTCGGCGGAACCCAAATACAACACGTGGTTTCCCAATGCAATGGGAAAATCCTTCAAATCCGAACACAGTGCAGCCGCGAGCTTTGAACGAAAAGGATTCCATTCTCTCCATTCTATTTTTCCTTCCGTGACGATGCGTTCACCGTAGACTTTTTGTCCCTTCACTAATGAGCGCGTGAAATAATTCTTTCCATCTTTTCGAAGGGAAGGATTCATACCACTTTCCTACTTTCTCCGAGGAACAAAGGGTTTACGTACACGTGGATTTGTTTTAGCGAGCTTCTTTGAAAGCGCTTGAAGCTTGGGCAAATATTCTTCCACCACCCGTTTCTTACCAAACATGTCCACGCGAATACAAATAGCTAATTTTCCCGCAAGTGTGCGTGCCATTCTTCCCCTTGCGTGCTTGGGCAATGGTTTGACTAACGGATGATTGAACAAATATCCATGCTTTGGAGGCTTTGTCTTCGTTTTCAAATGAGAAAATAACGCTTCCTCGGCACCCATCACTTGAATGGTGGAACCGGGCAACTCAGCTAAGTGTTTCAAGCTCCCCGCTTTGCTCAACAATTGCGCGGCAATCGTAGGAGTTGCAAGCTCGGAAAAATTGGGTGCAATCTCCATCATCTGGCGCACCACGTAATCCGTTAGTTTGAGTTGTTCCTTCTTGATATCCAACGCGGTTTGAGCTACCCCCTGAATGGCCTTCAATGCGCGCTCCTCCATTTCTCCACCCGCACTTTTTTGGGCGGCTTCTAATACGCGCGTGATGGAATACTCGTCGGTGTAGAATTGTTTCAGCACATCCGTGGTTATTTTTCCTCTCGAACCGCCGCGGACGATTAATCCTAACACGTTTTGGGGGTCGCGTACGAGTTGTCGAATCTCAGGGAAATGCAACGCGTACCATTCGAGTGCCTGTTCGAATAAAAGATTGTAAATGGCCTCCAAATTCTTACTGGTTTGCACCGCACGAATCACGTGGGCGTCTTTAGAGGAGAGCTCCGAGGAGATGCTCCATTTGGTCTGCTCCATGAGTCGCTTTCGCAGCGCATGAATCTGGCTACCTCCCGAAAAAGGCTTATCGAGGGACATACAGTCAAATCGGGCTCGTAGGCTTTAAAAGAGCCCCCGTCCTTTTTCCCCTATATGCCATTACCCGAAATCACCAACCTTGCCCAACGCAGAGGACTCTTTTTTCCGAGCGCCGAAATATACTCGGATGCACTCGCGGGTTTTTACGAATACGGACCTGAAGGCATGCGCATCAAGCACCGTATCGTACAACTATGGAGACGATTCCTTGTTGAGCGTGAAGGGATGATTGAAATAGACGGAAGCATCATCCTCCCCGAGAGCGTGTTTCGCGCCTCCGGACACTTAGAAAACTTCAACGATCCACTTGTAGTATGTGAGACGTGCAAGACACCTTATCGTGTGGATAAATTGGTGGAAGAAAAATTAGGACATGAAGTACCCGAAGGAGCAGCGCTTGAATTCTACGACGAAAAAGTAAAAGAATACAACATTGTGTGCGCCAAAGACAAAATGCCCCTCGGACGCACAACCAGGTTCAACATGATGCTCCAATCGAATGTGGGAGCGATGAAAGCCAATCCTGCGTACTTACGACCCGAAGCGTGTCAAAGCATCTTCTTGGATTTCATCCGAATATGGAAGCAAGGAAAAGTAAAACTGCCATTAGGAATTGGACAAGTAGGAAAGGCATTCCGAAATGAGATTGCTCCGAGACAAGGATTGATACGTAAACGCGAACTCGAACAAATGGATGTGGAAATATTCTTCAATCCGGATAAAATTGATCATGTGGAAAACTGGGACGATGTGAAGGAGTACAAAATCAATTTGTATTTACTCTCCGATAAAGAAATCCATTCGCTGACGTGTCAAGAAGCTGTAGATCAAAGCATTGTTTCAGGAAAAACCATTGCCTACTTTTTAGCCCGCACGCAACAATTAGGAGAAATGTTGTCGTTTCCTCTTGGAAAAATGCGCTTCCGCGAACTCGAAAAAGAAGCACGGGCTTTCTATTCCCATGAAACATGGGACTTTGAAGTAAATTTAGATGGAAACTGGTTGGAACTCGCCGCATGCAATTATCGCACGGATCACGATTTGAAAACGCACGCCGAAACATCCAAAGCGGATTTACAAGTACGAGAAGAAGGAGACATTTCCAAATACTATCCCCATATTTTCGAAATATCCATGGGACTCGACAGAACATTCATCGCCGCACTTGATGCATCGTATCGTAAAGAAACACGCGGAGAAGAAGAGCGCGTTTTCCTGGATTTACCTCATCGCATTGCACCCTACAAAGTAGGAATTTATCCCTTGATGAAAAAAGATGGAATGTCCGAGGAAGCGTATCGCATTTTCCAACGACTCCAATCCATGTCCGTGAATGCGTATTACGATGAAAGTGGAAGCATTGGAAAACGCTATGCACGTGGGGACGAGATAGGAATACCGTATGGAATTACGATTGACTATGACACCATCAAAGAGCAAACCGTAACCTTACGCGAGCGAAACTCGATGCAACAGAAACGCATCCCAGTAGATGCGTTAGACGAAGTGTTCTGGAAATTTTCAACCGGAAGAAAAACATTCGACGATTTAGCGGACTAAAAAAACGCACACTTTAATACCCGAAAACGATTCCATTTGAATGCCTCGCCCTAAAGCAAGCAAGCCGATTACAATTTCTCCGATGCATTCTTCGGGTCAAAAACTCAAGCACACTGATAAATTTGTTCGACGTAACGGTAGCCATTGGGAAGTTTTAGAAAACGAGGGACCCAACAAGAGAAAATGGGTGCGCGTGCCCATGCTCCACGAAGGATTCCCGGGCGATCCTCAAACAATTGGAACACCTTTCACGCGCCCTCAAAGAAAAAATGGCAGAGAAAAGGCCTGAAATTCGCCAACTGGCGGACCAGTACAATCGGTTGAAAACCATCCAAAAAAACGAACCTGAAAATTACATTCTATTTTACCATCAATTTCGAGCTAGGCTCAAAACATTTAATGCAACTCGAACAAAAATGGGGCTGAGACCACTCGTGCCGGAAGACATCCTCTTAATCGCATATCCTACTCCCGCCCGACGTCTCCAGCGTAGACAAAAGCAGTTAGCAGTCCAGCGAGAATACTTGGTGAATCTGCTGAGCGCGCGCGTGGAACAATTGCGCGCACTCCAACCCAAGCCGAGAAAGAGTAGGATTGCACAGAATGAAGCCCCTGAACTAGGGGAAACGTTGAGCCAAGTGATTGAACGAATTCCAAAGAGAGACCAGCAAGAGGCACGCGGGTACAGACGCGCTGCCCTCAAATGGGTGAAAATCCGAAGAAGCCGAGATATGCGAGAAAGGCTCGACCTCCAAATCAAGTGTTTAGAGAAAGAAATCCAGGCGATTGAAGCCATTATCAATCTGGTTCCCAAAAACCCCTAAAGCCAACCCCAGCGTTTTAAAGCACTCCCGAACCGAAATAGTGGTACCAACGCATTGGAACCAATGGCGAAATGGGGTTGGAATAGGCTATACTGCCCGTATAGCGAAATGGTATCGCGCCAGTTTCGTAAACTGGAGATTGAGGGTTCAATTCCCTCTACGGGCTTATTTATGGAAAACCGAATTTTCGTCGGGAATCGCGAAAATTCTATCGCTTTTTTCAAGGACATCAAAGTTTCAGGTGGTTTTTCGAGTTATCAAGGGATATATCATCTTCTGAAAGTAAGCCACGGAAATTTTTGGTATATTCAAACTGGAAAAAGGAGTCTTACCGAAAGTAAATACAAAATGCTAATTGAATTTTTGCCACAGCATATCCGAGAAAAATATCAAACAATTAAAATAATACGCGATGCAAATTGGGGCGCAAGAAAAGGTGGAGACGCCACACATTATCGCCACCCAAATAATATTTTAAAAGCTCGAACAATTGCTAACAGAAGAGCAAAAGAAAAGATTGAATCACAATTTGATGTTAACTTGCCACTTACTTCCGAAATCTGTGAATTTTTAGGAGCATTCGCCGGAGACGGGTGCACAAATTGTTATGATGGACATCATTTTACTAGTTTTGCAGGTGACAGTCGATTTGACTGGAATTATTATCAAGAAAAAATCATCCCAATCACTAAAAAGTTTTTTAACATGAAACACCAAACAATTCGAAGAAAAAAGAACTCTATGTGGGTAACGTTTCATTCTAAACTATTACATAAAATGATTACCGAACGTTTTCAAATGCCTGCTGGAGAAAAATGGAACAAGGTACTTGTCCCTCAAGAAATAATGAAAGGAAAACTGGAAAATAAAGCGGCGTTTGTAAGGGGCGTTTTCGACACGGATGGGTGTGTCTTTTTCGACAAAAGGCAAATCTACAAAGAACATTATATGCGAGTCGATATTACAATGATAAACGTCCCCATCCTAACTCAACTCAACCAAATCCTAACTGAATTAGGGATTGAATCCAAAGTTTTAGGAAACGGCAAGCATTTACATGTGACATCCAAAGTAGAAGTCCGGAAGTTCTTCGAAAAAGTAGGGTCATCCAATGAAAGACATCGAGCCAAAATCAGACAAAAATACGTAGATTTCGACGAATGGAATCCTGCAAACAAAAAAACTATTTCTTCATCAATTCTAGCGCACAACTATTAATGCAAAAACGTTTACCCGTTTTCGTAGGACCATCATCAAACACATGTCCTAAGTGCGAACCGCATTTTTTGCACGTCACTTCAATGCGCGTCGTAAAGAGGCTTTTGTCTTCGTGCAATTCAATGTTTTTCAAATTTGAAGGCTCGTCAAAACTTGGCCATCCTGTTCCACTATCAAACTTCGCACTGGAATCAAACAATTCATTCCCGCACGCCGCACAGGCATACATTCCCTTATCTTTCGTGTGAACGTATTTTCCAGTGAATGGAATCTCCGTGGATTTCTTACGCAACACACGGTATTGTTCAGGAGAAAGTTTCTTTTTCCACTCCTCATCTGAATGAGGCATTTTTTCTTTGGCTGACATCACACGAGAACGGCTTTTTCCCCTAATAAGCTTGCCCGAGAAATTCCTTTGTAAACCATGCACATTAAAAAGAAAAAAACAGGCACGTACGTATGGCCATCAAGACCAACATCAAAAATAGAAATCCAGTTGTTCACGAGGAACCCGTGGAAATCACGTTCCTCAAAATAGCAGGGACGTTTCTCCTAGCGCTCGTCCTGATTGTGGTGTTCGCCGTACTCCTCATCGTTCCAACGAGTGTAACGACGACGTATAACACCCCTTATGAAGACTGTGCGGCTGCAGGAAACCCCATTCTCAAAACGTACCCCGCCAAGTGCGTGTGGCCGAATGGGCAAACGGTAACACAGATTATTCCAGGAGTCAATGACATTGATTCATTCGAGGATTGCGCTGCCGCAGGATATCCCATCATGGAATCCTATCCTGAACAGTGTAGAACACCCGATGGGAAAACATTTGCAAAATTATACCCGTCTACGAACTGATTGAAAAACGAATTAAAACAGCCAAACGACTGTGGAAATAAGATGTGGACCCAAAGGGCTTTTTTGGCGTGCACCTCAAGGTACACTTTTCCCTTTGGACTTACCCACTACCACTACCCTAAAAACCTAATCGTCGGTGTTCCGCCAACTATGCTGATAGTCCGCACCTCATTGACGTAACCCCTCCACGCTTTTTGACGTAGATTTAAATAGACGTTTACCGATGTTCCGAGCATGGACCAATTGAAAGTTACGATAGCCGGCGAAATAACCCTATCCAAAGACCCCGGTGGGTCGATGAAGAAGTGGAGAGAAATATTTGGCATCTCCCAGACCGAATTAGCCGAGTTTTTGCACGTCTCTTCCTCGACCATTTCCGACTACGAAGGGGGAAGACGTAAAAGCCCCGGAATTGCCGTCATCAATCGTTTGGTTGAAGCGCTTATTGAAATCGATAAAGGAAGAGGAGCCAAAGTCACGCACCAATTATCACGCGAAGAGGGAGTCAAAGAAAAAGTATTTGACATTCACGAATTCACCAGCGGAATTAGCGGGAGAGAGTTCATGGAGAAAATTGAAGGCGAATGCATTGCAAACCCTTTACGATTGAAAGAAATCAACTTGTACGGGTACACGGTCATTGACTCCTTGAAAGTTATTTTGGACACGCCCGTGCATGAGTATTTACAAATGTATGGAAAAACACCCGAGCGTGCGCTTATTTTCACCCAAGTAGAAAATGGAAGAAGCCCCATGATTGCAGTGAAAGTAGGAAGATTCGCCACCGACATGCGACCATCGGTTGTCGTATTGCACGGCTGCCAAAAAGTAGATCCGATTGCGAAACGAATCGCAGAGAACGAAAAAATACCACTCATTGTCACACAAAAACCCATAGATAAAATAAATGAAGTAATGAAAGGAATGGAAAGCTAATCGCTTTCGGTTTTTTCTACTTTTTGTTCAGGCAAACGAACCAAATACGTAAAACGATACTTCGTTTTACTCGTGTGCGTATCCAATCCGATTTGTTTGTTTGAAACCGAAATCGTTCCCTTGTGTTGGCGTGAAAGATAAACAGCCGCAGCCTTAGCAGCCTTACTGGAAACAATCCAGGCATCAAAACCATTGGTTTGCAAGGCCCAATTCACTACAACTGCTTTCGAATCGAGCTTCTGAATAGGAGCAAGTGCCTTGACTAATTCATCTTGCAACGAACGTACGCGTTCAACGGTACGATCGGGGAAACGAACTTGAATAATGGCCTCATAATAATCGCTCGAAATGAGCATGTCATCATTGCAAATAGTATTGCGAATAAATAAGATGGAATGCAAAACCAAATCCACTTTCGAATGCTCGATTTCTCCATCCACTGCTATTTTCACACGAAACTCCTTCTCTTCCTTTGGATGCGGGGTCATTTCGAGTTGAATGGAAACGTCGTGCATTCCTTTTGCTTTTACTTTTTCCTTAATCCAACGGTGAACCGAATCATCATCCCATTCTTTCCATTGTCCTTGCACACGGACTTTCCCGCAGCGATTGCATTTTTCTATTTCAAGCTTGGATGGAATCTCAATCAGTTTAGGATGGTCCTTCAGGAAACAGGATTGACAAAATACTCCCACGAATGCCCCCTCTTTCGTGCCACATTTTGGGCACATGGAATGGGAGGTGTGCTTGGATGCCATGGGAGATACCTTTTAGGTAATGAAAGAGAAAAAATCATCCCTTTTACAGGGTGACCGTCTCTCCCACTCCAGGATTGCTTACCTTGAATCCCTGTTCGCGCAACTCTTGCGTAAACTGTCCGCTGATCTTCTCGTCCCCGTGAATGAGGATGAGGTGTTCAGGCGAGAGCGTATTGATGGTTTCCATTAACGAATCCTTTCCCGAGTGTGCGGAAAAATCAAATCGCTGGATTTCCATCTTAGGTTCCACGACACCGTGGTCCAATTCAATTTTACCCGTTTCCAACAACGTTCGTCCTTTAGTTCCTTGAACCTGGTATCCCGTGATGAGCAAACTGTTTCGCTCATCCGCGTGAAGCTTGTCCAAATAGAACATGACGGGACCGCCTTCCAACATTCCGGCAGTCGTGACAATCACCGAAGGCTGTTTCAGCGTTTGCTTACGAATACCCGGATGCTGAACAAAGTTTAATTGTTCCAACATTCGCTGCACAACCTTAGGCTTGCTATTGTATTGGGGAAACTGATGATAAATTTCCGTTGCCTTACGTGCCATTCCATCCACAAACACGGGTGCGTCTACTCCGTATTCGAACAAAATGTCCAAAATTTCTTGTGAGCGGCCAATCGCAAACGCTGCAATCACACAGTGTCCACCGCGATCCAAGGTTTCCCTAATTTTCGCGACAAATTCGTGAATCACTTTCTCACGATTGGGATGGACACGATTACCGTACGTGGATTCCATCATCAAATAATCCACTTTACCAATCTTCTTGATCTCCGCACCATTGTGTAGGCGAATCGGAGGGACCATGAAGTCTCCCGAATACAAAAAAGTCTTATTTTTCACATCCACCTTCACCATCGCACTCCCTAAGATGTGTCCGGCATCGAAAAATTCGAGACGGGCATTCTTGGTAATATCAATGGGCTTACGAAAGTGCGTGCCAATCGTACTTGTCTCTGTTGCCGCAATATGCGACTGATTGTAAGGAGGAATCTCTCCTTCCTGGGCGGCAATCTTCAACGAATCGGCCCACAACATCTTACTCAACTCAAGCGTAGGCTTGGTTGTGAAGATGGGATTGGGGTTGTTCACAAACAAATGCGGAATGAAACCCGAGTGGTCGAAGTGGGCGTGCGACAAAATAGTCGCGTCTAGCTTTCCCTTGATGGGAAACGGATAGGCCGTTTCTTCAGGCGTAAACTTTACACCATAGTCCATCAAAATGTTTTCATTCTCGGCATTCAACACAAAGGATGAACGGCCAATTTCTTTACCGGCACCATGCACGGTTAACGTATAATTACTCATAGTTTTTTTTCACTAAATCCTGCATCTGGGATTTTTCGTAACGTTCCGGGCACAAGCGTGCACCCACCTAATACGAGACCCCGACTGGGTCAAAACGGGAACGAAAAAACACTCAATAATGCTTAGTTTCTATCAAATAGGGGGACAAGGCCTTTATAAAAGGGGGCCCAAATGCAAGGAAAAAGGTTCCCCCAAATAGGGTTTAAATCCAAGAAAACCCCCAGGACCATATGGCCACCCGTTCCCCGATTGGAATCCTCCTCGTTCCGAATGCCATCTACTATTACACCATAGGAGAAGAAGCAACCCGCAGTGAAAACGTGGGATACACCACCCTTATTGGGCATCGCGTGCGAGGAATGCAACAGAAGGGCATCCTGTTTGCCTCTAATCCCGCTATTCGCCAGCGCATCGCAATATTAGGATACAAGAATGGTCAAACGATAGGACGAGTCACCTACCAAATCAGCCACCGCTCCCATGACATCGCCGCTCCCTGGTTTGAGCCCGGCGGCGTATCACAAACACCCTTTCGCGACACCGGACTCGGCTCCCTGGCCGAACTTGTCGTACTCAAGGAGCTCCAGAAAAAACACCCTCGCTTTCATTTCACATCCACCATGGATGACAACCCCTCGAGGGAACGCCACTATGACAAACGTGGCATCACCTTATGGCCCAAGCCCACGATAGAGGAGGCTATTCAGAAAACAAAAAAATACATCATCCACAGCCAACGCTCCTGGAGACAGCGACGTAGACTCAGGTGAAATTATAAACCAAAAAAGAATGAAACCATCATGCTCGAAGCAAAAACAACTCATGTTCAACAGGACTTCATCCAGTCCATGAAGAAAGTCCAACGCATGCACATACCATTTGCCCCCAGCACGGGAATAAAAAACGAAAAACAATTACACTCAACCAGTAAAAAAATCCCCTTCCCATGGGCCATGAAGGCCATTGGAAAAAAACTCATCCACAAAACAGATGTGGGGGGAGTGAAGCTCAACATTCAAAATGAAAACGAGGCACAAAGCGCATTCAAGACAATGAAAAAGATTAATGGTTGCGAATATGTGGTGGTGCAGCCCATGCGAAAGGGAATCGAGTTAATTGTGGGTGGAAAAATGGACTCGCAGTTTGGCCCTACAGTACTATTAGGAATGGGCGGCGTGTACACGGAAGTATTCAAGGACGCGAGCATACGTATTGCCCCACTCTCGGATACTGATATGGAAGAAATGATTCACGAGCTGAAAATTTACCCCATACTCATGGGGACGCGCGGACAAAAAGGAATCAATTTTACGGATTTGAAAAAAATACTTAAAGGTGTTTCACAACTCATGAGTGGGGAGAAAATAAAAGAATTGGATTTGAATCCCGTGATTGCCACATCCACCAAAGTAGAAGCCGTGGACGTGCGCATCATCGAATAGTCCGATTTTTAAGTGCGTGGCAGGAAAAAATAATCAGTATGACGTTTGATTATCGTGCTGTTTTTGGATCCAAGAAACTCATCCTGTTTGACATTGACGGGACGCTCGTGAACATTCTCCAAATGCACATCGACATCCTCGCGGACGCGTACCATGAGCACGCGGGAATCAAACCACGAAATAATAGGGAAGTATCTAAACACTTTGGAGTGCCCACCCATGAAATGGCGCGCAATTTTCTCACGGAAAATAAAATTACTCACGACGAAAAAATGATTCATAATATTGTGGATTATCACTTTGAAAAAATAGCTGCACGCGCACATGAAATCGCAACCGGAAACGTGATTCCCGGCGTGACTCCACTTCTTACCAAACTGAAAAAAGACCACAAGACAATCATGACCATCACTGGAGGAACACGCAAGATGTCCACACACATACTTGAGCAAACCAAACTCCTCCCTTACTTGGACGAAACCATTTTCTCTGATGACCTTTATCATGGAAAAAAAATAAAGCAGCGAAGCCAAATGCTTGAAATCGCATTCGAAAAAGCAGTGAAAAAAGACCCCTCCCTTACACGAAAGGATTGCATCGTGGTGGGAGACACGCCCAATGACATTCTGGCCGCACGCGCCGCACAAATGGACTCCATTGGAGTGGGAACCGGAAGCCATACGGAAGAAGAAATCATGGCCCAAAAACCCACGTACTGGATCCCCCACTTCTAGCAAGCGCGACCCTTAAATAGGAAAACAAAATTCCTCCAAGCATGCACCACTTCCTCCACGGAAAAAGAAGCAACCGAAAGCCGCGATGGCAGCACATCCTTTCCAAGCGCGTAGAGGAACTGCCCGATTCCGAATTTGAAGAGATCATGCGCGTGGCCAAAGAAGACCACGACGTGGTTTCGTTGGGACCCGGAGAACCTGATTTTGATGCGCCCGCACCCATTGTCAACGCGACGATCAACGCACTAAAGAATGGAAAAACACACTACTCCGCAATCCCCGGTTTGAAAGAATTACGTGAGGAAATCGCACGAAAACTCAAGAAAGAAAACCACATTACACTCGATGACCCTGATCATCAAGTGTGTGTGACTGCAGGAAGCACGGAAGCCCTATTGATGGGATTATTGAGCATCGTGGATGCAGGAGAAGAGGTGCTGGTGCCCAATCCTTCATTTTTAGCCTATGAACCCATGGTGGATTTAGTGACGGGAGAACCCTTACCTTACAACCTCACCGACAAGGACGGGTTTCAAATCCACCCGGAAGACTTGGAAGAAAAAATAACCAATCGAACCAAGGCCATTATTCTTAACACGCCCTCTAATCCTACAGGAACCGTATTGTCCAAGAAAGTGCTCGAAGACATTGCGGATATTGCCGTGGAGCACGACCTGATTGTGTTCTCGGATGAGGCATATGAAAAGTTCGTATTCGGCAAAAGCAAACACGTAAGCATGGCATCGTTAAACGGCATGCACGACCACGTACTCACCTGCCATTCGTTTTCCAAATCCTACGCCATGCCAGGCTTTCGACTAGGATACGTGGCAGGGCATCCTGAACTCGTACGCGAAATAAGCAAAATACACATATTCACCAGCTTGGCTGCCAGCACCGCGAACCAATACGGCGCACTCGCGGCATTGCGCATGAAAAAATCCTACACCGAGAAAATGCGCCGATCGTATGATGAAAGAAGAAAGCTCACACTCAACTTATTGAAAAACACTCCCTCTTTACACGTGGAAGTGAATCCGGAAGGAGCATTCTATGTGTTTCCACGCATCACAAACAAGCAAAAATCCTCGGAATTCGTTCACTCCATGCTCAAAAAAGCCAAAGTGCTGATGGTCCCCGGAAACGAATTCGGAAAAAAAGGAGAAGGATTCGTACGCATCTCCTATGCCACTAAAAAAGAAAAAATAAAAGAAGCATTTGAACGATTGGAGAACGCGGGATTTTAATTCAATCCCATTTTAGATAATAGCATGACGCGCATCCCGGAAATAAAATTCTACACTAGCCCCGTTTATGAAGGTAAGTGGTGGGACTTTAGACTCACAAAACCTCCAAAAATAAATGAAGAACAATTTCTGCAAAGCGTCAATAAAATTCGCGCACGGAAACAATTATTTCAAGAATATTTACGAGATATAACACGAATATTAGGAATTGAATGGAGTAGAAAGGAAATTGAAGTATGGATGGTCAGTCTCAGCATTGGCGTATTTTCTCGACCGTTAACACTTTCACTTTGCTGGGAACGCGGAAAGGTCCGAGATATTGACCACTTAATCGACGATTTAACACACGAGTTAATCCATAATGCATTAATTGAACATCCGCGATACAGCGAAGCACTAAAATTACTCGAAAAAGATTATGCGCCAGAACCATTTCGAACGTATGTTCATATTTTAGTTCACGCAGTACATGTATTGATTTACAAAACCAAGCGAGGCGAACACCGTATGGAATGGGATATCCAAAAAGCCCAAAGTAACCAACCATATGCGCGAGCATGGGAAATCGTTCAAAAAGAAGGACCGGAAAAAATACTCGAAAAATATTTAGGGTCCAAAAATTGAAGAAAAGGTTATATATCAATTGATATACAATATCTGCATGGTCAAAGCACGCGCAACCGAGCAAATATTCAAACACCCCATCGACCGCTATCCACGATTGGATACCGTGCTTATGATAGAAGATGCCATTCGAAAATCGGGAGGAGACTATTCCATCCGCCAATTGTGGCAAAAACTCCCCAAAAAAGTGATGTGGAAGACCTATTTAACAGTCCTGGATTATCTCGAATACTCTCACAAAATCATGTTTGATAAGAGAGACCACCATCCCTTTTGGACTCAACTAGAGGGGCCATTATTGGAACGATACAAAAAAGGACTTTTAGTGGATGCAGCCCCTAATACCCGTGCCGGCGTTCGTAATGCGGATGATTAAACCACTCTAAGATAATACTCAATATGTCCAACTCCTCATTCCGCAAAGTATACATCATTCGCCACCCCATTGGAAAATCCACCTTCCACAAATTGGTAATTTTATACTCCTGAACGTACTCCTTGGGCCACACCTTCGACGGAACCTTGGTTCCATATTGTGGGTCCAGGGACACACAGTCAATCGCGTGACGTATCCATTTGGCTAACCGTTTTTCCTCAAATGTGCCCTCCTCTAATTTTCGCAGTGACTCCACAAGAGAAGGATCGACAAAAACAACACGAACAGGCAAAAATATCACCCATCAAACTCGTATTTCTTCTTCAATGCCACCACTTTAGGAGTGGAAATTTCAAATGCAGCTTCCCAATCATAACAATGCTTTTTCGCGTTCCCTTCACAACAATCCACTAATTGCAACAACATCTCCCAATCATCCACCAATTGAATCCCATGACGCGTGTATTCAATCAATTGAAGGGCAAGCAAATCCTGTAGTACCCCTCGCACATGATACTGATACATTCCAGCTCTACGAGCCACCTCTTTTATGGGAAGGGGCATCACGGTGAGCTCGCGCAATACGCGGGCATGCCACTCCATAAAACCCAAGTTCTCAAAAGCACGGATAGCAATTACTAATGCTTGATCTTTGAGGTTCATTCTTTTTCCTTAAGGCGAGGAAGAGAAGGAGAATATTTTGGTCGGAGGGAAATAGGCTCACTCTCCCCTTCTCCTAAATAACCCGCCCCTGAATCAAAGGCTTGATCAGTGAGTAATATAGCTACGGTTAAAGAGAAAACAACCAGGAAGTTGAATCTGTTTGGTTTCAGAGAATGGATTTAATAGGAAACCGGGGCACAATACGCGTAGTGAGCCCCATGTCAAACGTCGCAATCTCCTTTCAGCACGTAACGAAAGAATTCAAAATTCCTGAAAAGAAAACGGGACTGATTGGAAAGCTCACGGCTAAAACCAAAATACTCACCGCATTACACAACGTTTCATTTTCCGTCCAACAGGGAGAAATACTAGGATACATCGGCCCCAATGGAAGCGGAAAAAGCACCACCATCAAAATACTCACCGGAATTATCACCCCCACCCAGGGAAAAGTCAACGTGCTAGGACACGTTCCCTGGGAAGAACGCGAAACCTATACCAAACGCATTGGAGTAGTTTTCGGACAAAAATCATTACTCTGGTGGGACGTGGCACCGTATGAGTGCTTTCGATTGTATAAAGAAATATACGAAATGACCAAAGAAGAATATGAGACGCGACTGAATTACCTGGTTCTCTTGTTTGAAATCGAAAACTTCATGCACACCCCCACGAGAAAACTCTCCTTAGGGCAGCGCATGCGCTGTGAATTAGTTGCGGCGCTGATTCACAAGCCCGAGATTCTATTCCTGGACGAACCCACCATTGGATTAGACGTGGTTGCAAAACAACGCATGCGCGAAGCCATACGGGAAATTAATGAGAAGGAAAAAACCACAGTTATTCTAACCACCCATGACATGCAAGACATTGAAGAGCTAGCCACGCGCATCCTCATACTTAACGAGGGAAAAATAATTTACGAAGGAGACGTGCATGGACTGCGCAAAGAATTCTTCCAAGAAAACCACATTCATTTCGAATTGGAAAAAATAAAAAACAAGGAAAAATTTGTCCAGTTAATCGAAAAACACCGCATTGTACAGAACGGACACTCCTTCACACTCACCATCGATACGAAACACCATGGAATTCGCCCGGTGTTGGATACCATTTACGAGGCCGCGGACATTACACGCTTGGAAGTATACGAGCCCGCACTCGATGAAATCATCCGGAGAATCTATGCTCAACCTGAGAAAAAACATTAATGTGATGTACGAACTCCTGCGGCTGAATGCCCTTCATACGTTGGAGTATCGAATCAATTTCATTTCCGATACCCTCGTACGATTTATCGAGTTCGCGGTATTCTTCTATTTTTGGAAGGCCATTTTTGGGGCCCAGGGAAGCATTCCGGGATGGGACTTGACGGGGCTGCTTGTGCTCTATGCCTTCCAGCAACTCTTCATCTCCTTCTTTCTTACCTTCGCAGCCGGGGTGCACCATATTGAGAACGAGATTACGAGAGGGGGAATCGACAAATACTTGTGCCGGCCCATCCAGCCCTGGTTCGTGCTCATGGGAGAACACTCTTTCTTTGCCGTAGGGCGATGGATTAATGGATTTGGGGCCCTAGCTATTGCACATTTCGTTTTAGGCGTACCCGTGTTTACCCCCGTTTTCCCGCTCCTCATGCTTATGGTGTTCCTCGCTTCTCTTATCACGGCCTTTTTTGGACTCTTCCTCGGATCACTGGCTTTCTGGTATGGACGCATCCACTTATTCGAGTATATTTCAGAAGCCTTTTGGGAGTTCGACTCGTATCCTATCACACTATTCCCGGGATTTATTCAAACACTAAGTTCATTCATCCTTCCTTTTCGCCGCCACCATCCCAGCACTCGTGAGTATGGGAACCATTTCATTTGTTGAATTAATCCCCTACATTGGATTGGAATTAATCGTGTTAGCCATCAACGCAAGTTTATTTTTATTCATCTGGAAAAAAGGAGTGTCTCGCTATGAGTCGTACGGCGGTTAACGGTGCGTATATTCACATCGTGCGACTCCAATTGCACGAACGTCTCGCGTATCCATTGGATATACTGGGAAATTGGATCAGCTTTCCCCTCACGTTGATTATTTACTACGTGGTGTACGGACATATCTACGCACAACAACCGGATTTTGTTGGAATGACCTTTCTTTCACTCCTCAGCTATCTATCACTCGCATTCATGTACCGAAAAATGGGCGAAGGATTAGGAGAAAGTTTTGAGGTGGAAGAAGAAATAAAGAAAGGCGAAATATTCACCTATGTCACACGACCCCTCAACTATTTTGGCGTGCGACTTGCCCGGCAATGCGGAAAATTCGCCGCTCGCGCCCTTGTGGCAATTCCCCTTGCGTACGCAGTCGGATTCATCCTCACCGGAACCCTTCTCCCATTGGACCGATTCATTTTTGGATTAGGATTATCCATTGTGGGAAGCCTGGCCGTATTCCAACTCTACCACTGCACAGGATTACTCGCATTCTGGTTTGAAGAAACATGGGGCTTTCGACGCGCACTCATGACGCTCGCATGGTTATTTTCAGGAAGCATCATTCCCATCGCACTTTTACCGAGCGAAGTCCAATTCGTCTCATTCATCATTCCCGGCCCGACCCGTCCCATGCCGACTCCGCTCCCC